>JAKSJQ010000063.1 GCA_024402115.1 Bacteroidales bacterium | reverse complement strand
CTAGATGAAGATGAAATCCTTTGATTTGGTGATTTGAGGCGACTCGATTCATAAATTTGAAATTATCTTTGCCAGACTATCGTAGAATGGCACATGCATAATCAAAAATACGTGTTCTCTCAGCTTTTAGACTTCCTTGATCGCAATGCTTTCAACTATCTCGCACGCAATTCCTACACCGGCAACAGGATGAGGTCGATGCCGATGGAAACGTGACAGTCTCATTCTCACTCGATCAGGCAGTGCGAGAGCTTGGTGAACTGCTCCTCGGAGAGCACACCGGCGGATCTGAGCCCTTCGAGTGTCCAATCATCCCTACTGTTGTTCTCCCGATACAGGACTATGGCCTTGGCGAGGTTCCAGCTGCGGATGTAAGGATGCAGGCGGAGAGAGTCGGCAGGAAGGCTCCACAGATGGAAAGGCTCCGCATCCTCTTCTCTGACGAAGACAAGATCGGATATCGCATCATAGCGCTCCCTGTCGAGCCTGTAGACATTCAGAAGCTGCTCCTTACGTGAGAATGAGCCCAGTTCCTCCCTGTGGCGGATTATCTGTGACGCAAACCATCCGCCAATTCCCGGAAGTCCCGTCAGGGCAAGTGAATCAGCCCTGTTAAGATCCAGCAATGGAATGTCTATATAGTCCTCGAGACGGGCATACACCTCCTCGCTCACGACGTATGACCTTGCGAAATCGCTCTTGCGGGAGAAATGTCCGCCCTTTCTGCGATAGTTGTCGATGGACTCGGCCTGGCGCTGGGTGAATCCGAGCCTCTGCAGATCCTCGACGGACACGGTATTCGGGTCGAAACGGAAAGTCTCCGGGGCCGCAGGAAGACTCTCCCGCACCCGCACAGCGCCATCCTCGTGCTCCGCGTTCCTACGTACGGAAACGTCTCCATGGGCCGGAGAACCACCCGGAGCACGCACCGACCTACCGGATGCGTCCGACCGGGTTCCCAGGACGGATTCGGCAAGCTCACGGTCCACAATGTAGACCGTGTCAGGGCGGTCCCTGTCACTTATGATCTTAGTAACTGCGGCCCGGTGGATGAACACGGCCGCCTGGTAGCCCAGCACCAGAAAAACGAGTGCAATCGCACCTGCCTTCATCGACCGTGCGGCAGGGCTGTCACTCTCAGGCTTCTTCTTCCTCTTCATAGTAGCGCTTCTTCTCCTTCTTGACTTCCGGAGCGCCGGCTACTATTATCACAATCTCACCTTTAGGCTCATGGGCCTTATACCATGCGGCGACCTCCTCGAGAGTGCCGCGCTTGTGCTCTTCATGCACCTTGCTTATCTCCCTCGCTACCGAGCATTCCCTCTGCGGGCCGAAGAATTCCGCGAACTGCTCGAGGGTCTTAACGAGCCTGTATGGTGACTCGTAGAATATCATAGTCCTGTGCTCCCCTGCAAGCTCCTGGAGCTTGGTCTGGCGGCCTTTCTTCTGCGGAAGGAAACCTTCGAAGCAGAAACGGTCGCACGGGTATCCGCTGCTCACAAGGGCCGGCACGAATGCCGTGGCTCCGGGAAGGGTCTGGACCTCGATGCCCTCCGCGGCGCAGGTGCGCACGAGCAGGAATCCGGGGTCTGAGATACCCGGAGTGCCGGCGTCGCTTATAAGGGCGACGTTGAGGCCCTGGAGTATCCTCTCCTTGATCATCTCGGAGGTCTTGTGCTCGTTGAACTTGTGGTGCGATTCGAGCCTTCCGTGAATATCGAAATGCTTGAGAAGCACGGAACTCGTCCTCGTATCCTCGGCAAGGATGAGGTCAGCTTCCTTCAGCACCTTGATGGCCCTGAAAGTCATGTCCTCGAGGTTGCCCACCGGGGTCGGGACTATGTAGAGTATTCCTGGCATTACCTGATCTTGCGCCTTACGGCCATCATGAACCTGTATACCACGTCGCTGTCGAAATCCCATGCGGGATTGTGCTCCTTGAGGTACTCGACGGCCTCATCCAGGGTCGCGATCTCGTTCACCTCGGCGATGGTGTCCTGGAAGATCACCGGATCCTCGTCGAAGAGGGTGCGGATGAAGAGGATACGGTCATTGAGGGAGATCGCGCTGCGGATATCCTTCACAGGCGAGCCCGGCATATCGCTGCGCCAAGCTTCCTTTGTCGCCATGACATCCATCACAGCCTTCTTCTTGCCCGCGCGGTGCTTCGCATTGAGGGTGCCCTCGTCCGACTGGGCCATTCCGAATATGTCCATGAACGAAGGTTCGTCATCCTCCTCAGGGAAGCTCTCCGGAAGGTCTTCCTCCACCGGTGCAGCAATCTGCTCCTCTACCGGTTCTTCAACCTCTGGTTCCTCGGCTGGTTCTTCAACTGGCGCAGCCGGTTCCTCTACCGGAGCGTCCTCTGGTTCCACTGTCTCTTCTGCAGGTTCCTCAACTGCGGCCTCTGCCGGAACCTCGACATCGCCGAAGATTTCATCTTCGATTGCAGCTATCTGCTCCGCATCGTCTGAAACCACGGCCTCAGGCTCCTCAGCTGGTTCTTCGGCTTCTGGTTCCTCGACAATTGGCTCATAAGCAACCTCGGGCTCTCCGAAGTCGACGTCCATGATATCGTCAATGCTGATCGCCATCATCGCGTCATCGAAGGCGGCAGGCGTCTCCACGGCACTTTCCGACGGATCTGCAGGGCTTTCGGACTCGATGGCGGCAAGCCTTGCCTCGAGCGCGGAAACCTGATCTTTGAGCTCCGAGAGCTCCTGTCGGATGGCGGCCAATATTTCTTCTCTAGTGTTTTCCATAAGACTGGTTTTTGACTATATTTGCATCAGTCAAAGCACAAAAATAGTCAAATGTTTTTAGAAAACTGCAAAAAAGCAGGTTCCATAGAGGTAATCTGCGGATCGATGTTCTCGGGAAAGACTGAGGAGCTTATCAGGAGGATGAAGAGGGCCGTTTTCGCGAACCAGAACGTCGCGATCTACAAGCCGGCCATCGACGTGAGGTATTCCGAGTCGGAGGTTGTCTCGCACGACAGCCACAAGATCGCATCCACTCCGATCTCCGATCCGAAGGAGATGCTCGCAGCCCTCAACGAAGGCATCGACGTACTCGGCGTGGACGAGGCGCAGTTCTTTGACTCCAGCATCATCGAGACCGTCCAGGAGCTCGCCAACAACGGCATCCGCGTCATCATCGCCGGTCTCGACACCGACTTCCTCGGCAAACCTTTCGGTCCCATGCCTTCGCTGATGGCGATCGCGGAGGACGTGCTCAAGGTCCATGCAGTCTGCGTGAAATGCGGAAGCCCGGCCCAGCACTCCCACCGTCTCAGCGAGAATTCAGACCTCGTCGTTCTCGGCGAGAAGAACATCTACGAGCCTCTGTGCCGCCACTGCTACAATGCGGCGATCGCCCGCGAGGCGGAACTCACCGGCAAGCTCGACTTCCCTGAGGAGGACAAGCAGTAGCCCCTATTTCTTTCTAGGATGATTCTCCAGCACCGACGCCTGCCAGGTGGCGGTGTTCACGTGCGTGTATATTTCAGTGGTGAGGATGCTCTCGTGACCGAGCATCTCCTGCACTGCGCGCAGATCGGCGCCGTTCTCGATCATGTGGGTCGCGAAGGAATGGCGGAAGGAATGCGGCGAGAGCTCCTTCGTGACACCGGCTCTCTGCGCCTGCTCCTTCACCATATTGAAGATGGAGATTCTGCTCAGCGGCTTGCCGAAGCGGTTCAGGAAGAGGGTTTCGGACGTCCTTGCATCGGTCGGGTCGGGGCGCACCGGAAGGTAGGCCCTGATCGCCTCCCCGGCCATGTCACCCATAGGTATGACCCTCTGCTTGTCACCCTTTCCAACCACACGCACGAAGCCGTCCTCGAAGAAGAGGTCCGAAAGCTGGAGGGACGCGGCCTCGGAGACGCGCAGCCCGCAGCCGTAGAGGACTTCGAGTATGGCACGGTCGCGGAGTCCCTTCCATGAATTCGTATCCACGGATGAGATGATGGCCTCAACCTCCTCCACAGAGAGCACGTCGGGAAGGTAACGGCCCATCTTCGGTGCCTCGACCTTGTCGCAGGGGTTGATCTCGATCTCGCCTTCTGAAATGAGCCATCCGTAAAAGGACCTCAGGGCGCTGAGCGCACGGGCCTGCGAACGCTTGGAAAGGAACTTCCGGCCTGTGAAGTAGTCGATCACGTCGTCGGAGCTGACCGCGTATGGGTCCTTCCCGTCCAGGTAGTCCATGAAGGCCTGCACGTCATGGCCGTAGGAAGCCACCGTGTTCGGCGACATCACCCTCTCTATCCTGAGGTAATATTCATATCTTTCCGTAAGGCTCTTCACTGCGGCAAATATAGACAAATTAGCCGAAACTCTGCAACGACCGTATCTCTTTGATCATCAGGCTCCTTACGCACGGACGGCTCCCCCGGAAGAGGGAACCGTCCACATATTAAAGCACTGACAGCCAGCTATTTACTATCGCGCACAAAACCAAGTTGCGCGCGAGGATTTCAATGACTGCCTTAGAGGATCGAGTAGTTGTGACCGTAGTTCATCATCTGGTCAACATAGCTTGCGGTGTAGTCAAGCTTGTAGTCCACGATCTTGCCGTTCTCCTCAACAGGAACGATGTCTGGGTTCACGAAGCCGCCGTAAGGCTTGAGCTGGAGCTCAGCGTAGCGCTCGAGCACCTCCCTGTGGAGGTCGCGGTCAATGTTGACTGCGTACTGCTCAACGAGTGCCTTGCCGGCCTCGTAGTCACCCTCTGACTTGATTCTCTGGATCTCCGCGAGAAGCTCGCCGAAGAGCTCCCTGAGTGCGCCATATTCGTTGACTACGAAATAGGTCTTGCCGTCCTTGACCTGCTTCTCGATGGCATTGATGAAGCGGCATCCCTCATCGTCGCAGTAATGCATCTCGGTACCGTGCTCAAGACACCACTCTGCGATGAGCTTGCGGTTCTGCATGTGGGCCTCGGTGTTTGGCTTGCCGAGCTCCACGCGGCTGAACTGAACCATGAGGCCGTTGCGGATGTAGTTCGCATACTGTGCCTTGTAAGCCTCCTCGTCAGGAAGGATTCCGAGCTCGACGAGCTTAGGATCTGCCATGTAATAGAGGCCGTAGAGGTCTGCGCGAGCCTCCTCGAGGGTCGAGCTATACTCTGCGAGAGCGTTTGGAGAAACGCCTGGGAGGAGCTGGCCTGAACCGTGTCCGAGACACTCGTGAAGGTCGGTATGTACGTTATCGGTGATAGAGAGATACTTCTTTGCCATAGCGATCTCCTCCTCGTCGTAAGCGAACTCGGTGAGGGTGCTCTTAGGAGACTCCTCCGCTGCCTTCGAGTATGCATCGGTGATGTTGGAGATGGTAACTGACTTCGAACCATGCTCCCTGCGGATCCAGTCTGCGTTAGGGAGGTTGATTCCGATAGGAGTTGCAGGATATGAGTCACCGGCGAGAGCCACGACGTTGATGACCTTTGCGCTGACGCCCTTTACGACTGGCTTCTTGAAGCTAGGATCTACAGGAGAATTGTCCTCGAACCACTGAGCATTTGCGCTGAGGGTCTCGGTGCGTGCAGAAGCGGCGTGGTCCTTGATGTTCACGAGAGCCTCCCATGAGCCCTTGCGGCCGAGAGGATCGTTGTAGTCCTCCACGAAACCGTTCACGAAGTCCACGGTTCCGAGGGTATCCTTGAGCCACTTGATGTTGTACTCGTCCCAGAGACGGAGGTCACCGGTACGGTAGTATGCGACGAGAGATGCGATGTAGTCGCGCTGTGCGTCGGTCTCAGCAAGAGGTGCTGCGAGCTCGAGTTCCTCGACGATCTTCTCAATTGCGGCGCCATAGATGCCACCGACCTTCCAAGCCTCCTCGCGGATGACGCCGTCAGCGCCCTTCACGAGCTTGGTATTGAGTCCGTAAGAGATAGGGGTAGGATCCTTCTCGTCGACGATGGAGTTGTAGTATGCCTCTGCCTCCTCGCGGGTCACGCCCTCGTAGAAGTTCACAGCAGACTCTGCGACGATGTCGCCGCTGATGGCCTTGCGTGAAGGATAAAGCTCAGGATTGTAGATTACATTGAGAAGCTCAGCCGAGTTCTCCACGCCTACCGACTCCATCAGAGAGGCGAAATATTCGCGTGAGCATGCTGGGACGAACTTGTCCTCGGCATAGTGATGGTGGAAGCCGTTAGAGAAGAAGAGCCTCTTGGCGTATACCATGAAGTCAGCGAATTCCTGACCCTTGCGGTTGCCGCTGTAGTTGTCGATGATGTTCTCGACAGCCTTGCGGACTGGGATGTTCCATGCGCAGTTCTGATCCCAGTAGATATCCCTACCCCACTTTGCAGCCTCTGCAAGATGGTAGATATATTCCTTCTGCTGGAGTGAGAGCTCGTCCCATCCAGGGACCTGATAACGCATGACCTTGAGGTCAGCGAACTCGTCGATAAGGTACTTGAAATCCTTATCGCCCTTGTTCTGGCCGCATGATGCGAGTCCTAACACTGCTGCGGAAACCATGATGATTCTTGAAATTGATTTCATATCTGTTTGTCTGTATTTCGTATTGGCCGCCGAAGCGGGCGCGCAAAAATAATAATAAATTGCTTATATTTGCTCGGTTACGCGCGTATATGAGGATAAAAAACATCATATTCTGTCTCAAGGCGGCACTGACTGTGCTCGTCGGGACCGCCGTGCTCTCCTGTGACCCGAAAGAGGACGCGGACTTCATAGGGCCGGAACACAACTCGACCGGTATTCCCGGAGACAGAGTCGGCGACGAGGAATCACGCCATGTACTCCTGATCTATCAGGCCGGCTTCAACACGCTGAGCAGCTACATGGAGGATGACTATGAGGACCTTCTGAAGGGCTATCTTCCCGTGGATCATCATAGCCGCGCGGACAACGTGCTCCTGGTATACAGGCAGACCTGCAGCACCTATGGAAACTACACCGAGGAGCTCAGCAGCCACCTGATCAAGCTCAACTCCACACCCGACGGCAGAGTCGTGGCAGACACGCTCATGACCTATGGAGGAGACGTCATCTCCGCTGATTCCCAGACCCTCCGCACTGTGCTCGAGGACGTGAAGACCCTGTTCCCAGCAAAGGACTACGGAATGGTATTCTCATCCCATGCGACAGGATGGCTGCCAGCCGGCGCCACCGTCAATTACCGAACCATCAGCAAAGGTCCCGAGCGCAGCGCAGGTGCATCACCAGAACGCAGCGTAGGACAGACCCAGACGGGATACTCGGGTAGCTATCTTTGCTACGAGATGGACCTTAAGAACTTCGCGAAGGCATTCCCGATGAAGTTCGATTACATACTCTTCGACGCCTGCCTGATGGGATGCGTCGAGGTCGCCTATGAGATCAAGGACATCTGTGACATCGTCGGATTCTCCCCTACGGAAGTACTCGCCGACGGATTCGTCTATTCAACGCTCACCCAGAGGCTGCTCAAGGGCAGCAATCCGGACCCGATCGGAGTGATCTCGGACTTCTATGCCCAGTACGAAGGTTCCTCCTCGCCATACTGCACGGCGTCAGTCGTGGATTGCAGCAAGATGGACCGTCTCGCAGAGGTCTGCAGCAGGCTTTTCGAGAAGTACCGCAGCCAGATCAGGAATGTCAGCCCGTCCAGGGTGCAGGGATATTTCCGCTTCAACTGGCACTGGTTCTACGACCTCAAGGACATACTCGTACAGTCGGGAATCAGCCCCGAGGACCTCGAAGAGCTGCAGGAAGTGCTCGATGACTGCGTCATCTACGACGAGGCAACGCCTCAGTTCCTGGGCTTCCCTATCCGCACCCACTGCGGCATGAGCATGTACCTTCCTTCGAACGGAAGTGCCCAGATGAGCGTCTATTATCGTGAGCTTGCCTGGAACAAGGCCACAAATCTTTTGTAAATCAAATAATTTGCATATCTTTGCGCCCGCTTAAACCCCGAACAGGGTTTGGTGCAATGGGTCCCGGCACAGTTCCGGGATGAGTAACACATTTTCAAACTTAAAGACAATGCAGCACATTGAACTCAAGGGCCAGCTCCGCGCAGCTGGCAAGAAGTCTGCCTCTAAGGCACTTCGCGCACAGGGTCTCGTACCTTGCAACCTCTATGGAAACGGCATCGAGAACGTTCTCTTCACCGTATCAGCAATGGACCTCAAGGCAGTGACCCACACTCCAAACGCTTACATCGTAGACATCACTCTCGACAATGGCGAGAAGTATGCAGCTATCCTTCACGAGTCACAGTGGCATCCTGTAACTGACGAGCCTGTTCACATGGACTTCCTCGCAGTTTCTGAGGACAAGCCTGTAACCATCGCAGTTCCTGTAAAGGTTACCGGTCACTCAGAGGGTGTAAAGATGGGTGGTAAGCTCCTCGTTTCAGCTCGCAAGCTCAAGGTTTGCGCTCTCATGGCTAACCTTCCTGACGAGGTAGAGGTTGACATCACCGACCTCAAGATCGGCAAGCAGATCAACGCTGGCGACCTCAGCTTCGAGAACTACTCAATCGTTTCTCCTAAGGCTACCATCATCTGCTCAGTCAAGGCTACCCGCGCTTCTCAGAAGGCTGAGTAATCTCGTCTGCAGAAATATTGTACCTGGACATGAACTGTCTCGTAATCGGATTAGGAAACATCGGTGTCGAGTACGCGCAGACCAGACACAATATGGGATTCATGGTATTGGATGCTTGGGCTCAAGCATCCAATATCTCTTTTAATGTGGACCGTTACGGTAGCATAGCCGAAGTCTCCTTCAAGGGAAGGAAGTTCAC
>JAKSJQ010000062.1 GCA_024402115.1 Bacteroidales bacterium | reverse complement strand
AGGTCATACTGGCCTTCGTGCTCGTAGATCGATGCTATGTTGGAGGTGTTGATGGCCTGTCCCAGTTCGCTTTCGAGCAGCTCCTCCACGGCGAGGGCGCTGCGGAAAGCCTTCTCCGCTTCCCTGTAGTCCTCGAGCGTGAGCATGATGTTGCCCAGTCCGTTGTATGCATTCGCCCTGTTCTTCCTGGCCTGGAACGAGGTGCTGTCGGAATAGTTTCCATTGATCCGGAGGGCCTCATAATGCCATGAAGAAGCCTCCTCGAGCACACCGAGCCTGCGGTAGTCCGTTCCGATCTGGTTCATCGAGACCACTATGTTGAGCGTGTCGCCGAGAGCTTCGGCGTCGCTGAGCGCCATCTTGTGCTCGTCGACGGCAGCCTCGAACTCCGCGTTGTTGCGGAATTCAGTGCCGGCCTTGAGATGGGCGGCCATGCTGTTCTCCCTCCTTTCCCTTTCTCCCGGGCTGAGGGTCCTGAACTCCACCTCGTCGCTGCAGGAGCCGAGCGAGAGAAGGACGGCGGCGGCCATGGCCTTGAGTATTGCAAGTGTGCTGTGTCTCATTCCTGAAGTCATTTCTGACGCAAATCTAATCATTCCATTAAGATAAATCAATCCAAAGACAGTCTTGAAAAGCATTAACGATTTAACAAAAAGTGCTGTTCCGGCGTTCCCGCAATCATACGAACACAATTCGGATTCCACTTTGTTCCATCGGTAAACGCCTTTTTTGCATGCTCCAGAGAGGCCTCATAACTTTGCAACCGTCGGAACAAGATACCGGCATGACGAAAATGAAGAATCTGTTTATTACCCTCTCAATCATCGCTGCCATTCTTTGCAGCACACCTTCACACGCACAGAAGATCGTGAAGTCAGACATCGACGTGAACAGCGTCGTTCCAGGCATGACCCTCCGTCCGCTCAACAAGTCAGAGCATGCACGTCTTGCAGCAGTCAAGGCATGCAACATCACCGCATGCACCTCTGCAGTGATCGCAGCTGCAGCCACCGTAGGCGTGGTCGCATACGACGTGGAGTTCAGGGAGGCCGGCAGTAAGGACTTCCACCAGACAGCAGAACTCGACAAGGCCACCCGCGACAAGTTCATCGTCGGAGCAGCCGCTTCTGCAGGAGTGTGCGTCCTGAGCGCGATAACAGGTATTTCAATCAAGATGACCCTTCGCAACAAGACTATCGTAAGGGCGTCTACCGGAGGTTTTGTAATCGAATTCTAAAGCACGCAGACCGTTATGATCAAGAGATTGCTAATTTTGATGGCTGCAGTGCTGATGACTGCATCTTTCAGCTCTGAGTCCTATGCTCAGAAGAAGTTCACTATCCCACAGGGTGCTGACCTCAATCAGCTCATTCCAGGAGCCTATCTCCGTCCTATAGAGAAGAAGGAGAACGCCATACTCACCACCTCCAACGTAATGTCGATAACAAGTGCGGCAGCAGGAGTAGCCGCGGTGGGATGTGCGATGGGCGCCATCATCTACGATATTGAATACAGGGAGATAGCCGGAGGTCCTGACTGGGCCGGATATGCTCCCAAGGACGCCCAAGCCAGTCAGAACTGCCTCAAGGGAGTGTATACTTGCGCGGGAGTGGCCGTGGCGACGGGAATCACTTCGATTATATGCAAGAGCATGATACGCAGGAAGACAATAGTCAAGACTGCGACGGGAGGCTTCGTCGTCGAATTCTAAATTTTCGTATATTAGCTCTGCAAAGTAAAACAGACATGCAGAGAAGAGACTTTATCAAGATAGCTGCTGCAGCCGGTGCGACTGCGGCAGCTTCTCGTTTCAGCACATCGTGCACAGCTCCGAACGTGAATAAGCAGACAGGCGTGGCTCCAAGGATGAAGCTGCGCTTCGAAGCTTACGACATCCAGCTTCGCCATACCTTTACCGTGGCGACATACTCAAGGACTACGACCCCTGACGTGCAGGTGGCGATAGACTACGACGGCATCACCGGATACGGTGAGGCTTCGATGCCTCAGTATCTGGGCCATACCCAGCAGAGCGTGTGCGAGTTCCTCTCAAAGGTGGATCTTGGTCAGTTCTCCGATCCTTTCCAGATGGAGGACATTCTTGCCTATGTGGATTCTCTCTCTCCGGGTGACGAGCCTGCAAAGGCGGCCGTGGACATCGCTCTGCACGACCTTGTGGGCAAGCTCATGGGGCAGCCTTGGTACAGAATCTATGGTCTGAATGCGGAAAAGGCGCCTAGTACCAGCTTCACGATTGGAATCGACACTCCGGACGTGGTCCGTCAGAAGACAGAGGAGTGCCTCGGACTCTACAATGTGCTCAAGGTGAAGGTCGGACTCGATTCGGACAAGGAGATGATCCAGACCATACGCTCAGTGACCGACGTGCCGCTGGTTGTGGATGCCAATCAGGGTTGGCAGGACAAGTACAAGGCGGTGGAGATGATTTCGTGGCTCGCCGAAAGAGGAGTCAGGATGGTCGAGCAGCCTATGGCGAAGGACAGGCTTGACGACATCGCGTGGATTACCGAGCGCAGCCCTATTCCCGTGATTGCGGACGAATCATGCCAGAGACTGAAGGATGTTTCCTCGCTCAAGGGCATATTCTCAGGTATCAACATAAAGCTTATGAAATGTACGGGAATGTCGGAGGCGTGGAAGATGATCAGCTACGCTAGGGCAGAGGGCATGGCCGTGATGCTCGGATGCATGACTGAGACTTCGTGCGCCGTGACTGCTGCAGCCCACCTTTCTCCTTCGGTCGATTTTGCCGACCTTGACGGAAATCTTCTCATCTCGAACGACCTTTTCAGGGGAGTAGAGGTAAAAGAAGGGCGACTGGTGTTACCCAATCGCCCCGGTTTAGGTCTTGAAGTCTTATAAGTCTCTAACTTGGTTATTTCTTACATCAGCATTTTCACGAGCTTGAAGAAAGAGTAAGGCATGTAGCGGAAAGGAAGGTCGATCCAAGTCGGATTGGCGACGATCGAACGCCTGTGGGTGAATGCCTCGAAGCTTTCCTTGTCGTGATAGTGGCCCATGCCTGAGTTCCCGACTCCTCCGAAAGGAATGTTGTCGTTGACTATGTGCATGATGGTGTCGTTGATACATCCGCCGCCTGAAGAAGTGCGTGCGATGATGTCCCAACCATCGCTTTCCTTGCCGAAGTAGTAGAATGCGAGAGGCTTCTCCCTGTCGTTGACGAAACGTACGACCTGGTCTGCGAAATCTGAGCCGCTGAAGCTGATCACAGGGAATACAGGTCCGAAGATTTCCTCGGTCATGACAGGACTGTCGGGAGCGACGTCGCCCAGGAGGGTAGGCTCGATGAACCTTTCCTCTGCTATGGTCCTTCCACCGCAGAGCACCTTGCCGTCGGACAGGTATCCGCTGACGCGCTTGAATGCTCCATCGCTGACCATGCGCACATAGTGCTTGTCTTCACGGATGTCCTCGCCGTGGAGTTCCTTGATCGCCTTGTCGAATTCGCGTACGAACTGCTCCTTTACCGATTCATGGATGAGGATGTAGTCAGGAGCGATGCAGGTCTGACCGCAGTTGAGGGTCTTGCCCCATGCGATTCTCTTCGCCGCAAGCTTCACGTCAGCATTGCCGGCTATGATACATGGGCTCTTTCCTCCGAGCTCGAGCACGAGCGGAACGAGGTTCTCCGCTGCCGCAGCCATCACCTTCTTTGCGAGGGCAGGACTTCCGGTGAAGAATATGATGTCGAATTTCTGCTTGAAGAGGTAGCCATTGACCTCGCGGTTGCCCTGAGTCACAGCGATGTACTCATCCGAAAAGGTGTCCTCGATCATCCTCTGGATGGCTTCCGATACGTGTGGAACGTATGGAGAAGGCTTGAGGACGGCTGTACAGCCTGCAGATATAGCACCTACGAGCGGATTCAGAAGGAGCGGGACAGGGTAGTTCCAAGGTGACACGATGAGAGCAGTGCCGAGCGGCTCCTTTACGATGTAGCTCGATGCCGGAACCATTGTGATTGGAGTCTTCTTCCACTCACGGCGTGCCCACTTGTCCACATGACGAAGGTGGTTCTTGATCTCGGCCTTGACGAGGGCGATCTCGGTGATATATGCCTCCTCGTATGACTTGTGGAGGTCAGTCCAGAGCGCATCGGCGATCTCCTTCTCGTACTTCTCCATTGCTGCGAGGAACTTGGAAAGCTGCTGCTTCCTGAATTTCACGTCCCTTGTAGCGCCGGTGGCGAAGAAGGCTTTCTGCCTGCCCAGGATCTGATCAATCCTTTCTGTACTTGTGTTCTGCATTATTTCCTACCGGTGAAATGGTCCATGGTATGGTAGATTCCGCAGATGTCTCCGAACACGAAGTCGAATACCCTCGTAGGGAGAAGGCCCTGCCAGAACCTGGTGAAATGGAAACCGAATGGGATGCCCTTGAAGTCGGTGTTCTTCTCGATGGCCCTGATGATCTTCTTCGAGGTCTTCACAGGATCGAGGATAGGGAAGAGCCATGAGCTCACTCCGTCGAACATACCGGTATTGATATAATAAGGTGTCACAGTTGTGAAGCGTACCTTGCTCTTTGCCCTGAAGAGTTCGATGCGAACAGAATCTGACCATCCGATGACTGCCCACTTGCTGGCAGCATAGATGCTCATCTTAGGGTTGGAGAGGGTACCAGCTGCAGAAGCGATGTTGCAGATGTGACCATGGTCGCGGGCGATCATGTCAGGAAGCATCGCGTGAGCCACGTACATAGGAGCGACTGCGTTGATTGACATCGTACGGTCGATCTCCGAAACGGTGTTCTTGTCGAAGGTCTTGTTGCTGGTTACGACTCCTGCGCACTGGATGAGGATGTCCACGTCTCCGCACTCTTTCTTCACGAGTTCGTAGGTCTCTTTCACGCAGTCGTAGTTGGCAACATCCACCTTGTAACCGCAAGCCTTGCCGTAGACAGAGTGTGACTTGATGGTTGCTTCTATGTTTGCTTCGTTGATATCCCAGATTATCACGCGAGATGCACCCTTCTGGAGAGCCATTTCGCCCATTATCTTTCCGATTCCTGACGCACCTCCGGTGATCAGTACGTTCTGATTGTTGAATTTCATGGTCTAAGGTTTTGTCGTTTGTAAAAAAATCGGATGCAAAAGTATCGAAAACTAAGCGAAAAATGGTGACAAAACTACCCCAATACTAGAACGAATTACCTTTTTTGTGGAATTTAGTATGGCCTTGTGAATATGATAAGTGCAGATGTTTCTTGTGTTGTGAAATGCTGAATTCGAGTTGTAGAATGCAAAATATCTATTTTTTGATATGAATCAGAGGCTCTCTACATTTGCATCAACACACAACAACACTTACGCAACAACACTTAGTAAAACGAATCATGGAGCACATCAAGTCTATTTTCGGCGTCGGATTCCTTTGGTCACACCACAAGCGCATGTATCGCAAGCTCGCAAAGGATTACAATGTTAGCGCACGTCTGGTGTACAGACTGGCTCACGGATTGAGACCTAATTCACAGAAGGAACTCTCGATCATCTATGAGCTGATTGGCTCGGGCGTCATGATCTGCAGCTAAAATCGCAAACACACACCTAACAAAGTCTGGGGTAATTATAATTAATTGGTAACTGTTTTTTTTGAAATGCCGTTCGAAGTGATTTCGGGCGGCATTTAATATTTCTAGTATACCCTTTCCCCGAATATTGCGGTGCCGATGCGTACCATCGTAGAGCCGTATTCCACGGCTATCTTCCAGTCTCCCGACATTCCTATGCTGAGCTCGCTGAACTCCGGAATCTCGCTGAAGAGGTCCTTCAGATAGTCCATGAAGTCTGCAAGGCGAGCGAAGTCCGCGCGGATTATCTCCTCGTCGTCAGTGTTTGTCGCCATACCCATGAGGCCACGGAAGCGTATGTTAGGATATGGCTCCTTCTTTCCGTCCTGCCTTGCTGCAGCGACACGGAAGAGTATGTCCAGTATCTCTTCCTCATAGAAGCCCTGCTTTGTCTCTTCCTCCGCGACATGCATCTCGAGCAGCACCTCGATGACCTTGCCGTTGGTCCTGCCCCATTTGTCTATCTCTTCAAGAAGGTGGACCGAATCCACGGACTGCACGAGACTGACGTATGGGAGAACCATCTTCAGTTTGTTCGTCTGGAGATGGCCGATGAACTGCCACTCCAGTCCCGGAAGCGGCGTCGCCTCAAGCTCCGCAACCTTCTTCTGGAGCTCCTGCGGACGGCTCTCGGCGAAGACGCGCTGACCGGCCTCGTAGGCCTCCACTATGCTTGAGAAGGGATGGAACTTCGATACGGCCACGAGGGAAGTGCCCTCGGGGATGTCCTTGAGTATGTTGCTGAGATTATCCTTGATCATATTCACCTGTTGAGTTCTTCTATCATGGCCCTGGCGACGGCTCCCGAAGAGCCTTTGCCTCCGAGGGCATCGCGTATCTGAGCGTACCCAGAGAGCATCTCGTTCCTGTACGATGCGTCCTCCATGATCCTTCTTATTTCTGCGCATACCATCTCGGCCGTGAAGTCCTCCTGGATGAGTTCACGGAACACGAGCTTGTCTGCGATGAGGTTTCCGAGGGATATGAACTTCACATGGTCGAGGACTCGGAGCACCTTCCTTGCGATGAAGGCCGTGAACGGGGTGGTGGACCAAACGACCACCTGCGGGGTGCCGATGAGGGCCGCCTCGAGCGATGCCGTGCCTGAATTTATGATGGCTGCGCGACTGTGTCTGACCACGCCGTAGGTCTCTCCGAAAACGAGACGCACATAGTCCCTGTTGCCGATGATGGCGCGGTAGTCTTCCTCGCTCCTTGATGGCGCTCCTGCGACAAGGAAATCATATCCAGAGTACTCTGCAAGGGCATGCATGCGGTCTGCGACCTCGATCGCGACCGGGAGGGTACGACTGACCTCAGCCTTTCTTGACCCGGCGAGAATCGCTATCGAAGGCCTGTCCTCAAGAGCGTTCCTCTCGAGGAAGGAAGCTCTGCTCTCAGACATGGCAGGGGAGTTGTCTACCGCGTCGAGCAAAGGGTTGCCGCGATATGTGAACGGGATGTTCCTGGACTCGAAATACGGAATCTCGAAAGGGAATACGATGAAGAGCCGGTCGACATAGCTGCGCAGCTTGCGGTTGCGTCCTTCCCTGGATGCCCAGGTCTTGGGCGCGATATAGTAGAATACCTTTATGCCCGCCTCGTGAGCGAACTTCGCTATCTTCATGTTGAAGCCCGGATAGTCGATCAGGATCACGGCGTCCGGTTTCCATGCGAGTATGTCTTCCTTGCATGAACGCAGGTTCGCGAGCAGCCTGCCTGCCTTTGCCATCACGTCGGTAATGCCCATCACCGCACCTTCGCGGTAATGGTGCACGAGCCCGCCTCCATCCTCTGAAGCACAGGCCCTGTAGACCTCGTCCATGAGGTCTCCGCCCCAGAATCGAATCTGTGCTGAGCTGTCCTCCTGATACAGGCCCTTCATGAGGTTGCTTCCATGGAGGTCTCCGGAAGCCTCGCCGGCTATGATGTAGTATCTCATTCTAAAAGTCTATGTCGAAACCCCTCTCGTGGAGCCTGTCGCTTTCGGCCCTGTCGGTGTTGTCGATATTGTGTGCGACTATGCTTATGTATCCCTGCTCCATCAGATGATGGTCCGCATCCATCGGGTTATCGCTGCCGTCGACATATTCTCCGACCATCACCCATGTGCCGCTGTCCATGTCACCGCTGACCTGCTTGAATTCGCGGACCCACTTTCCGCTGCCCATCGTGGCGACCCTGAGGCCCTTGACCTTGTCGGCGGGGATGGCAGGGAAGTTGACGTTGTAGTAGATGCCCTTTCTCTGCGGAAGATCATTCAGTATCTTCTCGAGCACGAGCGGGAGATACTTCTCCACCGGAGAGAAATCCGCATCCGGATCGAGCGAGTCGATGGAGAATCCAATCGAAGGAATGCCGTGCAGAGCGCCTTCCTGGGTTGCACCGAGGGTGGCCGAATAGCAGGACGCGGTCGATGCGTTGGAACCATGGTTGACTCCCGAGACGACCAGATCGAAGCGCTTGTCGTCCTGAAGCAGGTTCAGCGCGAACTTGGCGCATGAGGTAGGGTAGGCGTCGAGCCATGCCCAGCTGCCCGCCTCTGTCGGAGCCTCATCCTTGGAGAGCTTCTTGTATTCCATCAGCATGCCTCCGAGATTCACTGCCATCGACATGCCAGACTGGTGGTTCTTCGGTGCGACGACGGTGACGTTTCCGTATGAGGACATGATCTCTGCAAGGACACGTATGCCCTTTGATTTGTATCCGTCGTCGTTTGTGATGAGAATCTCCATATTTTTCAAGTTCCTGACAAAAATAAATATAATTTATTCCACTTTTGAAAAAAGTTTATAAATTTGCAAAGATTTCGGCCATTAGGGTCGGAAACCATTGAAAGACAATTTAAGTTTTACTCTTTAATACTTTAACAAAACAATGATTAGACTTGGTATCAACGGATTCGGTCGTATCGGCCGTATGGTATTCCGTGCTGCTGTTGAGAACTTCTCACAGGACATCGTCGTTGTAGGTATCAATGACCTCCTCGATCCAGATTATCTCGCTTACATGCTCAAGTACGATTCAGTACATGGCCAGTTCAACCACGACATCCAGGTTGAGGGTAACTACATGATCGTTGACGGTAACAAGATTCAGGTTTTCGCTGAGAAGGATCCTGCACAGATCACTTGGGGTGCTCTCGACGTAGACGTAGTTGTTGAGTCTACCGGTTTCTTCCTCACTGAGGAGCTCGCTTCAGCTCACCTTGCAGCTGGTGCAAAGAAGGTCATCATGTCAGCTCCTTCAAAGGACGCTACTCCTATGTTCGTATACGGTGTTAACCACACTACTTACGCTGGTCAGAAGATCATCTCTAACGCATCTTGCACCACTAACTGTCTTGCACCTCTTACCAAGGTCCTCAATGACAAGTTCGGTGTCGTTCGTGGTCTCATGACTACCGTTCACGCTGCTACCGCTACCCAGAAGACCGTTGACGGCCCTTCAAAGAAGGACTGGAGAGGTGGTCGTGGTATCCTCGAGAACATCATCCCTTC
>JAKSJQ010000061.1 GCA_024402115.1 Bacteroidales bacterium | reverse complement strand
TCCTTCCTGGCGGAAAGACCGGCAAGGTCCTCGAGTGGTATCTCGAGCCAAGCGCGTCAAAGGATTGGGTGCGCAAGCCTAACATCGGCTTCTCTCAGGTAGGTTACACTCCTGCACAGAAGAAGGTGGCTGTTGTCGAGCTCGACAAGAACGACAACGCAGCAAAGACTGCAAAGATTCTCAAGGTGAACCCTGACGGAAGCAAGACCGTGGCTCTCACCGCTGAGGCAAAGATGTGGGGTGAGTTCTATCACCGTTACAACTATGTGCAGATCGACTTCTCCGAGCTCCGCGAGCCAGGCCTCTACAGCATCGAGTACGAGGGTGTCGAGACCAATGCATTCCCTATCGACAAGAACGTCTACAGCGACAAGTGGCACCCATCTCTCGACGTATCTCTCGTCGTTAACATGGACCACATGGAGGTGAACGAGGCTTACCGCATCTGGCACGGCCGCGCCAACATGGACGACGCTCTCCAGGCTCCTGCAAACGTCGTTCTCCACGACGGTTATCGTCAGGGTGACCAGACCAACGACCCTTGGCAGCCTCTCCAGCACATCCCAGGCCTCGCAGTAGGTGGCTGGTATGACGCCGGTGACTTCGACATCCAGGCAAACTCAGTCCTCAGAACTACCGAGGATCTCGCTCATATCTGGAACACCTTCCGCGTTGAGAGAGACCAGACCCTCATCGACCAGAAGACCAAGTATGCTGACATCCACGTTCCTGACGGAGTTCCAGATGTAGTCGAGCTCGTTCAGCACGGTACCCTCAACATCAACGCACAGGTAGAGAACATCGGTTACGTGGCACAGGTCATCGGCCAGCCAGACATGCATCACTACCATCATCTCGGTGACGCCATGACTCTTACCGACGGTCTCATCTACGATCCTTCACTCAAACCTTACGAGGTTTCAGCTGACGGCCGCCGCAGCGGTACTCCAGATGACCGTTTCGTATTCACCAGCCGCTTCAGCCCAGCTGGCGTAATGCAGGACATCGTTTCTCTCGCAGCTGCTTATCCAGGCCTCAAGGAGTACTATCCTGAGGAGGCAGAGCGCTCACTCAAGAACGCAATCATGCTCTGGGACAAGTACGCTCCACAGGTGGAGGCTCCTAGCGCAGCTCAGGCAGGCAACCGTGCTTACCAGAGAGGCGACCCACGTCTCAACGCAGCGATCGACCTCTGGCTCGCTACCGGCGACTCTAAGTACAAGGATTTCTTCTATCCGCTCATCGACGCCCAGATCACTCCTGCAAAGGCCAGCAAGAAGAACCCTCAGCCTCAGGGCTTCGTGGATCTCTCTGCTGCTCTCCGAGTATATCCTTACATGGACGCCAAGTTCCAGGCTAAGGTGAAGGCTCTCGTTCCAGCTTACGTGGAGAGAATCACCAGCGGCGGTAAGGACAATCCTTACGGTGTTGCCATCACCGGTGCAAACTGGGCAGGCAACGGCGGCGTAATCAACGCTGCATACAACTGCTACAAGGTTTGGAAGCTCTTCCCTGACATGATCGACCCTGAGTACGTTCTCGCAGGTATGAACTACATCCTCGGATGCCATCCATACAGCAACGTATCGTTCGTGACTGCAGTCGGCGTGAACACCAAGAAGGTTGCCTACAGCAACAACCGCGCAGATTACTCAGTAATCCCTGGCGGTATCGTTCCTGGTCTTCTCGTAAAGGGTCCAGACTTCTTCGAGAACAAGGATGACTACCCATTCCATTGGGGTGAGAACGAGTGCTGTATCAACACCGCTCCTCAGTACATCCTCCTCTGCCTTGCTGCAGACGAGATCGCTCAGACTCTCAACAAGTAATTCTTTACCTAAATAATATATTTTGCCCCTTCCGGCGATCTGGCTTCAGATCGGGGAAGGGGCTTTCTAATTTATCAGAGGACTGGATTTAGGCCTATACTCTTGACTTGAAATCGAGATAGGAGAATTCCTTCCACAGCATGGCCTTTTCCCCATCCTGGATCCAGATCGACGGGAGAGGCATTCCGTTGAAGGTGTTGTTCTTCACCATGGAGTAGATGGCCATGTCGCCGAACGTCAGGACATCCCCCTCCTTGAGCGGCTGGTCGAAGGAATAGTCTCCGATCACATCTCCCGCAAGGCAGGTAGGACCGCCCAGACGGTAGGTATATGACTTCTCCCCGGCTTCACCGCTGCCCTGAAGAGGCGGACGGTATGGCATTTCGAGGACGTCCGGCATGTGACAGGCCGCCGATGTGTGGAGGATGGCTAGATTTCCCCAGTTGCGCTCCTGAGTCTCAGGCACGGTCGTATGCAGGTAGCCGGCATTCAGTGCTATCGCCTCTCCTGGTGCGAGATAAACCTCAAGTCCGAAATCATCTCTCATCCTCATGATGCAGCGCTCAAGCCGCGCGATGTCATATCCGTCACGTGTGATATGATGGCCTCCGCCGAAGTTGATCCATTTCATGCCTCGGAGATAAGCCCCGAACTTTTCCACCACCACATCGAGCGTCACCTCCAGGGCGTCGGAATCCTGCTCGCAGAGGGTATGGAAATGGAGTCCGTCCAGCAGTTCAAGCATTTCCGGGAACGCATCAAGTCCCTTCTCAAACTCAGAGAGCGTCACTCCCATCCTGCTTCCCGGGGCGCATGGGTCATATATCTCATGCCCCTCCTGGGTGGATTTCTCCGGATTGACCCTCAGACCCACGGCGCATCCTGCAGCCTTAGCCTTGGCCCCGTAAAGCGCGAGCTGGCGCACCGAGTTGAATACTATATGGTCACAGATGCTGACGATCTCGTCGATATCCTCCGCCCTGAATGCTGGATTGAACACATGGTTCTCCTTTCCGGGCATCTCCTCATGGCATAGCCTCGCCTCGAAGAGTCCGCTCGCGGTCGCTCCGCTGAGATACTCTCCTATCATCGGATACAGGGCATAGCAGCTGAACGCCTTCTGCGCGAGAAGGATATGGGCACCTGTCCTTTGCATGACACCCGCAAGAACGGACAGATTCCGGCGCACGGCACCGGAATCTATCACATAGCAGGGCGTCTTCATTCCGTCCTTGAGCATTTTAGTCTACGAGCACAGGATTCTCATCAACGACCCATGGAAGTCCCCACTTGTTGAGAGCGTCCATATATGGATCGGGATCGAAATCCTCGACGTTGAACACGCCGGCCTTCTTCCACTGGCCGGTCATCACCATCATGGTACCGATCATTGCAGGTACGCCGGTGGTGTATGAGATTGCCTGAGACTCGACCTCCTTGTAGCACTCCTGGTGGTCGCAGACATTGTAGATCTTGATGCTCCTCTTCTTTCCGTCCTTGATTCCGGTGAAGATACAGCCGATGTTGGTCTTACCGACTGTCCTTGGACCGAGTGATGCAGGATCAGGAAGGAGGGCCTTGAGGAACTGGATAGGAACAATCTCCTTTCCGTCGAACATAACAGGATCGGTCCTGAGCATGCCGACGTTCTCGAGGCACTTCATGTGGGTAAGGTAGCTCTGGCCGAAGGTCATGAAGAAGCGTATCCTCTTCACGCCAGGGATATTCTTCGCGAGCGACTCGATCTCCTCGTGGTGGAGAAGGTACATGTCCTTAGGACCGACGCCCTCGAATACGTATTCCCTCTTGATCTCCATAGGCTTGGTCTCTACCCAATGTCCGTCCTCCCAGTATGAGCCGTTGGCAGACACCTCGCGGAGGTTGATCTCAGGATTGAAGTTGGTAGCGAAAGGATAGCCGTGGTCACCACCGTTGCAGTCGAGGATGTCGATGGTATGGATCTCGTCGAAATAATGCTTGAGAGCATAAGCGGAGAAGACGCTGGTCACGCCCGGATCGAATCCGGTTCCAAGGAGAGCAGTGATGCCGGCATCCTTGTACTTGTCCTGATATGCCCACTGCCATGAGTAGTCGAAATATGCAGTGAAGCCTTTCTCCTTGCACCTCTTCTCGTAGATAGCCCTCCATACAGGATCCTCGGTATCCTCTGGTTCATAGTTGGCAGAATCGACATAGTCGACTCCGGTGGCAAGACATGCGTCCATGATGGTGAGATCCTGGTAAGGCAGGGCAAGGTTGAGAACTACGTCTGGCTTCACCTCGTTGATGAGAGCCACGAGTTCGTCTACCTTGTCGGCATCCACCTTGGCGGTGGTGATCTTTGCCTTAGTCTTTCCCTCGAGCTTTGCCTTGAGGGCGTCGCACTTGCTTACAGTGCGGCTTGCGATGCAGATCTCAGTGAATACTGAGTCATTCTGTGCACATTTCTGGATTGCTACGCCGGCAACGCCGCCGCATCCGATTACCAAAACTTTTCCCATTTACTTATCGTAGTGTTTTTATTGTTTGTTCAATGAAAGTATGAGTTCCCTGACGACCTTGCATGCGACTGCGGTAGAGACGCCGCTCTGGTCGTAGGACGGGCTGAGTTCGTTGACGTCGCAGCCCACGACGTTGCAGTTTCCGCCGACGAGGATGATGGCCCTGATGAGGTCCATGAAACCTATTCCTCCGGCCTCCGGAGTACCTGTGCCGGGGAAGATCGAAGGATCGAGCACATCAAGGTCGATGGTGAAGTACACCGGGGTCGAGCCGAGCGACTTCACGGTCTCCTCGAGCCCGTCGAGATTGAACTTGTGCATCTCGGTATGTCCCTGCGCAGCCCAGACGAACTCCGGACGGTCTCCCGAGCGTATTCCGAACTGGTGGATGCGTCCGTCACCGACGATGTCGTGGCACCTTCTGATCACGCAGGCGTGCGAGAGCTGGACTCCGAGATACTCGTCGCGAAGGTCGGTATGGGCATCGAAATGGATCACATGGACGTCGGGATACTTCGCCGCAACCTCGCGGAAAGCACCGAGGGTAACCAGATGCTCACCTCCCACCATGAAGGGAAGCTTGCCGTCCTCGAGTATGGTGCGCGTCCTTTCGGAGATCTGTCCGAGAGCGATCTCGCTGCTGCCCATGCTGAGCTCGATGTCACCGCTGTCAAAGGTCGCACAGTCCGTGAGGTCCTTGTCCTGGTATGGGCTGTAGGTCTCGAGTCCGTACGATTCGTGCCTGATGGCACGGCTTCCGAAGCGTGTTCCCGGGCGATATGAGGTCGTGGAATCGAACGGAGCTCCGAAGATGACGATGTCCGCATCCTCGTACGCCGCATCGCAGGCGATGAATGTCTCTATGTTTCTTTCAAGCATATCCTAGTCCTTTATCTTTTCCACGTCCTTGAGTGCCCTCTCGACGTACGCAGGAAGGGCAAAGCATCCGACATGGAGGTTCGTGGTATAGTAGTCCGTAGCGATTCCGAGGCTGTTCCAGCGTGCCGCGTCGAGGTCGTCCACCGGATGGTACTTCTTCGAGGCGAAGCCGAAGAGCCAGTATCCTGAAGGGTATGACGGGATGTGCGCCTGGTATACGCGGCTGATCGGGAAGCTGGTGAGAATGCGCTTGTGCGCCTTCTGGGTCTCGACCCTGTCAGCCTCATAGAACGGGCTCTGGTGCTGGTTGACCATGATTCCGTCCTCTTTGAGGGCCTTGTAGCAGCTGCCGTAGAACTCGCGGGTGAGGAGGCTCTCTCCCGGGCCGTAGAATCCGGCCGAATCGACGATGATGATGTCATATTCGTTCTCGATGTGGCGTATGAAGCGGAGCGCATTGTCGGTATAGAGGTTGACGCGCGGATCATCCAGCGATGCTGCGACGTCCGGGAAGAACTTGCGGCATGCCTCGACCACTCCGTCGTTGATCTCGACGAGGTCTATCCTCTCGATGCTCTCATATTTCACGAGCTCGTCTATCACTCCGCCGTCTCCGGCACCGAAGACGAGTATCCTGCGGGCGTCCTTGTGGACCGCCATCGGAACGTGGGCGAGCATCTCGTCATATATGAACTCGTCCCTCTCGGTGAAGATGATGTAACCGTCGACGGCGAGTATCCTTCCGTACTCGATAGAGTCGCAGATGTCCACCCTTCCGAGGTCGTTCTCGTTACTGTAGAGGTGCTTGTCGACGCGCACCGAGAACTTCACGTCCTCCGTATGATGTTCTGAAAACCAGTACTCCATCCTTTTCTAATATATGGTCATTTCTTTGATAACGTTGAGTCTCTCGCACTTCTCGTCCTCCGGTCCGGTAAGGGAGCAGCCCTTCTCCTTCGCATAGAGGATGTAGTCGATGATCTCCTGGGTGATTCTCTCTCCAGGGGCGAGGATAGGAATGCCTGGAGGGTAGCTCATCACGAACTCCGTACATACCCTTCCCTTGGTCTCGCGGATAGGAATCATCTCCTCCTTCACCGCATAGAAAGCCTCCTGAGGAGTGAGCACGACCTGCGGGTTGATATACTCATGGTCGAAGAGGCCGGTCCTGTCCTTGCTGTAGAGCCTCTTGATGTCGTAAAGTGCGCTGACGAGCCTCTCGACCTCCCTCATACGGTCTCCGATTGAGATATAGGCGAGGACGTTGCCGATGTCACCGAGTTCGAGCTGGATGTCGTACTCGTCCCTGAGAAGGTCGTACACCTCGATGCCGGCGAGTCCGATGTCGAGGGTGAACACGGTGAGCTTGGTGGTGTCGAAATCATAGACGCTGTCGCCGTTGATCAGTTCCTTTCCATAGGCATAGTATCCGCCGATCTTGTTGATTTCCGTACGGGCGTACTCCGCAATCTCGCACACCTGACGGAACGATTCCCTGCCCCTGAGCGCGAGATTGCGCCTGGAGATGTCGAGGCTCGCCATCAGGAGGTAGGATGCACTCGTGGTCTGGGTGAGGTTGATCACCTGACGCACATAACCTGCGCTGACCCTCGGTCCTGCGAGCAGGAAGGAGCTCTGGGTGAGGCTTCCGCCGGACTTGTGCATGCTCACCGAGGACATGTCTGCGCCCGCCGCCATGGCAGTCACCGGCATGTTCTCACCGAAGTGGAAGTGGGTTCCATGAGCCTCGTCCACGATGACAAGCATGTTGTGCTGATGGGCGATCTCCACTATCTTCCTGAGGTTCGAGCATATTCCGTAATAGGTCGGATTGTTCACGAGTATGGCGACTGCGTCCGGATTCTCCTCGATCGCCTTCTCGACCTGGGAAATCTTCATTCCGAGAGCGATACCGAGCTTCTTGTCGGTCTCCGGATTCACGTATATCGGAGTCGCTCCATTGACTACGAGAGCATTGATGACGCTCCTGTGCACGTTGCGGGGAAGGATGATCTTCTCCCCTGCCTTGCACGCGGTGAGCACCATGGTCTGCACGGCGGAAGTGGTTCCTCCCACCATGAGGAACGCATGAGCGGCACCGAAGGCATCAGCGGCGAGAGCTTCAGCTTCCTTGATTACTGAGATCGGGTGACAAAGATTGTCGAGCGGTTTCATCGAATTGACGTCCAGCTCGACACACTGCTTTCCGAGCAGTTTGACGAGTTCGGGATTGCCTCTGCCCCTCTTGTGACCGGGGACATCGAACGGCACGACCCTGTTCCTGCGGAATTCTTCCAGAGCCTCGTAGATCGGGGCTTTGTCCTGATTCATCGGCTTAAGTCCTAATTAATAAGTTCATAAATGGCCTTTTCCCGAGCCCGTCAGGGCACAAAAAAAGACATAAACAATACTTACCTTCTTGTCTACGTCTGCATGAATCAGGATACCGTCTTCATTACAGAATTATCAGAGTCTATATAGCAAATATTTACTTTTACTACTCTTATTGACCGCGTTCAAGTCGGAATGGTTATAAAGTAACCAACTCTAATTTAAAAGCGTGCCCTTCCGGGACACAATGCGCAGTCCTCTGCGCAAAAATCAATAATTAAAATATTTACCTGGAAACCTCTAATAAATCAATAACGTTATCCATCGCCGGCAAAGATACAAAAAAAACGGATTTGCAAAAGATTCTCGCTAAATTAGCGGTCACAATCCCCATTATTCCTTTTAAAATGAAAAAACTTGCCATAGCATCTCTCATCCTGATCGGCGCATTCTCCTTCGTAGCCCATGCCCAGGGATATCAGTTCACCACTGTCGTTTCACAGAAGGCCACCCCTGTCAAGGACCAGGCTTCGACCGGCACATGCTGGTGCTTCGCCACGACCTCGTTCATGGAGTCCGAGCTTCTGAGGATGGGAAAGGGAGAATACGATCTCTCCGAGATGTTCATCGTACGCCAGAAATACATAAACCAGATCAACGATAACTATCTCCGCCGCGGCAAGGGAAACGTAGGTCAGGGAAGCCTCTCCCATACATGGATCAATGCCTTCCGCCAGGTCGGAATCGTCCCGGAGGAGGTTTACCATGGAATTGCATACGATTCGAAGTCCCATAACCACAGCGAGATGGCGCGCGTGATCGGCAGCGTCGCAAAGCTTTCGGTTGACATGCAGAAGAAGAGCGCACAGTACGACAGGATCGTGGAGTCCGTGCTCGACTCATACCTCGGAGAAGTTCCAGAATCATTCAGCTACAACGGAAAGACCTACACTCCGCAGAGCTTCGCAGCGAGCCTCGGTCTCAACATGGATGACTACATCGAGATCACCAGTTTCTCGCACAAGCCTTATTATGAGAAGATGATTGTGGAGGTAGAGGACAACTGGGAGCACGAGAGCCAGTACAACCTTCCTCTCGACGAGATGATGGAAGTGCTCGACCATGCGCTCATGCACGGCTACACCGTGGACTGGGACGGCGATGTCAGCGAGAAGGGCTTCGGATTCAGGAAGGGTGTCGCAATCAACCCTCTCGTCACCACCCTCGACGACTACTCCACCACCGACCGCGCCCGTTTCGAGAACCTCAGCGTCGCACAGCGCCTCGAGGAGGTCTACAAGTTCGAGAATCCGTATCCTGAGATCGAAGTGACCCAGGAGGTGCGTCAGCAGGGCTACGAGAACTTCTCAACCACCGACGACCATCTCATGCACATCACCGGTATCGCGAAGGACCAGAACGGCACGAAGTACTACATCACCAAGAATTCATGGGGCGAGAGCAACACCGACGGAGGTTACCTCAACATGTCTGAGAGCTTCGTACGTGCCAAGACCATCTACTTCATGATCCACAAGGATGCCCTTCCTAAGGACATCGCCAAGAAACTCGGCATCAAGTAGTCAGATGTTGGATTTTATCAAGGAAAGAAGCCGGCAACTGACACTCATCAGCGCCGCCATAGCCGTCCTGGCGGTGGTGGTTGCCATCGTGTTCGGTCAGAAGAAGGAGGAGAATGAGGATCCGTCGAAGTATCTCGTGCGATATGCGGCACCGACCATGAAATACGGAACCGTGTTCAACGACCTCAACCCGGAACAGCTCGCAGCGGCGCAGGAATTCGGCCTGAAGGAAAGGCCTGCCACGAGGACGGATGTCGAGGGTAAGAACCTGGTG
>JAKSJQ010000060.1 GCA_024402115.1 Bacteroidales bacterium | reverse complement strand
CTCTGCCGGGCACAAAAAAGCGGGCGCTTTCGCGTCCGCCTTGCGGAGAGGGAGGGATTCGAACCCCCGGACCCTTTCAGGTCAACAGTTTTCAAGACTGCCGTAATCGACCACTCTACCACCTCTCCAATATGTTTTTCCGTCTGAGATTTCTCTCAAAGGGATTGCAAAGATAGGTAAATCTTGAGATACTGCAAATTTTTTTGCGGAAAATTCTTAATTTTGGGACTATGAAGATGGTTTTTCTTGATGCGTTGACGATGGGGGATACCCCATTGGACGAGATAGCAGCTCTTGGCGAGCTCGTATGTTACCCCACCTCTACCAGGGAAGAGGCCCTCACGAGGGTCGGTGACTGTGATGTGATCATGACCAATAAGGTCGTGGTCGACAAGGACTTGCTTGATGCAGCTCCGAATGTCAAGCTTATATGCGAGTTTGCTACCGGAGTCAACAACATCGACCTTGAAGCAGCCGCGAGCCGTGGTATCCCGGTGAGGAATGTTGCCGGATATTCGACGGATTCGGTGGTCCAGGCGACCTTCATGCATATGCTCTCACTTCTCGGAAACGCTCCGTATTTCGATGCGAGCGTGAAGAGTGGTGCCTATTCCCGCAGTGGCCTTTTCACAGACCTCTCGCTGCCATTCTATGAGATCACGGGCAAGGTGCTTGGAATCGTGGGTCTGGGAAACATAGGCCAGAAAGTGGCGAAGCTTGCAGAGGCCTTCGGAATGAAGGTGGTGTACTATTCGACTTCAGGAACTTCACACAGCAAAGAATATGAAAGCCTTCCGCTCGATAGGCTCATGAGTGAGTGTGACGTCATCTCCGTGCATGCTCCGCTCAACGAAAGGACCAAGGGACTTATCGGAGCCGAGCAGCTCGCGATGATGAAGAAGACGGCATTCATAATCAATACCGGTCGCGGCGGAATCATCGATGAGGCGGCGCTTGCTGCTGCGATTGACGATGAGAAGATCGGTGGCGCAGCACTGGATGTGTTCTCGAGAGAACCTCTGCCGGAGGATAATCCTCTCCTTCATGTGAAGCACCCCGAGAGGCTGCGCTTCACTCCGCACACGGCTTGGGCGAGCGTGGAGGCAAGGAAGAGGCTGGCTCACCTTGTCGCAGAGAACGTAAAAAAGGGTTGGTAACTTGACGTTGCCAACCCTTTTGGGTTTAGGTTTTCATGGTAGTTTAGTTGTCGTACCCGTTTTATTTGTATAAGCTTCGTTTGATTGACTGCTTAGGGGTGTGGACGAACTCTCCGTCGAGAAGTTCGATCTTGGCAACCTGGCTGTAGTTAGGAAGCACTGAGTTGAGTGCCTTCCTGGTCGCTGCGAGCACCTCCTCCACGGTCTTGCCCTCTGCGAGGATGTCTTCCTTCTTTGTGTTGAGGGTTACGATTCCCACGATATTCTTGTCACGTGCGAGCACGAGTGACTCTGAAATGTAAGGGAGGTTGTTGAGCTTGCTCTCGATCTCCTCAGGATAGATGTTCTGTCCGTTGGCCGAAAGGATCATGCACTTGCTGCGGCCCTTGATGGTGATGTTTCCTGCCTCGTCGATGATTCCGAGGTCACCGGTGTGGAGCCAGCCGTCCTCGGTGAATGCACCATCTGTGGCCTCCTGGTTCTTGTAGTAGCCGATCATGACGTTGTCGCCGCGAACCTGGAGCTCACCTACGCCGGTGACAGGGTCTGGGTTGTCGACGCGGATCTCAGCGCAATAAACGCACTTACCGCATGAGCCGAACTTGAAGTTCTCGTGGTGCTCGTAACCTACGAGAGGGCCGCACTCTGTCATTCCGTAACCTACGGTGTAAGGAATCTTGAGTTTCTTGAGCACCTTCTCGATAGGCTCGCTGATTGCTGCTCCTCCGAGGATGATCTCTTCGCAGTTTCCGCCGAATGCTGACATTACCTTCTCGCGAACTACGTTGTAGAGGATCTTGTTGAGGCCAGGGATGGCACAGAGAACCTTCATCGCAGGCTTCTCGAGGGTAGGGAGTACCTTACCCTTTATGATCTTCTCGATGACGAGAGGAACGGTGATGATCTGGAATGGGTGTACCTCTGCAAATGCCGACATGAGTACGGTAGGCGAAGGAGTCTTGCCGAGGAAGTATACGTGACAGTTGTCGCAGAACTTGTAGAGGAACTCGAAGGCGAGACCGTACATGTGCGCGAGAGGAAGCATCGCGACTGCCTTCATTCCGTGAGGAATAGGAATGGTGTTGATAGCGAAGTCCGTATTCGCAGAGATGCTGCGAGCTGGGAGCATGATGCCCTTAGGGGTTCCGGTCGTACCTGAGGTATAGTTGATGACGCTGAGCTCATCCATGTCGGTGCCGGACACGTTGAAGTCGGTTGCTGTAATGCCCTGAGGGAACTTCGCGGCCATGGTCTCCTCGATGCCGTTCACCACTGCTGCGAACTCCTCGGTGCGAGCCCAGATGAGCTTGAGGTCGTCAGTGCTGATGCATGCGATCATGTCATTCATCCTCGAAAGATCCCATCTGTCGAAGATCTTGTTCTCGGTATATACGATACGGCACTCGGCATGTACTGCGAGGTCGCATACGTTCTCTGGAGTGAAGTCATAGAGAATAGGTACAACTACCGCATGGTAGCTGGTCACGGCGAGGAACATTGCGGCCCATCTTGCGCTGTTCTTGCCGCAGAGGCCGATCCTGTCGCCAGGCTTGATGCCGAGGGCGCGGAAGATCTCGTGCTGACGCATGATCATGCCGGCAATCTCAGCATGGCTGAACGTTTCCTTCCTGAAATCGCTGAGCGCAGGTTCGTCCCAATGCTCTTTGATTACCTTGTTTACTAGGTTGGTAAAGTGCTCCATATTGTGTGTATTTAAGTTCTGACACAAATGTCGCTCAATACTTGCGCACATGAAAATAAAAGTGGCGGAAAACAGGTGTTTTGGGGGTAAAATACGGAAATATGGGGCGAATTGCGGAATGCAGGGGCGAAATTTCACCCCTTACAACCTCATGATCTTGCTGGTTACGGCCTCTCCGTAAGTCTTTGAGATAGGAATGTCAGGGACCTTGTCTATGCCCATCTCGATGTAGAAGCAGTCTTTTTCCCTGCGCAGGACCTTGACGTGGTCGAGGTTTACGAGGTATGACCTGTGGCAGCGGATGATCTTGTCGCTGTCGAGCTGCTCGGCAATCTTCTTGAGGGAGTTGCGCACCATCATGTTCTTGACGTTGTTGTCACCCGCAAGGTAGCATACGCCCACATAGTTGTCTTCGGCTTCGATGTAGAGAAGGTTCTCCCTCTTAATGGAGAGTCTCATGTCACCTCTCTCGTCGAGTATCTGGATGTACTGCGCGCTGGTCTCCTTCCCGCTTTCCAATTCCTGGCGTATGGTCTTCAGGCTTCTTGCCTGTTCCTGCCAGGTTATGACGACGTAGCTGATGATATATGGAATGAAGATGATCAGGACGGTCTTGTACAGACTTGCCCTGAACAGTTCCTCAAGACCTCTGCTGCTGTCGTTGACGAATGAACCCAGCGTGTATACGCTCGCCATTATTATGACTTCAGCAAGTATCCAAGCGATATAGCTGACGAGGCTGAGACTGTTCTTCCTCGTATATAATATCATTATGGTACGGCTTATCGCTGTCACGCCGAGGCCGACAATGATTACAGTTGCAGTGAGTGTGAATGAAATAAGGGACCTGTTCCACCCCAGATTCTGGAGCATGGTCACGCTCATGTCCTCGAGGTCGAGTGGGTGGTATATAAGGATGAATAGGAGCGTGAAGGCAGCGATGAAGCCTATCTGCATCATCTGACTGTCTTTCCTGAGTAAGTGTGCCGGTAAACGAGTCATGTCACGCAAATTTATGAAAATTTGCGTGACATGACAAAATGCTATATCTCTGGGATAATCCTAATACTTGTTGAGCGGCATGCCGTTGGTCTTCATGCGGACCTTGCGGCGAACCTCGGCGATTACTGCCTCGTACTCCTCGCGGCCTTCCTCGGTCTTGCCTGCGATGAGGTCAAGATGGGCAGCTGCGTTTGCGAGAACCTGGTCGATGAGGCACACGATAGACTCCATGTCCTTCTCGATGAAACCACGAGAGGTGATTGCAGGAGTTCCTACGCGGATACCTGATGTGAGGAAAGGACTGCGGCTGTCGAAAGGAACCATGTTCTTGTTGACGGTGATGTCAGCCTTTACGAGCTCCTTCTCTGCTACCTTACCGGTCACGTCTGGATACTTGGTCCTGAGGTCGATGAGCATGAGGTGGTTGTCGGTGCCGTCAGAAACGACCTTGTAACCCTTCTTCATGAACTCCTCTGCCATAACGGATGCGTTCTTGATTACCTGCTGCTGGTACTCCTTGTACTCTGGCTGGAGAGCCTCGTAGAATGCCACTGCCTTTGCTGCGACGCAGTGCTCGAGTGGGCCACCCTGCTGGCCAGGGAATACGCTTGAGTTGAGAATCTGTGACATCTTCTTCACTACGCCCTTAGGAGTGGTGAGACCCCATGGGTTGTCGAAGTCCTTGCCGAGAAGGATGATACCACCACGAGGGCCGCGGAGGGTCTTGTGGGTGGTTGAGGTTACGATGTGGGCATACTGTACAGGGTTCTTGAGGAGACCTGCAGCGATGAGACCTGCGGTATGTGCCATGTCGATCATAAGGAGCGCACCTACCTTGTCTGCGATTGCTCTCATCCTCTCATAATCCCACTCGCGTGAGTATGCTGACGCACCACCGATGATGAGCTTTGGCTTGTGCTCGAGAGCGAGCCTTTCCATCTCGTCATAGTCGATGCGGCCGGTGTTCTCGTCGAGAGAGTATGCGACTGCGTTGTAGAGTATACCTGAAGTGTTGACTGGTGAACCATGGGTAAGGTGACCGCCGTGTGCGAGGTTGAGACCCATGAAGGTGTCGCCTGGCTTGAGGACAGCCATGATGACAGCCATGTTTGCCTGTGCACCTGAGTGTGGCTGTACGTTTGCGTACTCTGCGCCATAAATCTCCTTGAGTCTGTCAATAGCGAGCTGCTCAATCTGGTCTACGACTTCACAACCGCCGTAGTAGCGTGCGCCTGGGTAGCCTTCTGCATATTTGTTAGTACATACGCTTCCAAGTGCCTCAAGCACCTGCTTGCTGACGTAGTTCTCTGAAGCGATGAGCTCGATACCTGCCGTCTGACGTTCTTCTTCCTTCTTGATGAGGCTAAAGATTTGGAGATCCTGTTTCATGTCTTTTGTCTAGTTTGGAATCACAAACTTATAAAATATTATTCATTTTACCTACCTTTGCGGGCATCTTTAGGTCAAAATATATGGGCAACAGAAAGCTTCTGAACATGGAATTGCGCCGAGTGTCGGCCGAGGAATATCGCGAACTACCTGAATCCGGGTTGGTCGTGGTGCTTGACAATGTCAGGAGTGCCCATAACGTCGGATCGGCTTTCCGAAGCTCGGATTCCTTCAAGGTGGACAGGCTATGTCTTTGTGGGATATGTGCTACGCCTCCTTCTGCGGAGATCCATAAGACAGCCCTTGGAGCTGAGGACAGCGTCGCGTGGGAACATTTTGCTGATACCATGGATGCGGTTGCAAGACTGAAATCCGAAGGCTACACGGTGGTCAGCGTGGAGCAGACGGTTGATTCCGTGAAGATGGATTCCTTCATGCCTGATCCTGACACGAAATACGCCCTGATCTTCGGCAATGAGGTCGCCGGCGTGGATCAGCGCGTAGTTGATGCTTCAGATTTTTCTCTAGAGATACCTCAGTACGGTACCAAGCACTCCCTTAACGTTTCGGTTACTGTTGGTATTGTTCTGTGGCACTTCCATCGAAGGTGAACTCCTGGCTGTGGGCCCATGCCGTAGGGGACATGCCGACTATTTCCTTGAACTTCCTGCAGAACTGCGGACCAGAGGTGAAGCCGCTGGCCTCCGCCACGTCTTCCATCCTCGCGTCTTTCTTTTTCAGGAGATATTCTTTGGCATAGCAAATCCTCAGCCCGTTGATGTAGTCCCTGAAGGTCATTTCCATCATCGAGTTCACGAGCATCGACACGTAGGTTCTGTTCGTGCCCAGAGCGGTTGCCACCTTGTCTAGCGAGATGTCCTGATCGAGGTATGCCTTGTCTCTCTCCACATAGAGGATCATCTTTTCCTTGAGAGCCTCCATGACACTGTCGTCATTCTTTGTCGGCGTGTCGATGGGAATTTCTGCGCAAGGTACGGCGTCTGTATGGTAGTAGAACTTTCCTATGATGATGAAGCATGTTGCCATGACCGCTGCCAGGGATGCGTTTGTGATAGGGTGTATCAGCATGAAGTCTCTCTCGAGGTATACCCTTACCATGCTGACCACGAGTGCGAGTATCACGGATGAAGCCATCGCGACATAGCGCTTGCAGAAGAATCCGTCCTCCTTTCGTTTCCTTACTATATATATAATGATAAGTGATATCGCGATCACGGCTTCCGTGAGGAGGATGACCTGATATAGCACGTAGTTGTTATAGTGGAGTGCCAGAAGGTCAGCGTCGGTTTCCTGCAGTATCTGTCCTCCATTTGCGGAGAACTTGAGTATCGCACTGGATACTCTATCTATTCCAACCTTATGGTAGAGTCGTATGGAGTTCGTTCCTAAGATGAGTCCAGGGATAAGCGCAAGCCAGGCAGTCGTGTCGGGCATCTTGTGCTTCCATTCGGAATAGAGGAAGAAAACGACAAGAGGTATGCCCCAGAAAGATAGAAACTGGGCGATCACGTCCATCGATACGAGCGTGACAGGTTCTGTGCCGAACGTAATGAACGTGGCATCAGCGAAGAAATAGACAGTGCAGATCAACCCAAGGATGTGGAAGCATGCGTTTGGCCACCTCCCTTTCCAAAAGGGATAGATCAGCGCCAGCGCCAGGCTTGTGAGGCATGGCAGGAACTGGATAAGGCTGACAAACATACACTCAAATTTAACTCATTTTTTCAAACTCGCCAAATTTGAGGGTCGAAACCTCTGGGTGATAACAAAAAGAAAGGCTATCGGATGTCCCGATAGCCTTTCATGATATTATGCAAACAATATTACTCGTTTACGATTGCTGCCTGAGCTGCTGCAAGGCGTGCGATAGGAACACGGAATGGAGAGCAGCTTACATAGTTGAGACCGATCTTGTGGCAGAACTCAACTGAAGCAGGGTCACCACCGTGCTCGCCGCAGATACCGCACTTGAGGTTCTCGCGAGTCTCACGGCCGCTCTCTACTGCAAGCTTAACGAGCTTGCCGACAGACTTGGTGTCGAGAGTCTTGAATGGGTCAGCCTCGAGGATCTTATTGTTGAGGTAGTCACCCATGAAGGTGCTGACGTCGTCACGAGAGAAACCGAAGGTCATCTGGGTGAGGTCGTTGGTACCGAATGAGAAGAACTCGGCGGTACGGGCCATGCGGTCAGCGGTGAGGGCTGCGCGAGGGATCTCGATCATAGTACCGAACTTGTAATCGATAGACTCGTTGAACTGTGCCTCAACCTCATGCTTTACCTTCTCGCAGATCACTTTCTGGAAACGAAGCTCGCGGTCAGAGATGGTTACAGGAACCATGATCTCAGGACGAGGGTCGAGACCCTCCTTCTTGAGCTCGAGAGCCGCAGTGAAGATTGCGCGGAACTGAGTCTCGGAGATCATTGGGTAGGTGATGTGGAGACGGACTCCGCGGTGACCCATCATAGGGTTGACCTCGTGGAGTGACTCGCCACGCTTCTCGATGTCGGCGGTGGAGATATGGAGCTCCTCTGCGAGTTCCTGCTTCTTGTCCTCGGTCTGAGGTACGAACTCATGGAGAGGTGGGTCGAGGAGACGGAAGGTTACAGACTTTCCGTTCATGACCTTCATGGTACCCTTGACTGCAGCCTTCATGTATGGCTCGAGCTCTGCGAGAGCTGCGCGGCGCTCCTCGTCGGTCTTTGAGAGGATCATCTTGCGAAGCTTGCTGAGCGGAGTCTCAGAGTTGCGGCCGTAGAACATGTGCTCGATACGGAAGAGGCCGATGCCCTCTGCGCCGAAAGCGAGAGCGCGCTCTGCATCCTCGGGAGTATCAGCGTTGGTGCGTACACCGAGCTTGCGGAACTTGTCTGCCATTGACATGAACTTCTGGAAACGTGGGTTGTCTGAAGCGTCCATGGTGGCGATTGCGGTTGCGTATACAGCACCCTTTGCACCGTTGAGTGAGAATGAGTCACCCTCATGGTACTTCACGTCTGAACCTGCGAACCATACCTCCTTCTTCTCGAGGTCGATCTTCATGTCCTCGCAACCTACGATACAGCACTTGCCCCATCCACGTGCAACGAGTGCTGCGTGAGAGGTCATACCGCCCTTCATGGTAAGGATACCTGCGGCAGCGCGCATACCCTCTACATCCTCTGGAGAGGTCTCCTCACGGACGAGGATGACGTTCTTCTTCTGGGCTGCAGCGGCAACTGCGTCAGCGTTGGTGAAGACGATGGTACCTACCGCACCACCTGGAGATGCAGGAAGACCGTGTGCCACAGGGGTGGCCTTCTTCTCTGAAGCAGGGTCGAGGATAGGGTGGAGGATCTCGTCGAGCTGAGCTGGAGAAACGCGCATTACTGCGGTCTTCTCGTCGATCATGCCTTCCTCGAGCATGTCCATTGCCATGTTGAGGGCTGCGAGACCAGTTCTCTTACCGATACGGCACTGGAGCATCCAGAGCTTGCCTTCCTGGATGGTGAACTCGATGTCCTGCATATCGTTGAAGTGCTCCTCGAGGTGGAGACGGATGTCGTCGAGCTCCTTGTATACCTCAGGCATAGCGTCCTCGAGAGATGCGAGGTGCTGGTTCTGAGGGCTCTTGGTTGCGTTGTTGAGCGGGTTAGGAGTACGGATACCGGCAACGACGTCCTCACCCTGAGCGTTGATGAGCCACTCACCGTAGAACTTGTTGTCACCGTTTGCTGGGTTACGAGAGAAAGCCACACCGGTAGCTGAAGTCTCGCCCATGTTTCCGAATACCATTGACTGTACGTTCACTGCAGTACCCCAATCATCTGGAATACCCTCGATCTGACGGTACTTGATAGCGCGCTTTCCGTTCCATGACTTGAACACGCCACCGATTGAACCCCAGAGCTGAGCCTCAGCAGTGTCAGGGAAGTCTACGCCGAGAACCTCCTTGATACGTACCTTGAATGCCTCAGCGAGGTCCTTGAGCTCGTCAGCGGTGATCTCGGTATCGAGCTTGTAGCCCTTAGCCTCCTTGAGATCCTCCATCATCTTGTCGAGCTGCTGGCGGATTGCCTTGCCGTCCTCTGGCTCGATGCCCTCTGCCTTCTCCATTACGACGTCAGAGTACATCATGATGAGACGACG
>JAKSJQ010000006.1 GCA_024402115.1 Bacteroidales bacterium | reverse complement strand
GCTGGGACACGCAGAATATGCACTCCCTGACCTTGGGATCGGTCTCGACCAGCGGGCCGTCCTTCTTCCTGTGGGATACGGTCACATGGCGTCCGAACCGCGAGTTTATCTCCGCCATCATCGACCGGAACACCTTCCCATGGGTGGATGTGTCCTTGATTCGGTGGGAGACTATGTACCAGTGGATCATCTCATGGATGAGGGTATCCTGAATCTCCTCCTCGGAGAGCTCGTAGCGGGTATTGATCCTGATGGCGACATCCTTCAGTCCAGTAACCTTTCCGAAAAGGTTCCTGACATATCTGTACTGCAGTTTTCCCAGGAACGACTTCGCGTTGCTCAGCCGAATTTCCACCGGTTCTAGGGCTCCCCCGAAGATACCGGCGAAGATCTCGGCGTTGTATTCGTCGAACTTGCTTTCCAGATATGTCTTGTCCACTTTCATGATTTCTTCCCACCCATACAGGTGATACAAATATACGATTTCAGCCCTCCATTCGTAAAGAAAAGCTTACGAAGAGGCTTCCAAATTCAAAAAATCGCTGAATTTTCAGAAAAAGTGAGGGCGAAGTTTGCAGATTCAATTTTTCTACCTATATTTGCATCCGCTTACGACAAGCAACCAGCCTGGTGCGGTAGTTCAGCTGGTTAGAATGCCGGCCTGTCACGCCGGAGGTCGAGGGTTCGAGTCCCTTCCGCACCGCAAAAGCTCAGTCATCTGACTGGGCTTTTTTCGTATACCCTTCTCTCGAACCCTCGACAAGCGCTCATCAGAGCGCCGGCCGGGCCAGGTATTTGCGATCTGCAAATACGGAAAGGCGGAAAGGCCGCGGGGTATTAAGGGGCAGAGCCCCTGGCATAGATAGCGAGTCCCTTCCGCACCGCAAGAGCTTCAGGAAACTGAAGCTCTTTTTTTGTGCTACCGAAAATCCTGAAGGGACTCGAGCCCAGCGCTCATCAGAGCGCCGGGCACTAATTACCCTTCACGAGAGCCTTGAAGGCTGAGCCGAAGATGATGTAGGCAGTGTTGCCCACGATGGTACCCTCGTTCTCGGCCCAGAAGAACGGCCAGTCGTCGTAGTTCTCGAAGTGGTCAGGGCGATGAAGGAGCATTCCTGGAGCGACGTTGCCCGGAATGGCAGCGAAGTCCGCCCTGTTGTTGCCGTAGAACACGTTCTTCGGTCTGTTCGCACCCACCGCAGCCACGAGCGAGTAGTTGTGGTATGGATGGCAACCGAAGAGCCAGTTTGCTGCCTTGTACGCATTGTCGAGCGGAATGACTCCCGGATAATACTTGTTCGCAAAGCAAACAGCCGTACCGAAATCGGCGATCGCGATGCTGCCTGCCCATGTACCGAGACCGATAGGCACGCCGTAAGGATTGTCCTTCTCGAGAGTCTCTATATACTCCTGATACTTTTCCACGTATGGGCGAAGCTTCTCCTTGTACGCCTCATCCATGTATGGGATTGCATCGAGTGCCGGTTGGAGGGCCATGGAAACACTGCTCTCGAGCGCATCCCAGATTCTCGCCTCGAAAGCGGCCCTGTACTGAGCCTCACCGGTGGCGGCATAGAGCTGGATGTTTGCAGGGATGTCCGGATATCCATGGGTGGAGAGTTCGTCGTGCTGACCGGCGAATGGTCGGCCCATCTTGAACGCGATCGCATTCGCCTCCGACTCAGCTACCAGCCTCTTCGCCTGGGCGAGCGCGCGGGAAGCAAGCTCGTCATTATAGCCCCTGAGCGCGCGGCTCGCGGCTGCCATGGTCGCGGCAGAACGAAGGTCAAGCACCGGGTGCCTTGTGGTGAAAGCCCACATATCGTCCGGAGTACCGCTCCTCTTGCCGTCAGCAGAAATCTGATAAGGCTTCAGAGACGGATCATATCGAAGGCCGTCGGTGATCGAAGCAGCGTCACCGAGGTGGTGGTAATTGTCGAGGACGGAGTTCGAGAGCGTGAGTGCCATGTACCCTATGTTCTCAGCCTGCGCGACAAGGTTGGACACACCGTGCTCGATGTACTGGAGGATATCCGGTGTTCCGTCCGGACGGTGGAGGTCCACATAGCGCTGCTCCTTCGAGACGAAGGTCTCGTCGCGCTCTGAGCGGAAGAGTTCCCACGCCCTCACGAGGTTGGTGACGACCGTCGAAGTCGAGCCTGTCTCCATATCGAAGTCGCCGGCATCGAAGAAACCTCCGACATTCAGTCCCGGAATCAGCTGGTACGGCTTGTACTTGGTGTCATTGAGATCATCCTGGTAGTGGTTGTCGAAATGGTCGGTCACCGGCGCCTGCGAATAACCTTCCTTGAAAGGCTCTCCGTGCCACATTCGATAACCCTCGTTGACAGCCATGTGGTTCATATGGATAGGTACCCACACATCAGTTGTCGCGTCGGTGATCTTGTCGAACACGTCGTCGCCGATGATGAAGTTTTCGGTCTTGGTGTCACCGTACTGGATGTAGTAGAGACCAGGCTCGCTGAGCTTCGTGAAATCGAACTGGAGATATACATACTTGAAATAGTCGCCCCACCTCGTGACCTTTCCGCTGTAGGCAAGCTTTTCGCTGCCATCTTCCATGATCCTCATCACCTTCGCAGACTTCAGAGGGCTGTCATTAGGATCGAGCTCGATGACTGCAATCTTCGGCTGAGCCGGCACATATCCGACCTGCGAGAAGCCGACGTTCGGTTCCCTCACCCAGCCAGGCACTGCGTTCGGCTCCAGTGTCCATGTAAGGACTTTGCCGGTCTTGCCTGCCGGAAGGAGGCTGCGGAAGGTGAACCAGCCGTTCTGCGCGACCATACGACCGTCATAAAGGTCGATCACAGCATCGTCGCTGCTCACCCTGATCATCCTCTCGGGAGCCTCCGGAGCGATCAGATAGTCATGTCCGGATGCGAGCGGAAGCGGATCCACGAACATTCCCGTGCCCCTGTCGTCATAGGTCTTGAAGCCTTTGTACTGCTCAGCCTTCTGCTCGTTCGGGCGGACTTCCGTCTCGCTGACTGCATATTTAGGGAATCTTTCTGTCTTGCCATCGACGATGTAAGACTTGCTCCAGAACTGCGACGGCACAAACTCGAGATTGAATCCTGCCTCGCCTACAAGTTTCTCTGGAACCGGCTTGTCAAGAAGCACGGAGATTTCCACCGCCTTGCCCTTGCCGGTCACCTGGAGGGTGAAGTCGAAGTCATATTCCTCATACCTGAGATCCGCCGTGATTGTATTGGATTCCCTGTCGACGTTGAAGCTCACAGGCTCAGGCAGAAGGTCCCACTGTTCCGGAGTCCTGCTGAGACGGACGGTACCGCCCTGAATCGTCCTGACACCATGTTGGATCACCTCGATGGCTGTATTCTTCTCGTCATTGAAGCCGCCCAGTGCATTGTTTCCATAAACGAGGACATTGACACCCTGCTCCTCGAAATAATCCTTATCGTTGATCACCAAGGACTGATTGTTCTCTCTTCCACACGACAGAAGAGTAAGGAGCACCAGCGGGGAAATATAGCGTAAAGCTCTCATATGTGTATTTGGTTTAGTTTCAAGTATGGTCTGAAATCAAAGTTAGCCGAAAACATTGAAAGCTTTGTCACGACGTACAAAAAAACGTCAATTCTTGTCGTTCATGGCAGCAAAATGGCTCAAAACAGCGGAAATGATGGCGCGAACCGCAAAAAATCAAGGATTTTTGTCGTTCGTGGCGGCGGGCTGCGGGAGAAGTGGCTGGTTGCCTCCTATCTCGTGGCATTTCTTGGGAAAACATCCCTAGATAGAGACATGCTGCCACGGTGGCACCGCCGCCGGAATGAAGTATCTCCGGCGGCTGAAGATCAAGCGCTGCGACGAGCTCGATGGAACGGCTCGCTTGCGCTTGACTTCTGCCATGAAATCGGCTGTCCCTTCTAAATAGGTCAGCAGCAAGCTGTTTTGCTTTTCAAATAATCAAGTTTGTCCTACATTTTTCAATGGCGTTCCAACCAATGTGGCTGGCGCTCCCGGTATTGGGCAACCCGAAATTCGGAGCGCACACCGATGCGCCACTGAAGCACTTCCAGGGCTGATTGCCGTGCGCTCCCAGGCAAAATCGTCGCGGAACGCACACTGAACGGCAATATAGAGGCCTGTAGGGCATGCTCGTGTGCGCTCCGATTTTCAGGTTACCCATCAGGCTTGGCACGAGCGCCAAAAAACAGTCATTTTTTGGAGTTCGTGGCATCGAAATGATCAAAAATCGCAGTTTTGCTGGCACGACATCCAAGAATAGGTCGATTTTTGGCGTTCGTGCCACTCTGGCGGCGGGAAGCGGGCAAGGTGCATTTGCCCGGACTAGGGTCGGCGAGCGGAGCGCAGCCGATCTGCATCTTGCTGCTTTCCTGCCGCCGGCCGAAGCAGAGACACTGCCGCCGGTCATAACAGAGACACTACCGCCGGTCATAACAGAGACACTGCCGCCGCCACTGCAAAGACGCTGTGGTGCCAACTGTAGAAGCACTCAGGCGGCGGGAGGAGTCCGCCGCTACCACTCAAAGACGAATTCGGGGCGGTCGGGGTCGGAGATAGGGTTGTCGTCGAGATCGTAGATGGTCATCGCGAAATGTAGTCTTCCGTGCTCTGGCGTCACCTGAACCATCGAAGTAGCAGAACCGGAAGCTAGTCCAGAAGCAGTGCCGGAATCAGAACCAGAAGCCAGTCCGGAAGCTGAGCCAGTACTGCCATCAAGGAACTCCAGGCCACCGTTGGAGTAGCGCTGAGGAACGAGAGGGTCGCCGAGGTCAGGACGCCTTGCCTGAACCCAGACGCTGCCATCCTCTTCCTCGGCATAGTAGTCGAGCATCCTGATGCCACCGTCAGGAAGGACGGAGAAATCGAGATCATACTTCTCGACGCCGTACCAGTCAGGAATGCTGTAATGTCCGTCAGCGTAGGCCTTCAGCACACCTTCCCTGCCCTCTGGATCGCCAGGAAGGATACATCTTCCGCTGACTGTCCAAAGAGGGTCTGCAGGAGCCTCTCCCCAATAGAGATGATAGTAGTGGCCGCCGACCCACTTTCTGTCGCTGTCGTAAAGGTAGACATAGGACCAGAGCACACCCTTGTCCGAATCGCCGTTGAATCCGGAGAGTATGGTATGGTTAGGCTCGAAGAGACCCGGAGAGATGCCCGCGATCGGAGTGTCCTCGAGACCGGTCTCGACATAGTAGAAGCCATTGCTGTAGTCGTCGATGCCGATGATGTCGATGGTGGTGGAATCGTCGATGCTGTCAAGCACGAAGCGAACGTCATAGCCCGGAACTCCGTACCAGTTGCTGATGGTATAGACGGAATCGCCGTCGAAGCTCAGCACCGGCCTTGCCTCGGAAGAAAGTCGGAATGCGTCAGTGTAGGTATCCTCATGTCTCCATGAATCGGTGCCGCAGGCGGTCATCACCACCAATGCCAGCGCAAGAAGGAAATGTCTCATACGAAAAATCTATAGCGCGAATATAGGCATTTGACCGCGATTTTTCGTAACTTGCCACATCTATCTAAACACCCAGAACACGATGAAGATTTTAGCACTCATACTTGCACTCTTCCCACAGATCATCAATGTCCAGGACCGCACCCAGACCTCGCTCGACGGCAGCTGGGACACCATGGTCGACCTCTATGAGACCGGATACTACGACTACCGCCGCAACCCGATGGACGAGAGAAGCTCATACTTCGCAGACAGGCACTACTTCCAGGACAAGACCAGGCTCATCGAGTACGACTTCGACCAGTCGGACAAGCTCCAGGTCCCTGGCGACTGGAACACCCAGAACCCGAAGTTCTACTACTATGAGGGCACTATATGGTACCGCCGCACCTTCGAGGCGACACCGCAGCCAGGCAAGCGCTACTTCGTGTATTTCGGTGCAGCGAACTACGAGAGCGTGGTCGGAATCAACGGCCATGTGCTCGGAACCCATATCGGCGGATACACCCCATTCAACTTCGAAGTCACCGACAATCTCAAGGAGGGAAAGAACTCCCTCATCGTGAAGGTGGACAACAAGCGCTACCTCGACGCCGTCCCGACCGTCAACTTCGACTGGTGGAACTATGGAGGAATCACCCGCAGCGTAAGGCTCATCGAAGTTCCCGAAACCTTCATCAGGGACTACTGCGTGCGCCTGAGCGATGACGGCAAAGGCATCGAGGGATGGATCAGGCTCGACGGCAGCAAGCCCGGACAGGACGTCAGCGTCAACATCGCCGAGCTGAAGATGAGCGTCAAGGTCCATGCGGACGAGAACGGATATGCCGAATTCAGCGCTGCCTTCCCAAAGAAGGTGAAGCCGGTGCTCTGGTGCCCTGAGAACCCTAAGCTCTACGACGTCACCATCGCATCCGAGACCGACAGCACCAAGGACCGCATCGGACTGAGGACCATAAGGACAGAGGGCAGCAAAATACTCCTCAACGGAGAGCCTATCTTCCTCAAGGGCATCGCCATCCATGAAGAGATTCCGAATGCACCTTCGGGACGCGCATTCAGCGAGGAACATGCTCGCACGACCCTCGGATGGGCAAAGGAGATGGGCTGCAACTTCGTAAGGCTCGCCCACTATCCGCACAACGAGACCATGGTCAGGGTCGCCGAGGAGATGGGAATAATGGTATGGGACGAGATTCCGGTGTACTGGACTATCGACTGGACCAGCGAGAGCACCTACCAGAACGCCGAGAACCAGCTCGAGGAGATGATCACCCGCGACATGAACCGCGCGAACGTCATAATATGGTCCGTATCCAATGAGACACCTCGCGGCGTGCAGCGACTCGCCTTCCTCTCGAAACTCATCGACAAGGCGCGTGAACTGGACCCGACGAGGCTCGTATCATCGGCGATAGAGACCAATGAGCAGGCGAATGCGAAGATCCATGTGGACGACGAGCTCATCGCGAAGACCGACCTCATCAGCTTCAACGAGTATGTGGGTTGGTACAACGGCGACACCGAGAAATGCGACCGCGTGGAGTGGATATTCCATGTGGACAAGCCGGTGGTAATCACCGAATTCGGCGGTGGAGCAAAGTACGGCAACCATGGCAAGGTCAACGAGCGCTTCACCGAGGAATATATGATCAATCTCTATGAGCACCAGATTGCGATGCTCGGCAAGATTCCTCAGCTCGCAGGAACCTCACCATGGATCCTGAAGGACTTCCGCTCCCCTAAGCGCTTCCTCAAGGGCATACAGGACGACTTCAACCGCAAGGGACTCGTATCCGAGAAGGGAGAGAAGAAGGGTGCCTTCTACGTGATGAAGAGCTGGTACGAGAGGATGGGACGTGACGGATCAGGAAAGTAACGAACATTAGCGACTCCCCATGAATCTGATAAAGCTTTTCCGCAACATCGCGCCGTTCGTGAAGCCATACAGGTGGCTTGTTCTGGCGACGCTCATACTTACGCTGCTGGGCTCATTGATGGCCCAGGTGAACGCAGTCGTGCTCGACAGGACGGTGGACGCAGTCAACGAACTGGTCAGCAAGCCGGGATTCGAGTGGTCAAAGGCCGCCGCTATCCTTACCATCATCAGCATCGTGCTGCTCGGAAAGGAGCTGCTCTCCGCGCTGATCACCTTCGCCCAGAACTACTACGGCGAGAGGATGAGGATTTTCGTGTCCAAGGACATGTCCCAGAGGATGATAGACAAGGTGCTGACCCTGCGCATGGCATTCTTCTCCAGGAGCGAGAACGACACCGGAAAGCTCACGACGAGGATAGATCAGGGCGTGGGAAGCCTCTCCAGGACAGTGCAGAACTTCTTCATCGACCTCCTGCCCCTCTTCACCAGCGCCGTGCTCGCACTCGTGCTGATGTTCGCAGCGAACGTGTATGTGGGTCTCACTGCCCTGTTCATCGTCCCTGTCTACTTCTGGATCACCTACCGTCAGGCGGTGAAGCTCAAGGGATGGCGCAGGAACATGCGTGACACGCGCGAGATGAAGAGCCATGGAATCATGAGCATCATCGAGTCCATGAACGTCATCAAGTCCTTCAACAGGGAGGGAATCGAGAGCGAAAAGCAGTGGGACATGCAGACGGTCTACAGCGACAACCAGATGAGCGTGCGCAAGACCAGCTTCTACTACAACGGACTGAAGAACTTCGTGAGGCAGATAGGAACGGTGCTGATCATCATCCTCACCGCCTACCTCGTGCTGATCGACTATCCGGGCATGACCATAGGTAAGATCATGTACCATGTGATGCTCTTCTCGAACGTCACCGCGCCTATCACCCAGCTCCAGCGCATCTTCGACGACATGAACGACGCCCTGATCTACGCGGAGAGCTTCTTCGACATCCTCAATTCCGAGAGTGATGAGGAGCCAAGCGGAAAATACCGTCCGGACGCAGTCCAGGGCCATTTCGAGATCCGCCATGTGGACTTCACCTACCCTAACGGCACGAAGGCCCTGCACGATATCAACATGGACATCGAGAGCGGAAAGATCACCGCGTTCGTGGGACTTTCCGGAGCAGGCAAGAGCACTATCATCAACCTGCTGGACAAGTTCTATGAGCCTGACTGCGGAAGCATCCTGCTCGACGGAGTGGATCTCAGGGAGTATGACACCCATTTCCTGCGCGACAATATCGGTCTCGTGCTCCAGAAGAACCATATCTTCGACGGAAGCATCGAGGAGAACATACGATACGGCAAGCCTGACGCAAGCTTCGAGGAGGTCGTGGAGGCCGCGAAGAAGGCTTATCTCTACGATCAGGTGATGAAGCTTCCGCAGCAGTTCGCATCGAAGGCACAGCAGCTTTCCGGAGGTCAGCAACAGAGGGTCGCCATCGCGAGGATGTTCCTGAAGAATCCTCCTGTGATCTTCCTCGACGAGCCTACCGCCAGCCTTGACGCCGTGGCGACCGAACAGATCAAGGCCAGCATAGATGCGATCAAGAAGGATCGCACCGTGATCATCATCTCCCACAGCATCTCGCAGATCATCGACAGCGATACCATCTACGCTCTCAAGGACGGAAGGGTCGAGCAGGGCGGCGATCCGGACGAGGTCTACAGACAGGGAGGAATATACAAGGAGATAGTCGACGCCTCAGCAAGAAGCCTCAACATAGAGAAGCTGGCCCATACTCTGGACCAGGACGGAGACGGAGTTCTCTTTAACGGAGAAGGGTCTCGACCACAGGCTTAGCCGTGAAGTCGCGGTTGAAAAGGAGAGGATAGTTGGTCCTGTGCGGCACAGGATAGCCGTTCTTCCATGAGCTGTCGTCGGTGATGCCCCAAAGGGTCACGCGGTCGATCTGTGCGCTGTGCTTGCGGAAGATGCCGAAGAGTTCCTCGTAGCGGGCGTCAAGCTGCCTTGCAACCTCCTCCGGCATGCCATCCTGATATGGGTCCAGATATTCCTTGAACTCCTCGTGCTGATATAGCGGGTCGGTGAGCGACTGGCCTATGACCTGACCTTCCCTGGTGATAGGGAGAACGTCGACGTCGAGCTCGGTGATCATCACCTTCACGCCGAGCGACGCAAGGGTGTCGATTGCATGCTCGATGTACTCGGTCTTCGGATAGTTGAGTCCCCAATGCGCCTGGATGCCGACGCCGTCGATCCTGATGTTCTCAGCCTGGAGTTTCTTCACCATGGTCACTATTCCGTCCACATGGGCAGGTCTCCACACGTTGAAGTCATTATAGTAGAGCTCTGCGTCCGGAGCATATCTGTCAGCGAAGATGAATGCATTCCTTACGACCTCATAGCCGTCGCCCTCAAAGGCATGTACCCAACCCTTGTCCCTGTATTCGCCGAACTCACCAATTATCTCATTGACCACGTCCCATGCGTCTATCCTGCCAGCATAGCGTCCGGCTACGGTCTCGATATGCTCGCGCATGGTCTCGATCAGTTCTGCCCTGCTCTTCGGCTGCCCGTTGTCCTTGTACCAATAGAAGGACGGAGTCTGATTGTGCCAGACGAGGGTGTGCCCGAGCTTCCAGAGGCCGTGTTCCTCTGCATAGTCGACATACTGGTCAGCAGCGCGGAAGTTCCACACATCCGGTCTCGGATGTACGCTCTCGGGCTTAAGGCAGTTATCGGGAGACACCGCGTTGAAGTGCTTGAGGAGCAGTTCCTCGGCCTGAGGATTGCGTCCGCTGATGGTGAACGGACTGATCGCTGCACCGATCATGAAATCGTCTGCAAAAGCGTCCTTGAGGCTTGTGTAACGAGCAGGAGTCTCGCTCTGGGCACATGAAACGAGTGCTGCAGCGGCTGCGAGGACAAAGGGAATAGTCTTAATCTTCATGGTCATATATTGAAAAAGAGGCTGACCTTTCTGGCCAGCCTCGTAAGATTCTTAGAATGCGTATCTGAGTCCGATACCAGGAGCGATTCCGAGGAGACCGTCCGAGTAGAAGCCGACCTTCTTGAAACCGAGTTCACCACCCTTGATCGGGTAGAGATGGTCGTTGAAGTGCGCTCCGAGGACAGGCTTGAGATCGATGGAGAGAAGGAGTCCGAACTTGAACTTGAGTTCGAGACCGAGGTTGAGAACGGCACCTACCATGGCTCCGCTGCAGTCAAGCCTGAGATTCTCATACTTTTCCTCCGGGGTCCTCTCTGTCGAGGTGAAATAACCGTCACCGACATAACCTCCGGTAAGACCCGCACCCACATAGAAGGCAGCCTTAACCTTGGTCCAGGTAGGACGGCTGACGATGAAGTCGAAGATGACATCTCCCCTGCCACCCATCTGGTAGCCCATATCGTAAGAGAAGAGACCTACAGCATCCACGAATGCGTCACTGCCCAGATAATGCTGGTATGACACTCCGACTCCCTCCATTCCGAGACCGTTTACAACGACTCCGACAGCCTTTGGCTGCGCGCTTGCTGCGAGAGAAAGCGCAAGCGAGACAAGTATGATTGCTATTCTTTTCATATCTGTTTATTGTATTGCGAACGCCTAGAAGCTATATCCGAGCGATACTGCAAGTGTGTTTCCGAGAGCCTTGCTGGCTGTGAGGTAGCTCAGATCGAGTCTCACGCCGTAGAACTTCGCGCCGAGTCCGACTGCCGCGTAAGATGGGAGCGGAGCCTTCGCTGTGGCATAGTTGTAACCGCCGCGCACGAACACCATGTCGTTCCAAGCATACTGGAGGCCGAGAGCTGCAGTCACGCCGCCGTTGAAGAATACGTCCGAGCTGAGAGCGAATCCGAGGTCATGCTGCTCTGCAATCACAAGGTCATAATACGCAGCCACGTTCGCCGACGATGGGAGCCTGAATGTATTGCCGTCGCTGTCCTTGACCTTCGGACCGAAGTTCTTGCCGGCAACGACAACGTTGAGTCCCTTCGCATGGAAAGCGAAAGATGCGTCGATAAGCACTCCGTTAGCCGCGTAGTCCTCGTAGATGGTCTCACGTACATACTTCGCATTGACACCAAAACCGACATGCTCGCCGAGTCCTGCCGCGAGTCCTACGCCGAACATCATGTCTGAGGTCTTGAAGGTACCTGTAGGTACACCGTTGTCGTCGATTACGTCATACTCCTGGCCCGTACCATATACGCCTGCCACGGAGAATGCGAAATGCTTTCCGAAATTGAATCCGGTACCGGCCGAGATGCGGTTCGAGAGCTGTCCGGCAGGTGCCCATCTGTTATAAGAGACGGCCACGTCACCGAGACCTTCGCTGAAAGGCATGACGGCTGCGGTGCTGAACGCCGAGAGAGCGATGTTCTGAGAAGATGCGCTGGCCGCACCTGCGGTCGCCATCAGAACGGGATCCTTTGCAATCTGCGAGGTTCCCAATGCCAGTTCCTGCGCCATCGCTGAGCCGCAGAACAGGATTCCTATGGTAAGTATGGTAAGTCTTCTCATCGCTTCGCTACATTATTCACGTAAGACTGGCCACCGAACTCGACACGGAGAGTGTAGACGCCTGGGGCAAAATTCTTCATTTTCACCTCTGCTGGGTGGAATGCGCTGCAGGCAACGGTCTCATCATAGACTATGCTGCCAGCTGGATTCTCGAGCACGATGCGGGTTTCCTCTTCTACGAGACCTGTACGCACGTGGAGGATGTCTACTACAGGGTTAGGATAGAAGTCCATCTGCACGTCCCTCGCGCGAACGAGATAGTTGAACTTGATGGTCGCCTTCTCCTTCATTCCGTCGACAGCTGACACGGAGACGGTTGAAGAGCCGTATGAATTTGCATCGATGGTAAGCTTTTCTCCGTTGAGTCTGAGGACGGCAGGAGCACCAGCCTGATCCTTCACGCTGAGTTCGAGCTGCTCGCCGTCATCGTCCTTGAAGAGTCCGCTGAGATTGATGTCATAGTTCTTGTCGGTGCCGATGATGATGACATCGTCGATCTTTCCGATCGCTACAGGAGCGTTGTTCTTGAGCACCTGGTAGCTGAACTCATACTCTGCGACACCGCCATAGAGATCCTTCGCAGTGATCTTGGCTTTCTTAGGAGTGAAGTCACTCACGAGCTCGCTGAGGATGGTGAAATTCCAGATTTCAGGATCATTCGGATCCTGCTCGAAAGTTCCTCTACCCTCGAGTTCCGCGGTTACAGAAACCTTGTCACCGTCTGGATCGCTTATATGGAACGGCACGGTGATAGTCCTCTGATACTGACGGAAGACGAAGTCGCCTTCATAGTCAGTGGTGATCACCGGATCGTTGTTGTTTTCTCTCTTAAGCTTGTCGATGCCGTACTGGAGAGAGGCATAGACATTGAGGTATGGTCCTACCGGATGTGCATTGTACTTGATGTAGTTCTCGGTAGCACCGTTGATAAGTATCTCCCTGAGAAGCTCGCTGGTGAAGCCTTCGCCTCCGAAGAAAGATACGAGGAGAGCACATGCTCCCGAAACATGAGGGCAGGCCATTGACGTACCGGACATCTGTCCGACGGTATTTCCGCTGATGGTACTGTAGATGCTCTGGCCAGGCGCGCAGATGTCGACCCAGTCGCCATAGTTTGAGAAGCTGGTCACGGAGCCTGAGGAAGCGACCGCACCTACGGCTACACAACCCTCATAGTGGGCAGGGACACCGTTGGAGATTCCGTCATTTCCGGCTGCGAACACCACGATTCCACCCTTCATCGGAGAACCAGGGAGCTGGTTTCCATCGTTGTCGCAACCTGCATACTTGTTGAAATAGTCGATCGCGGCTGCCGTAGTCGCATCGATCCTGTCGTTGAGTGCATATTCGAGCTCGCTGCCGGTAAGCTTACCGTCATTGTTCCAGTCATAGTTGTTGCCCCAACTGTTCTGGCTGATCACTGCACCGTGGTCAGCACCCCACTTGATGGCAGATGCAAAGCTGCTTGCTGAGCGATTGCCATCGAAAACCTGAGCGCTCTGGATAGAGACGCCCCTCTTGCCGGCCTTGTAGTCTCCACCGGCGATACCGGCAACGCCGATACCATTATTAGACACACCGGCGATGGTACCTGAAACATGGGTTCCATGGTCTCCGGCGTTGATGGTAGTATTCTTCTTGACGAAGTTGTAATTGTCTCCGTAGAGGTTCCACTTCAGGTCGTCATGATCCTGCTGAACACCCTGGTCAACGACACAGACTACGACATTAGGATCGCCGACGCAATAGTCCCACGCTTCCTGCACATGGATATTGTAGTTACCGACGAAGCCCCAGAGCCTGCTGAGATATGGATCATCGAAATCCATGGACTTCTCGCGACGGCATGGGTCGACATTCTCGACGCCTTCCGCACTCTCGAGAAGCTTCTTGGCCTCAGAATATGAGATGGTCTCGTCGAACTCGACGAGGTAGAAACGGTGAAGCCCTTCGCGGCGTGTCCTGATCTCGAACTCGCCGGCATCCGGGAACACGCGCTCCATGCTGGACACTCCGAGAAGCTCGGCAGTACCTGCAAGGGCCTTCGTCTGAACGCCTTTCTCTACTGCAAGTGCCATCTCCTCCGAGAGCTTTACGATAGCCTTACCTGGAAGGAACATCACCTGCTCCATCTGCTCAGGGCTTATCTCCTGCTCCACGGATGGTCCCTTATAGCCATTATCTTCCGCGGCTGTACCTGAAAGCTCTGGTTTGGCACAGGCTCCGAGAAGAAGCATGGTCATGGCAGTCAGGCATAAACTAGTATTTTTCATCTGTGTCTGAGTTTTCCGCAAATTTACGGAATAATTGGTAGATATAAAAAGGCGGACCGGACTGATCCGGCCCGCCTCGTATGAAATCCTAAAGGATATTACTTAGAAAGAGTCCTCTTTGCAAGCTTAGCGCTAGACTTAACCTGTGCAGAAGCCTTCTCGACCTTGTTGGTCTTCTTAGAAGATATCTTTGCAGAAATAGTTTCTACAGGTGATGCTACAGACTTGCTTGAAAGCTTAGCACCGCGAGGAGAGTCAGCACGTCCACAAGTAGAATGTGAAGCAGGAACATGACCTTCCTTGTAGAATACGAGAGGTGCAGAGAAGCCTGAATATGAACCGGTAGAAGAAGAAGCAAAGAACATTGCATTTGTAAGAGTAAGAGTGTTTGCGGTAAGGTCTACATTGTAGACGATGTCACACTGCTCTCGATTCTCGTCATATCCAACCCAGCTGATTGAGTTGCCGCCAGATGCAAGACCAGTCTCAGTACCGTTAGCGATGGTAAGGGTCTTTGCATTCTCGTCCCACATTGCTTCAACTACTGGATGAGTAAGGTTATTAGCATCACAGATAGCCTCTATACCAGCATCAAATCCCTTAATAGAGACTGCTACGCCAGACTTCGCAAGAGTCATTGTCCAGTTCGTGTAGGTATCCTCTCCCCAATAATCTTCTGCGCTAGGGCAGATCCAGTTACCGAGAAGCTCGTCAGGGATATTATCCACCATCTTAGTCATGGTAGCAGAGAGAGTTGTACCTGCATAGGTATTACCCTTACCTGCATTTTCACCCTCGCGGATAACCCATGAGATACCCATTGAACCGAACTTACCGTACTTGCACTCACCTGGAAGAACAGTAATTACACCGTTCTCGTAAGCACCCTTGAAGATAACCTGTGGATCACCGTCTGCGTTAATCGGATAGTAGCCATAAGTCTTTCCTCCTGAAGTGAATACACCTGAAAGATAAAGGTCACAAAGAGTCTCGCCGATGCCTGAAACGTTGACTGTGATGGTCGCGTCAGTAGCCTGCTCGCTGATGATGAAGAGGCCATCTTCATATGAAGCCTCTACTGCACCTACACCCTTATCTGCCTGATTCTTGATACCTGTAACGGAATATGTCTTACCGGCTTCCTTCTGAGCGATTGTGATAACGTCTGAGCCGAGAATCCAGTCACCGAGGAAATCTGCGTATGCTGCCTTAGGGAGCTCTGGCTCAACCTTCTCCATCTCGAGGTATCCGTAAGGGCCCTGGAGACGACCGTACTCGTCCATAGACACAGCTACGACTACATACTCGCCGTAAGGGAGCTCGCTTGACATCTCGACAACCTCACCTGGAGAGTAGAGTACGAGCGGAGCAAGCTCTGCTGGAGTGAAGAGGAAGCTATAGCCATCGAGGAAGTCGTACTGGTAGTCATCAGCCTCCTGCTTTGCAGTATAGAGGACGATCTCCTCCTTGGTGCTGAAGCTATCCCAGATCTTGCTGTTGTAGATAGCGTACTGCATGTAAGGCTTCTCATAGTCCCAGAGGAATGAGTCGCCACCCTCGTTGCTATAAGTGATAGCACCGGTTTCAGTGAGGACAGCCTCGTTAGCGTCAGCAGCAACCATCATATAGATCTGGTCACCTTCGTTCTCGCCGTCCATATAACCTACGATATAACCCTTAGCAGCTACGAGGTTGCCAGGAGTCATCTCTGCGAAACCGAGGGACTCAACAGGAGCCTCGATGATTACAGAAACCTTACCATCCTCGCCGTAGTCGTTCACGATGCTGTAAACGCCTTCCTCAACCTCGAGGGTACCGTTGATAGCAGTGAAGATATTGCTGTAGATCTGGCCGTAAGCATAGTAGTTGAAGTCAGTCTCGACTACTTCGCCACCCTCACCTACTGGAGTTACGTTGGTAACGGTGAAGCCGTCAGGAGAGTTGAAACCGGTAATGTTGAGGATAGTACCTACATCGAAGTGATCGAAAGGAACATAGAGGTTAGCGGTACCGTCAGAAACGACAACGCTCCACTCTGAAGCTGCAACGACTGGCTCGTTGTAGAGAGTTACAGATACATAGTTGTCAACATTCGCAAGAGATGCGATGCTGGTAACCTCTTCCTGGCTAGGGTACTGGAGGATCATGTAAGCCTCAGTATCGTTCTGGAGAAGGAGGTCAACCTCTGCTGAACGGAAGTTGCCGGTAGTGTTAGGCTCAGCAACCAAGGTAACGACGTCAGTGTGGACAGCCTTGGTCTCAGGGATTGTGAGCCACTTTGCGGTAGGATCCTTCCAGAGTTCATAGTCAATATTGGTTACAATGGTGAGGACTGCCTCGCCACCCTCTGCAGGGATGGTCTGTACGTCCATCTCAGCCTCGAATACACCACCCTCGAATACGAGAGACTTGATGTCGGTCTTACCCTTGCCGTTAGAAGCATAGATGAATACCTTACCATCTGAGTTGTCGATGTTCTTCACACCGATCCAACCTGACTTGTCGCCCTGAGGAAGGCTCACGATGCGTGCCTCCCAACCAGCGGTGATGCTGAGGATGTCAACTTCTACCTCGTCGCCCTCCTGAACACCGGTGAGAGTATACTCATAGAGATACTCCTCGCCCTGAGGAACGGCAACACCCTTGCGATCGGTTACGTTGATTGTAAGATAGAAAGGAAGCTCCTTCTTGATCACGTATGACTCCTCGCCGATGTAGAAGGTAACGGTGGTGTCACCGTCAACGATAGAGATTGGAACTGCGGTAGCCTCACCCATTACCTCGACAACAGTCCAGGTAGCACCTTCGTCGTAAGAAACCTCCCACTTGCCCTCATTGATGCGGAACTGTGGAAGAGCACTGTAGACACGTACAGGATTGCCGTTGGCATCCTTCATGATTTCGCCGTTAACGGTCCAGTAGAATACGCCGTCAACCTCCTTTGCAGAAACTACAGGAGCCTGAGCGTCCTCACCAGCCTCACCCTTGTCACCATTCTTGAGGACAGCGGTGGTACCGTCAGAGAAGTAGATAGAATAACCCTCAGAAGTCTTGACAACCTTGGATACGAACACGCCATTCTGGATGGCGGCAACAGTAGCCTGCAAGCCAGGAACGGTCCTTTCGTTGAGTTCCTTAACCTGCTCCTCGAGGACAGACACCCTCTTGTCGAGATTGTCGACCTTGTCGTAGAGAGCCTGGTCCTTAGCACAACCCGCGAAAAGGAGGGCTGCAGAAGCTAAAGCCAAAAAAAGTTTGTTTTTCATAATGATATAGTATAAAGTTATTTAGTCTTGAAGATCTTCTTCACACCTGCCGGACGGGCGCAAGATGACTCTGCCTGAACAGGAGTCATACGCACACCTGCAGAAGCTGCACGCCTAGGAGACATCATGGTCTTGCCATAAATTGTAGAGAACATAGGGAGCTTCCTTGAAGAAGAAAGCATCTTGAACTCTGCGCGATGCTCTGGAGCACTGCCCATCACTGAGTAGGACGCAGGAGTATGGCCTTCCTTGTAGAATACTACAGGAGCCTCATACAGTGAGAAGAAGCCTGGGTCGTCATCATTGATGTATGCACCGAACATATCGGTGGCAAGAGAGATGGTGTAGTTTGCAGGGTCTACGGTGAACTCGATATCTACGATGCTGCTGCCACCCTCGAGGCCGATCCACTGTACAGGAATGCCGCCTGACGCGATACCGGTATCTGTTCCGGCTGCCACGGTGAGAGTCTTGGATGCTGCGTCGTAAGTTGCAGGAGCAGGATCGCACTTGAGGTCGTACTCAGCCACATATGTATCGAAGCCGATATCGAAGTCCTCGATCTCGACACCGCTGCCTGATGACTTGATGTTGATAGTCCAGTTCTTGTAGGTGTTCTCACCCCAATAGTCAGAGACTGTAGGGCAGATCCACTTGCCGAGGACTGCGTCAGGATTCTGATCGCCGCCAGGGTTGTCTCCACCGCCGCTGCCCTTCTTGGTAAGGGTGTTAGGAAGCTTGGTTGCATCGGCAAACGCCTTGAGGAGCTTGTATCCGTCTGATGCGGTTGCGATGTATACTCCAAGGTCAGGGGTAACCTCACCGCTCTCGGTATTCAGCGTTGCAGGAGTGAGTGTCGCAGTGCTTCCGCTGAGAGTTGCAGTGAAGACTGTGTAAGGCTGTGCGCCAGGAGTCCAGAAGTTACCTGCTGCAGTTGCACCGTAGAAGCCTACAGGAGCATCCTCACCGCTGGCAAGAGTCTTGGTGCCGATCTCCTCCTGTGCATATACCACGAGAGCGCCTGTGCTGCTGTCGAACTCTGCCTCGATAGCGAGGTCAGTGTAACCCTCGATACCAGTGATAGAGTAGCTTGTACCCTTCTCCTTTGCAGAGATGGTCCAGGTATCCTTCTTGCTGGTGGAATTGCCATGGAGGATCTCCCAGTCACCGATCCAAGACTCATACTTAGGATCCTCTCCACCACCGCTGCCGCCTGGGCGCTTCATGGTGTTAGGCATCTTGGTCGCATCAGCGAATGCCTTGAGGAGCTTGTATCCGTCTGAAGTGGTTGCGATATAGAGAGCAAGCTCAGGGGTAACCTCTCCGTCAGATGTGTTCACCACCTGAGGAGTGATGGTTGCGGCGTCTGTGCCGGACATTGTAGCCTCGAATACTGCGTAAGGCTGTGCGCCAGGAGTCCAGAAGTTACCTGCTGCGGTCGCGCTGTAGAAGCCGACTGGAGCTTCCTCGCCGCCGACGGTCTTGGTGCCGATCTCCTCCTGTGCATAGACCACGAGAGACTTGCGGCTTGAGTCGTACATAGCCTCGATGGCAAGGTCGGTGTAACCCTCGATACCGGTGATGCTGTATGATACGCCGTTCTCCTTTGCAGTGATGGTCCACTTGTCGAACTTGCTGGTAGAGTTTCCGTGAGGAACCTCCCACTCACCGAGCCATGAATCGTATCCGGTAGCAGGGCCGCTGCCACCCTTCTTGGTGAATGCGGAATATGCGAAGTGGCCGGTAGCCTCACCATCCTCGGTAAGACCGACAGCGATTGCATAGTAATCACCTGCCTCGAATGGGTTGAAGATCTCATAGTCAGTATCCTCATAGAGGAAGTCGCCGAAGGTGACATCATAGCCGAACGCGCTGTAGTACTCTACCGCGTCATTGATATCGGCGATGAGGCCAGGGGTCACGACTACGTCAACGAAGTCTGCCATAGGGAGGTTGGATGCGGTGAAGGCATCCTTGGTGGCGAAGGTGATACCGTACTTGCCGGAGATTGTTGGGTCGGTGACGGTGTTCTGGATGAATTCCGCATCCTCGCCCTCATATTTCTGGAGACCGAGGTACTCGACCTTCCAGTTCTTGTCCTCCTTCATGAAGTCGACGTTCCTCTGGCTCACCTCGATGATACCGTTGTCGACGCCGAGAGTCCACCTTACGAGGGCCTTGCGGTCCTTGCTGTCTGCGGTTGCAGGAGTGGTGTTCTCCTCGAGCTTGACGACGAGCTTGGTCTCAGAGATCTCAAGACTCACCCACTCGGCATCAACAGACGCCTCGATCATCTCATCGAAATCGTATGGGAACTCGAAAGTGGCCGCGTCAGCGGTGGCGACGATATTGTTAGGCGCAAAGCCTGAGGTACGTCCACCGTACTGCTCGACGGTGAAGGTCTTTGACTGCTTGCCGGAGGTTACGACAACCTGGGCATAGCGAGCCTGAATGGTAGGATTGGCACCTGCAGACATTCTGATGATTCTGTCCGAGGTTGTGCCTGGAGTGTTGATGACAAGCCATGAAGACTCGGTCTTGACCTCATACGACTGGCCCTCATCAAGAGCGATCTGCGCGTCACCACCCTTTGCAGGAATGCCGAGTTCGGTTGAGAGCGCCTTGATCGCCGGTTCCTCGCTGAGCGCATCAGGCCTCTCGCAAGAAGCGAGCGAGAGGACTGAAAGAGCTGCAGCTATGATGAAAAATCTGTTTTTCATGATTCAATGCTATTAACGTCTGGTGAGAGACTTGAGTTCGAAGAAGCGTGAATTGCCGAGACCGGTGTACTCGCCTGCGCTGTTTCCAGCTGCATCGAATGACCAGATGATGAATGAGTCGACAACGTAATCCTCCCATACTCCATTATCAGAGAAGGTGAAGCAACCCTTCTTCTCATTCCAGTTGACATTCACACCGACACCCTCAGTCCAGGTGAGATAACCTGCGCCTGAATCGAGCGGGCAGAGCTTGACGGCAGTGCTGCCGACAGCGGTGATGTTCTGGAAGAGAATGCGGAGACCACCACGTGACTTGTCGTACGCTGCGTATACAGGGTAATCCTTGATAAGGCCTACGATATTGAATCCGAGACCGTCCTGAGTAGGCACAAGGCTAACGTTGACGTTAGTAGAGCCATAGGTGAGGACGTAGTCGCCAGGGAATGAATCATAAGTCTGATAACCCTCTGGGAGCTTACCATAGAGAGTGATCACACCATTGGTAAGAGCATTGTAGTTGTCGAGATAGAAGAGGTCCCTGATGGTGTAGCCGTTCACTTCCATAGGTCCATAGAGATGGATACCTTCAGGAGTGAATGTGAATGGCATAGACACACCGTCCATTACAGGGTTGCCGTCCTCGTCAACCTCTTCAGTCGCCCAATCGATGTAGAGACGTCTGCTGTCAAGGTCTACGGTACCGGTGACATCAAGATCACCGATCTGTCCCTCGAGGGCAGCTGCTGCGAAGCCCTCTGAGATCTCCACTACACCGTTGCAATACTCCTGAGGATCGAGGCCCTCAGCTGCACGATGGAGGAAGTACTTGTTACCTGACCTCTTACCGAGGAGTACCATCTCGTCATTGTCGTAATCGAGAACGGTGAAACCGAAGTCGCCACCGAACGCCTCATACCTTGACGATGAAGGAGTTGCGAAATAATGAAGGACAGGGTTGTAGGTATCGAATACGAGAACAGGACCGTTATCTGCAGTGAACCTGTAGAGGCTGGTAGCAGACTCGTCTGAGATCTCTGAGTATACGGTAACGTCATCCTTGGTGAACTGGAGTACGAAAGCGTAGCCACCGTACATCTGACCGGTTCCTGGGTAATAGTCCATCACCCAAGTACCCTCACCGTCGCAGAGAATCTTCTGAGCCTCGCTGTTGAAGTTCTGAAGTCTCTGTGAAGACGACTCCTCGAAATAATCTTTCTGATCCTTAAGGCAGGACTGCACAGGGATCATGAAGATCATGGCTGCAAGAGCGCTGATTATGTTTCTTGTTTTCATGTCTGCCTTTTTTACTTGTTAATAGAAATGTCAGTAAGATCAACCTTGCCTGATACGACGTCACCCTGACGACGGAGAATGGTTGCACGAAGCTGATCGATGTCGATGTTCCAGCTTGACTTCATATAGAGTCTTACGATGTCAAGCTTAGCATTGATAGCCTTGGCGCCTTCGGTGCCGGCTGCCTTGATCTGTGCATCCCAATATGCCTGGGTGTTGGTAACATAGATTGATACCATCTCTGCGAAGTCCTCACCGTCTGAATGCTGAGCATAAGAGCTGATGAAGCCGTTTGTAAGGTACTCAGAATCGTAAGGTGGCTCACTCCAGCTATCAGCCACGTAACCAGTACCTGTGATCTGCTTGAAGTCAACAGGATAGTCCTTGGTCTGATTGAGGATATGGGTAAACTCGTGGTGGATGGTCTTGATGTAGTAGTGGTTGAGAGCATCTGCACCCTGCTTGAGATACATAGGGAGGTAGTTGATACCTGAAAGGAGGATCTTCTTACCACCCTCTGCAGTACCGAGGATGAAGGTTCCGTTGTTACGATACTCCCACTCTCCGATGAGGAAGAACATCTTAGGGAAGTAACCACGGGTGAAGTCGAGGCCTGCGACCTCATCATATGTATCGACGCAGAGGTACTTCACGAGATGAGCCATCATGTTCGCACTTTCCATATCTGCTGGAACAGTGTAGTAGTTCATGTCAGACTCGTTCATCTCGAAACGATACTTGAAGTCGATGTTGTAAGGGTTGACGTAATTGAACTCCAACCACTTGTCGAAATCATTCTTCTCGTAGAGATCGGCGGTGATCACACTCTCAGGATTGAGAGCCTCCTCAGAGCAGGAAACCGCTCCGAAAAGTGCTGCCGCCATGGCTGCGATGACAAAAATATTCTTTTTCATAATAATTCTCATGATTGGTTGGAAATTAACGAGGGTTCTTCACATAGCCGGCGTCGCTGACCTTTACAGGGACCTGAATGGCCCTTCTAGGATCACGTACGACGAGCTTGTCCATAACCTGCTCAGGAAGGCCCTTCATGTTGATCTCGCGGCGCTCGATCTCGATACCGTAACGCTTCACGTCAAACCATCTCTGACCCATTGCGAGGCCCTCGACCCTCTTGAGGAGGAGTACGAACTGGAGGAGGCACTCCTGAGGGGAGCCTTTCTCGCCGATCTCGAAACCAGGGTTGAGCTCCTTCTTGACGGTCGAAGCATCCCATGTAGAGTAGTTGATTGCATTCATCTTGGAAACGATCTCCTCAGCAGAGAGGCTGTAAGGCTTCTTTGAAATATTGCTGAGCCAGATGTTCATATCCTCGACTGCCGAATCATACTGATGATTAAGGATCTTCGCCTCTGCCCTCTCGAGGAGGGTCATGTCGGTTGTGAACGCAGGATATACGGTACGATAGTAACCGATCTGAGCGACAGGGTCAGTGTACTCGAAGAGATAAGGCAGCTTCCAGAAGATCACCTTATCAAGGTTGGTTGCACTGTAGATCTTCATCTCGGAGTTGTAGAAGTTCTTGTTGCTTGTGCCGAGTAAGGTAGCAAGTGCGATACCGGTCTCGTTCTCTGCAAGGTACTTGCCATGAGAGAATCTTGAGTATACACGGTAAGGTCCGAAGCAGAGACCCATCTTGGAATAGGCAGTGATGAGAAGAAGGTTGCTGCTGAGACTTGCGTCGATGTAGTGCTGGCAGATGACGTCAGGGTCCTGAGTCATCTTCGCAACGTCCTTCCAGTCACGGAGAATTGTGCCAGGCTGGGTGCCAAGGCAGAGATCCGCCCACTTGATAGCCTCGTCATACTTCTCATAATAGAGGTAGAACCTGGTTGCGAAAGCGTACGCAGCCCTCTTGTTGAAGTGGTACTTAGGCACAGTGTAGTAAGACTCGCTTACGTATGGGAGAGCCGCCTGGAGGTCCTTGTCGATAAAATCGTATACCTCAGCCACGGTGTTCCTATCATACTTAGGGTTGAGACCCTGCTCCGGCTGGAGCATGTATGTGATACCGAGGTCCTTGGCTGCAGTCTCACCGGCATATGCCTGAGAGAACACGTTTACAAGGATGAAGTGGCTGTACGCACGGCAGAGGAGAGCCTCCGCCATCTCAGCCTCGAGACCTGCAGCCTCCGGACCGCCAAGGTCATTGATTGCCTCAATAGCCTGGTTGGCAGCAGCGATGGCGATATAGCTGTTACCCCAGAGATTCTCGACGTCCTCGTTGTCAGACTCGGTGATTTCCTCCCATCCGAAAACCTGATCGATGAAACGGTCATGGTTAGGGTTGTTTGCACCATAGTCATCAACGTTGTCTGAAGAGAACTCGGTGATGAGCATGTAGTCGGTCTCAGGATATGCTGAAGTGATGAAATGTCTGATCTTATCTGGAGTGTCAAGCTCAGTACGGTTATCCGGCATCACATCGAGGAACTTGTTGCAGGATGTAGCCACAAGAGCAAGAGCTGCAAATACGTATATAATTTTATTCATTTTCATATTCTTTCCCTCCATTGATTAAAGACCGATCTTAAGAGTGAATGTGAACTGCTTAGGGAGCGGAACGGCAACACCACCGGTGTTGAAGAACTCAGGGTCCTGACCGTTGAGCTTCTTGTCAGCATAGAGGAGGCAGAGGTTGGTTGCCTGGAGCTTGAGGCTGAGGGAACCGAGTCTCATCTTCTCTACGACAGTCTTAGGGAAGTCGTAGCTGAGCGATACCTCCTTGAGACGGATGAAGTCACCCTTTGCGATGCGGGCTGTAGAGTAGTTGTATGCATTGTAAGCATATCTGAGGTCAGAGTCGAGCTTGTTCTGCCATACGCTGGCGATGACAGGGATGTCGGTGGTCTTCTCGTCACCAGGAACTGTCCAACGGTTCTTGAACTCCTTAGGCATTGAGTCAAGGTCGTTGTAGCTGCTGCTGAAGACAGGGTCGAGACGGATCACGTTACCGAATGAGTAGGTGATGAAGACATTGAGTCTGAGGCCCTTATACTGGAAGACGTTACCGAATGAACCGACGTCGGTAGGATCCACGTTACCTGAGTACTCGAGGAACTTGAGCTTTTCAGGCTCAGACTCCTGGAAGTAGATGCCGGTAACAGACTCGCCACCTTCCTGATCCTTGAATACAGGGAGACCCTCCTCGTTGAGGCCCACGAATGGGATAGAGAAGAGACCGCGTACAGGATAGCCTTCCTGTGCGAAACCGCTACCTGTGATGAGGTCGATCATACGGGTGGTGGTCTTGAGGTCGGTCACAACGTTGTGAGAGTGCGAGTAGATGAAGTTTGTGGTCCAAGAGAAGTCTTTCTTCTTCACGTTGGTGGTGGTAAGGGATACCTCGACACCGTCAGACTTCATTGACGCGATGTTACCCATCTTCTGAACCTGTCCACCGATACCCTGGGTGTTGATCACACCGATGAGCTCGTAGTTGTTACGGGTGTACCAGTCGAAGGTGAGGTTGATCCTGTTATCCACGAAGCCGGCCTCGAAACCGAGGTTGAGCTCTTTCTTCTTCTCGTAAGTGAGGTCGGTGTTTGCAAGGTCAGCAATGTAGAGCATAGACTCACGGACGCTTGCGAAAGGCCTCCAAGGAGTGGTTGAAGAGATGACGACTGCAGAGTTGGTCACTGAAGAAGGACCGCGGTCTGCGGTAAGTGAGTATGAAGCCTTGAGGCTGAGGTGTGAGATTGCCGGGTATGCGTTTCTCATCCACTTCTCCTCATGCATGTTCCATGCACCTGAGATGTTCCATGTAGGAAGCCAGCGTGCCTGGCGGCTCTTTCCGAGCTTGTTGGTACCCTCGTAGCGGATGGTTCCGTTGATGACGTAACGTCCGTCGTACGAGTAAGTTCCGTTTGCGAAGAATGCAGCACTGCGGTCATGCTTGTTGGTCATGGTGTAGTAGTTACTGTTCTCCTCGGAACCTCTCTTGAAGACGCGGTAGTCATAGTTCGGAGTCTCACCCATGCCGTACTGAATACCCCATGCGCGGAACCAGATGCCATGACGCTCGATGCTGTTGAGCTCGGTACCTCCGTAGAGGTTGACGATATGCTTCGAAGCAAAGGTCTTGTTGAAGTTCGCGGTAGCACGGAAGTCGTAGCCGAGCATCGCGTTGTCCTGACGCTCATAGATACCACCGACAGGGAGAACCGAGATAGGAAGTGCGTAAGGGTTATCAGGGTCGGTATAGAGGTAAGGGTTCGCGTTACGGATGGTAGAAGTACTCATCTCGCGGTATGCGAGAGCCTGGTTCGAATCATCAAGGATGTAGTGCTCCTGTGAAGTATGGGTATACTTAGCAGCACCGATTGCGCTGAGCTCGAGGCTCTTGAATGGGTTCCACTTGAGCTCGCCCTGGATACGGAAGTCAGTCACGTTGAGGTCGATGTAGTTGTTGTCGAGCTCATGCATGATGTTGAACGGTGCGTAGTTGCGGGTGTAGAACTCATGAGGGTCAAGCGCACGTGAAGTGTTGAGCGCGTATGAATAAGGGTTGATATCGAAATCACGCTTCACCTCACCGGAAACGACGTCGGTAGTCTGACCGAGGGTTCCAGGAGCGCGCTGGTTACGATATGACGCGTTCGAGATGAGGTTGAAGGTGAGCTGGTCGAGGAACTTGTAAGAAGTGTTGAGGTTGGCGGTGTAACGCCTTACCTTCGACTGCTGTGTCCAACCCGGATCGTCCATGATGGAGAGTGAAGCATAGTAGGTACCCTTGTCAGTACCACCTGAAGCACTGAGTGAATGGTTGTGCTGAGGAGCGAGAGAGAAGAGCATTCCGAACCAGTCGGTGTTCCTGTACTCTGCTGCACGGAGATACTCGGCACGGGCCTCAGGAGTGTTTGCAAGGCCGAACTGGCCTGCGCTCTTGTCATACTGGCCGATGAGCTGGTACATCTTACCGTACACACCGCTTGATGATGCATTGGCGGTGGTTGCGTAGGTAAGGTAACCCTTCTGCTCGAGCTCCTGGTAGATTTCCATCTGGTCCTGTGAGTTCATGATGTTGAAGGTCCTGTAGTTAGGCTTCAGACGCATGGTGAGCTCACCGGTATAGTTGACCCTTGTAGAACCTGACTTACCCTTCTTGGTGGTAACGACGATGACACCGGCCATCGCACGTGCACCATAGATAGAGGTCGCAGAACCGTCCTTGAGGATGTCGAAGCTCTCGATATCGTCAGAGTTGAGACCTGCGATCGCAGATGAGATAAGGGTGTTGGCATCACCGGAAGAAAGCTGGTCGGCGCTGACGTCGACTACATCTTCCATGATCACGCCATCAACGACCCAGAGAGGTTTTGATGAACCGTAGATTGAAGTAGCACCACGGACACGGATCTTAGGAGCGGTACCGAAAGTACCTGACACGTTCTGCACTGACACACCGGCTGCCCTACCTTCGAGGGAGCGGCTGATATCAGCCATACCGTTGATCTGTGACTCAGATGCATCCACCTTTGTGGTAGATCCTGTGAAGAGGCGCCTGTCCATCTTCTGCATACCTGTAACGACAACCTGCTCAAGCATCTCAGAGTCTGGCTTGAGGGTGATGGTCATTTCAGGCTGGATAGTGACAGTCTGATCGAGATAACCCAGGAATGAGACGACGATCTCCTTGGCGGAGTTCGGTACGCTCAAACTGAATTTACCGTCCAGATCAGTGACAGTACCAAGCTTGGTATTGCCTTTCACGAAAACGGAAGCACCGATTGCGGGCATTCCGTCATCTTCAGCGATCACGGTACCCTTGATGGTCCTGTTCTGGGCAAAAGCCGCAGCAGAGATCAAGAGCATCGCAAACACTGTCAAAAAAAGTCTAGCCTTTTTCATTGGGCGATAATTATTAAAAAATTTATATTGAAATTACAATTTCATTATAAAACACACTAGATGGATTACAAACTGTAACCCATATAGCAGAATCGGTATCACTTTTGCATGATTCCGTCAATAATACTTAAAATTGCAGATTGTTAGATAAACACAACTACTTCAACAACAAGCACTTACGGCAACCCAACAATCATCACAAAGATAATTAAAAAATTTTAAAATAACGAAGAAAGAGCATAAAAAGTATACCTTTACAACGATAAACATCACAAAATGACCATTCGACATAGCAAGATAGACGATCTTTCACGAATTCTGGAGATACTGCACGACGGAAGATTGCGACAAATCGAAAGCGGAAACCTCAACCAGTGGCCCGAAGGATACCCCTCAGAAGAAAAAATGAGGGACGAAATCGAGCGCGGAGTATCGTACGTAATGGAGAAGGACGGCGAGATAGTAGGCGCCTTCTCCTTTATCCTCGGCATAGACCCGACCTATCTCGAGATTGAGGGCGGCAGATGGATTGAGGACACGCTCCCCTACGGCACGATACACCGCATTGCAGGCGCGCGCGAAGTCAAGGGAGTAGCCGCAGAATGCTTCGAATGGTGCTGGGGCCAGATCAGGAACCTGCGCGCCGACACGCACGAAGACAACGCCGCAATGAAGCACTGCCTCGAGAAGGCCGGCTTCCGCTACTGCGGCATCATCCATATCGCAAGCGGCGCCGAGCGCGTCGCCTATCAGAAGATATAGGACTTATTTCCTCTTATTGTGGGAATAGTGCATTGCAAGGCCACCAGCACTGGTTTCCTTGTAAAGCGAAGGCAGGTCGTGTCCGGTCTGCTTCATGACCTGGACGACCTCGTCGAAGCTGACGCTGTGTACGCCGTCAGAGAAGGTCGCATAGATATTGGAATCAAGCGCACGGGCAGCAGCAAAGGCGTTTCTCTCGATACATGGAATCTGGACGAGACCGCACACCGGATCGCAGGTCATTCCGAGATGGTGCTCGAGTCCCATTTCCGCAGCGTACTCTATCTGGCTGACGGTGCCGCCGAAAAGCTGGCAGGTAGCAGCGGAGGCCATGGCACATGCCACTCCGACCTCACCCTGGCAACCCACCTCCGCGCCGGAGATAGATGCGTTGGTCTTTACGACGTTGCCTATGAGTCCGGCAGTCGCGAGCGCATGGAGCATCTTTTTATCGCTGAAATCCCTGGTCTTCTGGAGATGGTAAAGCACTCCTGGTATGACACCGCATGAGCCGCAGGTAGGAGCGGTCACTATGGTTCCTCCGCCGGCATTCTCCTCCGACACAGCGAGCGCATATGCGAACACGAGAGCCCTGCTCTGGAGATTGTTCTTGTATCCCGTAGACTTTATGTAGTATTTGGAAGCCTTCCTCGAAAGATGGAGAGGTCCAGGAAGCACGCCCTCATTCTCGAGGCCATTCTCGACGGACTGCTTCATCACGTTCCACACCTCAAGGAGATAGTCCCATATATCGCTGTCCTCGCATTCGTCCACATACTCCCAGTATGAGCGTCCGGTATCTCGGCACCAGTCCATGATATCAGCGAGCGTCTCGAGCTTGTAGATGTCCGGTGTGCTGCTGAACACGTCGTTCGCAGTTCCCTCGGAAAGGGCTCCGCCGCCGACGCTGTAGACCACCCAATCCTCACTCCTGCCTCCGTCGGCATCGATAGCGACGAACTTCATTCCGTTGGTATGGTACGGAAGCACGATCTCCGGCTGCCAGATTATATTCACATTGCCGAGCACGGCCTCAATCGCGGCATCGGTGAGATGGCCTTTGCCAGTCGCAGCGAGACTTCCGTAGAGGGTGACCTCGAATGAGGCGGCCTCCGGATGGCGAGACTTGAACATTTCCGCAGCCTTGTGCGGTCCCATGGTATGGCTGCTTGAAGGGCCTTTACCTATCTTATAGAGTTCCTTGAGTGATTTCATGCGGCAAATGTACCCCAAAAAATCGAAAAACAAATTATACGAAAATAGCAGAAAGTTTTATATATTTGCCGAGTCTATTTGTAAAACTACAGAAAAATGTGCGGAATTGTAGGATACACAGGATATCGTGAAGCATATCCTATCCTAATCAAAGGACTCCACAGGTTGGAGTATCGCGGATACGACTCGGCAGGAGTCGCACTTCTCGACGAAAAATCAGAACTAAACATCTACAAGGCCCAGGGAAAGGTATCTGACCTCGAAGCTTCCACAAGGGGCAAGAGCAGAGCCGGAAGTCTCGGAATCGCCCATACAAGATGGGCCACCCACGGACTCCCTACCGAGAACAATGCCCACCCACACATCTCGGAAAGCGGCCGTCTCACTCTCGTCCACAACGGAATCATCGAGAACTACTCTACCCTGCGCGACCAGCTCAGGGCAAAGGGTTACCACTTCAGGAGCGAGACCGACACCGAGGTGCTCGTGCAGCTGATCGAGTACATCATGGACAGCCAGGGAACAGGAGTCGTCGACTCCGTCCGTCTCGCCCTCAACAAGGTCATCGGAGCCTATGCGATCGTAGTGATCGACAACCAGAATCCGGACACCCTCGTCGCCGCCCGAAAGAGCAGCCCGCTCGTGATCGGAGTCGGAGAGGGCAACTGCGAATTCTTCATTGCAAGCGACGCTTCCCCTATCGCGGAATACACCAGCAAGATGGTATACCTCAGCGACGAGCAGCTCGCCGTCTGCACAAGAGGTGAGGAACTTCAGGTGCTCACCCTCAGCAACGATGAGGTTGAAGTCAACGTGAAGAACGTGAAGCTCGACCTCAGCATGCTCGACAAGGGCGGCTACCCACACTTCATGCAGAAGGAAATCCACGACCAGCCTCAGTGCATCAGGGACTGCATGCGCGGCAGGATAGTGCTCGGAGGACGCAGGATAGTCCTCAGCGCCGTCACCGAGCACAGGGAGGAGCTCCTCGGAGCACGCAGGATAGTGATCGTCAGCTGCGGTACATCATGGCACGCAGGTCTGATCGGCAAGCAGCTCATCGAGCAGTTCTGCCGCATCCCTGTCGAGGTAGCATACGCAAGTGAGTTCAGGTACAGCGACCCTGTCGTGGACGACAAGGACGTGGTCATCGCCATCTCCCAGAGCGGCGAGACAGCCGACACCCTCGCAGCCATCCAGCTCGCATCCCAGCGCGGCGCACTCGTATATGGAATCGTGAACGCCGTCGGCAGCAGCATATCAAGAAATACCGACACTGGTACATACATCCACGTCGGACCGGAGATCGGAGTCGCCAGCACAAAGGCATTCACCGGACAGGTGATGGTTCTCTCGATGCTCGCACTCGCGCTCGCAAAGGAGAAGGGCACGATCAAAGACGACGAATACGCGGATCTCATCGACGAGCTCGCAGGCATTCCGGAGAAGATGGAGAAGGTGCTCGCGCAGGACGAGAAGATCAAGGCCATCGCGCAGAAATATGCCAATGTCCACAACATGCTCTACCTCGGCCGCGGCGTGAACTACCCTGTCGCACTCGAGGGTTCGCTCAAGCTCAAGGAGATCAGCTACATCCACGCCGAGGGCTACCCTGCTGCCGAGATGAAGCACGGTCCTATCGCCCTCGTGGACGAAGACATGCCTGTGGTATTCATCGCAACCCACTACGGTCTCTATCAGAAGATCGTCAGCAACATGCAGGAAGTGATCGCAAGGAAGGGACGCATACTCGCCATCGTGACCGAGGGAGACGTGACCGTGAAGAACATGGTCGAGGAAGTCGTAGAGGTCCCAGAGGTAAGCAACTGCTTCTCCCCTCTTCTCACCGTACTTCCGCTCCAGATGCTCGCATATCACGTTGCCGTGGCCAAGGGTCTCAACGTGGACATGCCAAGGAACCTTGCAAAGAGTGTAACAGTCGAATAAACCACCAAGATGAAAACATACAGACAGCTCGCAGAAAGCGAGATCGCAGCGCTCCAGGCTGCAGGATGCTCGGCAGAGGACTGGGCAAAGGTAAAGGTAGCAGAGGGTTTTGACCCTGCATATATAAGGAACGTACAGTTCAGCGGAGACATCTGTCTCGGCTCCACCGACAAGACTTTCAGCCTCACAGGAGGAATGAAGAGGCACGCTTGCATCAAGGACGCAAGCCTCCACAACGTCACCGTCGGAGACGGCTGCTACATCGCAGGAATCCACAACTACATCGCGAACTACGTGATTGGTGACAACTGCTATATCGAGAACGTCGGAATCATCGCAGTGGACGGCGAGAGCACCTTCGGAAACGGAGTGCAGGTATCTGTGCTCAACGAGACCGGAGGCCGAGAGGTGACCATGTTCGACAAGCTCACATCCCACCAGGCATACATGTCGGCACTCTACCGCCACCGTCCTGAGTTCAACGCGAAGCTCGACGAGCTCGTAGCGGCGTACGTCGAGTCAGTAAGGTCCAGCGTCGGAACCATCGGCAACAATGTCATGATCGTGAACACCCAGGCCATACTCGACGTCAAGATAGGCGACAACGCCACCGTGGAAGGTGCTTCAAGGCTCAAGAACGGAACCATCTCATCGAAGGCTGAGGCTCCGGTGGAGATCGGGCACGGAGTAGTCTGCGAGGACTTCATCGTGTGCAGCGGAAGTTCGGTGGAAGACGGCGCGATGATGACCCGCTGCTTCATCGGACAGGCATGTAAGTTCGGACACGGATACTCGGCCAGCGATTCGCTCTTCTTCTGCAACTGCCAGGGTGAGAACGGAGAGGCATGCGCCGTGTTCGCCGGTCCTTTCACCGTGACCCACCACAAGAGCACCCTGCTCATCGCAGGTATGTTCTCGTTCATGAACGCAGGTTCAGGCTCGAACCAGAGCAACCACATGTACAAGCTCGGCCCTATCCACCAGGGTACGCTCGAGAGAGGCGCGAAGACCGCATCTGACTCTTATGTGCTCTGGCCTTCGAAGATCGGAGCCTTCTCTCTCGTCATGGGCCGCCACGTGAGCCACTCCGACACCAGCAACCTTCCATTCTCATACCTCATCGAGAGCAAGAACACCACCTACCTCGTACCTGGAGTCAACCTCAGGAGCGTGGGAACCATACGCGACGCCCAGAAATGGCCGAAACGCGACGGCAGGAAGGACAGCGAGAAGCTCGACTGCATCAACTATAACCTTCTCTCTCCTTTCACCATCCAGAAGATGATGAAGGGACTTCAGATACTCAACGACCTCCGCCACTCAAGCGGTGAGCTCAGCGACATCTACTCGTACCACAGCGCGAAGATCACCAACTCCGCTCTCCGCAAGGGCATCGACTTCTACAAGATCGCAATCGACAAGTTCATGGGCAACTCGTTCATTTCGAGGATCCAGGACAAGGACGGCAACTTCAGTATCTCAAGCGAGGAGGAACTCAGGTCAAGGCTCAAGCCGGACTCTCCTATCGGTTCAGGCGAATGGGTGGACGTTTCCGGACTCATCACTCCGAAGAGCGAGATCGAAGAGCTCATGAAGGATGTGGAGAGCGGAAAGATCAGCTCCCTCGAGGAAGTGAACGCAGCCTTCGCAAGGATGTACGCAAACTACTACTCATACGAGTGGACATGGGCATTCCAGCACCTCCAGGAGGTATACGGAATCAACCCATCGAAGCTCACCAAGGAGGATGCGGACAACATCATCGAAAGATGGCGCAAGGCCGTGGTAGGTCTCGACCAGATGGTTTACGACGACGCAAGGAAGGAGTTCAACCTTGCCAGCATGACAGGTTACGGCGCAGACGGCGGACGCGAGCAGAAGCAGCTTGACTTCGAGAACGTGCGCGGCGACTTCGAGAGCAACTCGTTCGTGAACGCAGTGCTCAAGCACATAGAGATCAAGTCTGAACTCGGCGACCGCGCTAAGGAAGCCGTTTCACGCTGCCTCTAAGACAGGCGTAGGCTGCAAAGTGCAGCCTACCAATCCTTATAAGGTTTCTTCGAAAGATACTTGTTATAGTAACGGACATCGCCCGTCACTTCCTCGCCCAGCCAGGAAGGACGGGCGAATTCTTCTTCAGGAGAGGACAGTTCCACCTCGGCCATCACGAGACCCTCGTTGTCGCCGTGGAACTCATCTACCTCGAGCACATGGTCACCCACGGGCACCAGGCTACGTGTCTTGTCTACCATGCCAGGTTCGCAGAGCTGAAGGAGTTCCTTCGCTTCCGACACGGGAATTTCCTTCTCCCACTCGAAGCGGACTAGACCGTCGGCGCTGGAATTGCCCTTGATGGTGATGTAGCCCTTGTCGCCGCGGACCCTGATGCGCACGGTCCTCCCGGGAACGGTTCCGATGTATCCCTGCGCGATTCTGGTCGAGCCGGTCGCCTCAGCCTTGTATGCGTCCGTATGGACGAGGAATTTCCTTTCTATCTCAAGTGCCATGTCTATGGGTTTTAACTCCGCTAATTTAACGAAAATCGCAGCGATTCTATCAATACGGACAAAAAAAGAAGCCGACCCTCTCGGATCGGCCTCCTAGTATACTAAAGCTACGATTAGTAACCAAGTTCCTTGACGGTGCTACCCATGTGAGAAGCCTCAGCGTCGTTTGCATCGAGGCAGAACACCATGAAGTTAGGGTTCTCTGCGGTGCAAGGAGTCCAACCGAGCTCATTGTTAGGGCCGCTAGGATCGCTGTACTTAGCGAAGTTGGTCCATGCGGTGAGCATCTTCTCAGCGAGATCATAGTCACCCTTGGTCCAAGGCCTCCAGCAATACTTGAGGGTCTTGAATACGAACCAAAGATCTGAAGAGTGGAAAGCGCCCTTGAGACGAGCGGTAACCTCAGGATGTGAGCCATCGTCAGGAAGTGGACGAGCGAACTCATAAGCCCATGCCTTTGCACCCTTTGACTGGCGGTCAGCGCAGAAGTCGATGATACCGTCGGTCATGTCACGCATATCGTTCATGGTATAACCGATCATGTACGGAACATCAGCGAGGTTGCCGTTGCGGGCAGCGTCGTCGAAGCTTTCCTTGCATACATAACCCTCAACCATTGGAGAAGTCTGGATCATCGCACGCTTGCCTGTAGCGCGGCTGTAGATATTCGCAAGAGCGAAGATCTCCTCGGTAGAGGCAGCACGCATCTTCTGGAGATCGGTAAGGCCTGCCCAATCCATGAGCTCCTTGGCACCGGCAGCAGCAGCCTCTGGAGTAAGAGAGATACGGCCGTTGTTAGCCACAGGAGCGTTTGCAGGAGCCACAGGGTTGAGACCACCTGCTGACATGATGATAGCCTTGTGGAAGAGACCACGAGCGAGAGGAGACTCGCAAAGGGTCCTGACTGATCCACCACCTGCACTCTGACCGAAGATGGTCACGTTGTCAGGGTCGCCACCGAACTGTGCGATGTTCTTCTTGATCCACTTGAGGGCCTCGATCTGGTCGAGGATACCGTAGTTACCTGATACGCCCTGAGGATTCTCAGCGTTGAGCTCAGGATGTGCGAGGAAACCGAACACACCGAGACGGTAGTTGATAGAAACGAGTACGACATCCTTAGCTGCCCACTCCTCTGCGTAGAACTCTGGCTCAGAGCCCCAACCCTCGCGGTATCCACCACCGTGGATCCAGAGAGCTACAGGAAGCTTGGCGTCGGTCTTGCCGGCAGCCTTGGTCCAAACATTTGCATAGAGGCAATCCTCGCTGTAAGGCTGCTCCTTGCCATAACCCCACTCAGTGGTGTAGCCACCCTCGTAGTGAGTAGACTGGAAGCTTGGGTGTCCGAAAGTATCAGCGATCTTCACACCCTCCCATGGCTGAACAGGCTGCGGAGCCTTCCAACGGAGGTCGCGGATTGGTGAAGCTGCGTAAGGGAGGCCCTTGTAGGCGATGACGCCTGGCATTTCCTCTACGACAACACCCTGAACCTTACCGCCCTCGATAGTGAGGACAGGGTTCTCGATTGATGCGGTCGAGCATCCGATCATTGCGAATGCTGCCATCACGAAAAGAAAAGTCTTTTTCATGAGATGATAGTTATAAGTTGTTAAAGTGTACTGGTAAGCAATTTGCCGTTGATGGTGAGTCCAGCCGGCATGCCCTTGATGGTCATCGCCATGCCTGTCTCATTGAAGTTGAAGACGAGGGTCTCGGCTGCTCCGACGTTGAACATCGAGAGCCAGTATGCAGAGAGCTCGTTCTCCCCTGTCCATGCACAGAGACCGGCGGTGTTCACCGGAGTCGAGTTCATGGTGTTCTTGTACGCAGCGCGTGCGAAGGTCATGGTCCTGTCGGTGCTGCCCCTCATCCAAGAGTCTAGACCGAAATTCAGGTTGTGGATGGAAGCGGCCTCCTCCATGGTAACGGTGCAGTTTCCGTCCTTGTCAAAGCGGAATGACACCGCATTGATGCCGAGGCTGTTCTTCTCCATCTCATATCGACGAGTAGTCGAGCGGAGACCTGCACAGCTGCTAGCGAATGGTCGCGCGAGCTCGTATCCGGCGATCTCTGAATTGAGATCGAATCCGGAAGCCTTGAGAGGCTTGTCCGACATGCTCTCGCAGAGCTTGTACATGATCGAGTTGAAACCGTTCTCGTCGCGCACCTGGCTGTGTACGGCAATCACGACGTCGTAGTCAGGAATCACGAGACAGAGCTGGTTCTGTCCGCCGATGGCCCTGTATGAACCGCAACGGCCCATCCATGTCTGGTAGCCGTAGCCCTGGGATCCGTCATCACCGGCATTCTCCTCCTCGGAGCGCTCCGGATGCTGATAGATATGCGGTGTGGTCATGGCTGCGATCCACTCAGGATTGAGCAGCTGCTCGCCGTCCCACTTTCCTCCGTTGATGAGGAAGAGTCCGAGCTTCGCGAGATCGGAGGTCTTCATGTGCGAGCCACCGTTACCCATGTTGCATCCGTCGAGGTCCATCTCCCATACGACGTCCTGGATTCCGAGCTTGTCGAGAAGACGAGGCTCGAGATACTCCTTGATCGTGATGCCGGTGACCTTGGTGATGATGCGGGAAAGCATGTGGGAACAGGTGATGTCGTACGCGAACGACTCTCCAGGTTCATACTTGAAGCCTGTCGCGAGGAACGAGCGGATCTGGTCGGTACCCGAGCCCGGATACTGAGTGGAAGCGTGTCCTGCGGACATGGTGAGGAGATGCTCCACGGTAAGCTTCTCGAGGCCTGCCGGGATAGTCTCCGGAAGAAGATCCGGGAAGAAATCCATCACCCTGTCAGAGACCTTGAGAAGACCTTCCTGCACCGCGAATCCTACCGCCGTGCCGGTGAAAGACTTGGTCGCAGAATACATCGCGTGCTGAACATCCGGAGCATAAGGAGCCCACCAGTGCTCTGCAATGACGTTTCCGTGCCTGAGAATCATGATTCCATGGGTCTCGTAACCGCCCTCCTCGAGGGCCTTGAAGGTCTGTGCAATAGCCTCGCCAGGCACACCCTGTGCCTCTGGAGTACTGCGTGGAAGGCCGTCGTCATATCCGTAAGGAGAGCAGATGGTCTCAGTCGCAGAATTGCAAGAAATCATCGCAACGGCCGAAACCGCTGCGATGATTGGTGATAGAAGTCTTCTAAATTTCATTATTTCAAGAGATCGATAAGTGCGTAAGCAAAGTTGAGGTAGTTACAGTTACCTGCGATGGTACCCTCGTTCTGACCCCAGAAGAATGGCCAATCGTCGTAGTTCTCGAAGTGGTCTGGGTGACGGAAGAGAAGACCAGGGGCAACGTTACCTGGGATTGCCGAGAAGTCTGCACGGTTGTTACCGTAGAAGACGTTCTTTGGACGAGCTGCACCGACTGAAGCTACGAGAGAGTAGTTGTGGTACATATGGCATCCGAAGAGGTATTCAGCAGCCCTGAGTGCGTAGCTCTTATCCACGATGTCAGGATAATACTTGCTGGCGTAGCAGAGAGTGGTACCGTAGCTTACTACTGAACCGCTGGCTGCCCAGTTGCCGAGTCCGATTGGAACTCCGTAAGGATTGTCCTGCTCGAGGCTGTGGATGTAGTCCTTGTACTTCTCCACGTATGGGCGGAGTCTCTCCTGGTAAGCCTTGTCCATGAATGGAACTGCCTCGAGAGCGGTTGAGATAGCCATCTGAGCGCCCATAGGTGAATCGAGTGCAGGCCATACAGCCTCGAGGAACTTGTCGAGGTATGACTGCTCCTTGGTAGAGATATAGAGCTGGAGGTTGGTACCCATGCTGTTGCCCATCCGGCGGTTGCCGCTTGCGCTGACACCCATGCGCTGAGGCTGGTTGGCCATGAGCTCGGTTGCCTCCTCGAAGAGCTTCTTAGACTGTACGAGACACCTCTCGGCAAGATCGTCATTGTAGCCACGGAGCACGCGGCTTGCAGCTGCGAACATGTTGGCTGCGTTCATGTCTGAACCAGGGTTGCGGCTGGTGAATGCCCACATATCGTCTGGAGTACCGCTTGAGAGACCGTCAGCAGAAACCTCGTAAGGCTTGAGTGAAGGATCGTAGTGGCGTCCGTCGGTGAGAGAACCTGCATCACCGAGGTGATGGTAGTTGTCGAGTACTGAGTTAGAGAGGGTCTGTGACATGTGACCGAGGATCTCTGCCTGAGCCACGAGGTTGAGAACGCCGTGCTCGATGTACTGGAGAAGATCTGGAATTCCGTCTGGACGATGGAGGTCTACATAGCGCTGCTCCTCTGAAACGAAGGTCTCGTCACGCATAGGGCGGTAGCGCTCCCATGCTGCGATGAGGCTCTGAACGACGTTGATGTTCGAACCGGTCTCGATATCGAAGTCACCCGCGTCGAAGAAACCGCCGACGTTGAGGCCAGGGATGAGCTGGAGCGGCTCGAACGGAGTATCGGTGGTAGGACCCTGTGAGTGGAGGTCGAAGTGGTCGGTATTGACAGGAGCCTGGAGATAACCCTCCCTGAATGGCTCACCGTGCCATACGCGGTATGCCTCGTTCACGTACATGTGGTTCATGTGGATAGGAATCCATACGTCGCTGGTTGCGATACCGATGTTGTCGTAAACTGAAGAATCGATGAGGAAGTTGCCTGACTTGGTGTTGCCGAACTTGATGTAGTATACACCTGGCTTGGTAACTGAAGAGAAGTCGAACTTCACGTAGTTGTACTTGTAGTACATACCCCAGGTATTGGTCTTGCCCTTGAATACCTCAGTCTCGGTACCGTCCTCGTTAACGCGGAAGAGAGAAGCGGTCTTGACTGGCTTCATGGTCTTGTCAGTCTCCACGACTGCCACCTTAGGTGCGTCAGGAAGGTAACCAACCTGTGAGTAACCGATGTTTGGCTCACGTACCCAACCCTTGATTGCATTAGGCTCGACTGTCCAGGTGAGGACCTTGCCGGTCTTGTTTGCAGGGAGGACGCTGCGGAGGACGAACCAACCGTTCTGAGCGATCATACGACCATCGTAGAGCTCGAGCTCAGCGTCGTTGCAGGTAATCTTCATCATGCGCTCAGGATCGTCCTGTGCCATAAGGATAGAGTGACCATGCTCGAGTGGAAGCGGATCAACGAACTTGTCGGTACCACGGTCGTCATAGGTCTTGTAGCCCTTGAACTGCTTTGGCTTCTCTGAGTTAGGAAGCGAAGCGGTGTTGCTGACAGCGTACTTAGGGAACCTGTTGAGGCGTCCGTCCATGGTGTACACCTTGTTCCAGTACTGAGAAGGGATGAACTCGAGGTTGAAACCTGCCTTTCCTACGAGATATGCAGGAACTGGCTTGTCAAGATAGACTGAGATCTCGACTGCCTTACCCTTACCGGTAACGACGATACGAGAATCGAAGTCATAGTCATCGTAGCGGAGAGCAACGGAAATGGTGTTGTTCTTTGCATCTACGGTTCTCTCTGGAGTTGAAGGAACGAGGTCCCACTGCTCTGGAGTCTTGTTGAGACGAATGGCACCGCCCTGAGCGGTCCTGACACCGTGGTGAATGATCTCGATACCAGAGTTCTTCTCATCGTTGAAGCCACCTGTGAAGAGGTTGCTGTAGACGAGAACGTTCACACCCTGAGTCTCGAAATATTCTTTCTCATTTACCTTGAGATCCTGCGCAGAAGCAAAGCTTCCGGACGCAAGAAGGGCCGAAGCGGCAATAAAAGGAATAAATTTTCGCATAGTGTGGTTTATAATTACTAGTTGGTGAATCAATTCTTGTAGCTAGTACGCTATTTACCAAATATATGGAAAATTTCTGATTAACGCAAATAGAATTGGCCTTAAGACTTAGTGTCATGGGCTGGCTTGACAGACTGCTGAGCCCTGTTCTGCTGACGCTCCTGCTGAGCCTTCGCGGCCTGTGCCCTGCGAGCGTTAAGCTTGGCGTACTTGTCGCGAGCAAGCTGCTGCATATCGCGCACCGTATCCTGCTCGTCTACGATCTCACTGCCGAGGAGAGTCTCGATCACATCCTCGAGGCTGATGATGCCCTGGAAGCTGCCATACTCGTTGATCACGGCAGCAATCTGCTCATCCTTGCCTAGCATCTCGTCCCATACCTGGTCGAGCGGAGTCTCCTCCTCGAAGCTTGCTATCTCCCTGCGGATCTCGCCGAGGGTGATGTCGTACTTATCCTCAGCCATGAGCTGAAGAGCCTCCATTCGGAGGATGTAGCCGGTGATGTACTCATCATTGTCAGAGTACACTGGGATACGGCTGTGGTGGAGATATCTCTTGTCCTTGTAGAAGGACTTCAGGGTCATTCTCTCTGGAGCGATAGCGCATACCACGCGCGGGGTCATCACGTCGGCGGCGATCACCTCGTCCATGTTGATGAGGTTCTGGATGATGGCATTCTCATCCTCCTCAAGGTCGCCGGCTTCCTCCGCGACGTTGGCCATCGCACTCACCTCCTCTCTCGACACGCTGGTCTCGTTGTCCTCCGGAGTGATGAGCTTGGTAAGGGCCTCGACGCAGTACACGATAGGGAAAAGCACGAAGACAAGCACCTCCAGCGTCCTCGTGGTGAATCCCATGAGCGATTTCCAGTAGTTCGTACCTATGGTCTTCGGGATGATCTCAGAGAAGATCAGAAGGAGGATGGTCATGATGGCCGAAACCACTCCGAACCACTCCGAACCGAATACAAGGGTAGCCTGACGGCCGACCCCGGCGGCACCTATAGTGTTTGCAATGGTATTGAGACTGAGGATAGCTGCGATAGGACGGGAACTGTCCTGCTTGAACTGCTTGAACTTGGTCGCCGGTTTATATTCTTCCTCCTCCCTCATGGTCACGAACGACAGAGGTGTAGACATGAGAGTAGCCTCCAGCACAGAGCAGAGGAACGAGACGGCCATGGAGCCGAAAAGGAAGAGCAGAAGCTGAGTCATACAGACGGCAAAGATAAGCGAAAGTTTCGTATCTGTAAAGCCTAAGTGTATTTGCTGCAAAAAAATAGAGGTCGGCACGTGGCCGACCTCATTATAAAGGGATTGGAATTCCTACTTGCCTATGCGAGCGCGGATTGCAGCGGTCTGCTCCTCGTAGCCTGGCTTGTTGAGAAGAGCGAACATGTTCTTCTTGTAAGCCTCAACGCCTGGCTGGTTGAATGGGTTCACGCCAAGGACATAAGCACTGATACCGCAAGCCTTCTCGAAGAAGTAGAAGAGTGAACCGAGGTTGTACTCGTCGATCTTCTCGATAGAAACCTGGAGCTGTGGAACGCCACCGTCGATGTGTGCGAGCTTGGTTCCGAGCTCAGCCATCGCGTTGCATTCCTCGACGTGCTTGCCAGCGAGGAAGTTGAGTCCGTCAAGGTTCTGAGCGTCAGCCTCGATCACGCAGTTGCGCTGAGCCTTCTCAACGGTAACCACGGTCTCCATGAGGATGCGCTGACCGTCCTGGATGAACTGACCCATAGAGTGGAGGTCTGTGGTGCAGATCACAGATGCTGGGAAGATACCCTTCTGGTCCTTACCCTCAGACTCGCCGTAGAGCTGCTTCCACCACTCGCCGAGGTACTGGAACTTAGGGTTGAAGCTTACGAGAATCTCGATAAGCTTGCCATTATCGTAGAGAAGATTACGCATTGCAGCGTACTGTACTGCAGGATTGCAGCTGCCGCAGCGCTTAGCGCACTGATCTTCCATCTCGAGGGCACCCTTGAGCATAGCCTTCATATCGAAGCCTGCGAGGACGATAGGAAGGATACCTACTGGGGTGAGTACTGAGAAACGTCCGCCCACGTTGTCTTCGATGACGAAGGTCTTGTAACCTTCCTGGGTCGAGAGGCTCTTGAGAGCGCCTCTTGCAGCGTCGGTAACGGCTACGATTCTCTCTGCAGCCTCAGCCTTGCCATACTTGTTCTCGATGTACTGCTTGATGATACGGAATGCCACTGCAGGCTCGGTGGTGGTACCTGACTTAGAGATTACCACGCAGGCAGCGTTGCGCTCCTGAACGAGGTCCATGAGCTCGCAGATGTACTCCTCAGAGAGGTTCTGGCCAGCAAATACGACCTCTGGAGCGTCCTTCTTGCCTGCGAGGAGGCTTGAGAATGGATGCTTGAGAGCCTCGATTGCACACTTTGCACCGAGGTATGAGCCTCCGATACCGATAACGACTACGAGATCCACGCCCTTAGCCTTCCAGCTGTCGCGGATAGCCTCGCACTCGTCAACGAGACCGTTTGCGAGATTGAGTGAAGGGAGGTGCTTCCAGCCGAGGAAGTCGTTGCCTGCACCTGACTCGTTCTCGAGTACGTCGAGGGCATTGAGAGCCTTCTCTACATACTCCTGATATTTTGCTTCAGACACGAAGGAGTTGCATCCTTCGAGATTTACCTTGATCATAGATATTTGATGTTTAATTGTTTCTAGCTCGCAAATTTACTGCTTTTTGCGGAAATTATCCACAGTTAGTTGGCTGATGTGAGAGTTCTGCTGCGGCCTGGAGCGAGACGGAGCTCGTACTCGTGGATGCCGGCTACCGCGCATTCCACTTCCTTGAGACCACGTCCCTTGAGAGCGACTGCCGAACGTACGCGTACGGTCTTGCCCTCTGCTGCGCGGAGCCTCTTGATCTTGGTGCTGACCTTACCATTGTCCCAGGTTATGTCGACGATTGCGGCACCCCTCGCGCGGAGTCCCTTCACACTACCCTCGCTCCATGCTGATGGAAGTGCAGGAAGAACGTGGATCGCGCCGTCATGGCTCTGAAGAAGCATCTCAGCCACACCTGCACATGCGCCGAAGTTACCGTCGATCTGGAATGGTGGATGGGCGTCGAAGAGGTTAGGATAGGTCCTTCCCCTGCCGAATCCGAACCTGCCTGCGGTAGGCCTGAGGATCACGAGCATGTTGCTGAGGATATTGAATGCATGGTCTCCGTCGAGCATCCTAGCCCAGAAGTTGGTCTTCCAGCCGAGGCTCCAGCCAGTCGCCATGTCACCGCGCTGCTCGAGGGTAACGCGAGCTGCGTTGAAGAAGTCCGGAGTGGTGAATGGGCTGATCTGAGCCGATGGGTAAAGTCCATAGAGATGCGAAATATGTCTATGCTCATCCTTAGGATCGTCACCGTCGATGATCCACTCCTGGAGCTGTCCATACTGACCTACCATCATAGGAGGGATGCGTGCGATGGTCTTCTCGAGAACTGCCTGGTAGTCGCTGTCCACGCCGAGGATCTTCGCAGCCTCGAGCACGCTGGTGAGCGCGTCGCGGGCGATCTGGTTGTCCATGGTGCAGCCTGCGGTGACAGGGGTATTCTTGCCGAGCGGACCGTGCTCAGGGCTCACTGAAGGAGTCACGAGCAGCCAACCGGTAGCAGGATCCTCCTGCATGTAGTCGAGATAGAAATCTGCCGCACCCTTAAGGATAGGATACCACTTCTTGAGGAAGTTCTTGTCGAGAGTGTAGAGATAGTGCTGCCAGAGATGGGTCGCGAGCCATGCGCCGCCGTTAGGGAACATACCCCAAGGAGCAGCATCCACCGGACCTGCGATACGCCAGAGGTCGGTGTTGTGGTGCGCCATCCAGCCACCTGCGCCATAGAGTACGCGCGCAGTCTCGGCACCGGTCACAGACAGATCCTTGATCATGTTGAAGAGAGGATCGAGAGTCTCCTCGAGACCGCACACCTCAGCTGGCCAGTAGTTCATCTCGGCGTTGATGTTGATGGTGTACTTGCTGTCCCATGGAGCATCCCTTTCGTCGTTCCAGACGCCCTGGAGGTTAGCTGGCTGACCGCCTGGCTGAGAAGAGCTGATGAGGAGGTAGCGTCCATAGTTGAAAAGAAGCGCAACCATGCCCATATCGTCGCTGCCTGCGAAGTTCTCGAGTCGCTTGTCGGTAGGGAGCTTAGCGTTCTCACCTGAGGTGAGGTTGAGCTCTACCCTGCCGTACTGTGCAGAATACTCCTTCACATGACGCTTGAGGAGCTTGTTGAAGGACTTGCCCTTCACTGCTGCGAGGTAGGCGTCGTTCTTCTTGGTAGGGTCACCTGAGATATCGTTATAGTTCACGAAGTTGGTGGCTGCTGAGACGAGGAGCATGGCAGAGCTTGCGCCCGATACGGTGATCACGCCGTCAGCCGATGAGACCTCACCGTCAGTATCCACCACCGTACGGCACTCTGCGAAGAGGCCGGCCTCGATACCCTCATGCTCCACACCCTGGATAGTGGAAGTGAGGACGTTGCCCTTTGCGACCACGTCGATAGGGAAAACGCAATCCTGAGTGATGGTGAAGTTGAGAGAATTCTTCTTATCCGCGTCGAAGCGTACCACAACGACATCATCTGCAAGAGATGTGAACACTGTCCTGGTGTAATGTACGCCGTCCGCATTGAAGCTGACGCTGCTGACCGCAGAGTTGAGGTCGAGATCCCTGACATAGTCGCTAGCCTCACCGATTCCAGCAAAATGGATGCGGAGGCTACCGAGAGTGAGGTACTTCATTCCATGAGGTCCGATGATGAACTCCCTATCAAGGAGCTTCTCGGCTTCCTCCTCCCTACCCTCAGCGATGAGGGCGCGCACCTCTGGAAGGTGAGCAAGTGCGGTGGAGCTGTTGTTATGGTGAGGCTTGCCGCTCCAGAAAGTCTCCTCGTTGAGCTGTATGCGCTCGTCAGCGACGCCGCCGAACACCATCGCACCCATGTGGGAGTTACCCAGAGGGAGGGCCTCAAGCCACTGGCTGGCAGGAGCATCGTACCAGAGGCGATCCTGCGCAAAGCAGGCAGATGCCCATACGAGCATACCTGCGAGAACTGTAAAAAGTCGTTTCATATCCGGTTAGTTCTTATATTCATGATAGTAGTCGAAGTCAGCATATCCGCCGAGCTGGGTGGTCGCGTAATTGAAGAGAACGCTCCTGTAGCCGGTGAAATAGTCGAGAGAGAAACGCATGCGGAGCTCATAGTCGACCTGGTTCCACTGCTTGCCGTCGTAGCTGTATGCGAGGCGTGCGATGTCCTTGGTGAAGTCGTAGATGACCTTGAGATATACGACATCGGACTGGAGAGGCTCTGAATACACTTCCTGGAGACCGCCCTTAGGAAGGGTCACTCCCTCTGGAAGATTCATGCCGCGAGGGAAGCGAGGAGCAGGAGACTCAGAACATGCGACGAGTTTCTTGCTGCCATCCTCTGCGACCTGCACGCCTATCATCGCGCGGTTGCTCTGGAATGCGCAGATACCTGCATAATCGCCGGCCTTCATGCCCTTTGCGTCCATCTTGGTCTCGGTGGTGCTCTTAGGGCCGAAGGTCCTCATGGTAAGAGTGTTGCGGGCATCAGAAAGACCGGTTGCGAGCTGCGCTGTAGTGAGGCGGAGCCAGCCCTTGCGAGCCTTGAGCGACCATGCGTCACCGATCGGCTTGTGGTTCCACTGCCATACAAGACCGAGACTCTTGTCTGAGAACTCGTCACTGTCGTGGAGATATTCCTTTCCAGATGCAGGAAGGTTCACACGCACGGTCTCGAGAGGTTTGGTGTCGACGCCGCAGATCGGCCATCCGTCAACCCAGCTGACAGGCTGGATGGTGCAGAGACGGCCAACTCCGCCGTGATCCTGGAAGAGACAAGCGTACCAGTCTCCGTTCGGAGTGTCCACGATAGGACCCTGTGCGATACCGTCGCCACGGCCTCCGAGAGTACCGTCGCAAGAAGGCATGGCCTCGTAAGGGCCTTCGATGTTCTTGCTCCTGAAGCACCTCTCGGTACGGTGACCACCGCGAGGCCAGTCGATGACCATGTTGTAGTAGTACTCTCCGATATGGTAGAAGCGTGATCCCTCGGCACCGAGCTGGAAGGTCTCCCTGTCCTCGGTGATGATCACCTTGTCCACGCCGCCATCGAGGACTGCGCTGAGGTCAGGTCTGAGCTCGGTGAGGTGGATCTCGGTGTTGCCGTAGATCACATATACGCGGCCGTCGTTGTCGAAGAGCAGGGACGCATCGTGGAAGAAGTTCTTGTCGAACACGGTGAGACGCTCCCAGTTGCTCTTGTAAGGGTCGTTGGTGCGGTAGATATATGATTTCTGCTGGTCGTTTGCGACGAAGAGAACATAGAAATATCCGTCATGGTACTGGAGCGAGGTTGCCCACTGACCCTTTCCGTAGGCATTCTTGCCGTCACGGAGGTTGTAGCAGTCGGCATCAGGCTCGATGCAGTCGTCCACATAGCTGATGACCTCCCAATGAACGAGGTCGCGGCTGTGGAAGATAGGGACCATAGGGCAGAAGTACATGGTGGTGGACACGAGATAGAAGTCCTCTCCCACCCTGACGATATCCGGATCCGGAAGGTCGGTGTTTCCGATAGGGTTGACTGCGAGAGCCTTGTCCCACATCATCCATGACTCTGCGTCCACGTCAGCGAACATAGGGGCCTTGGTCACATTGGTCTCAACCTCCTTGCCGAGGAGGAACCTGTCCACGAAGCACTCCACGTCTGCATACTGCTCCTCAGGAAGCCTGCAGTGCATGTGGTCGCCCTGGATGCTGTAGCCCATGCGGTCCTCGATTCCGAACTCCTCCCATACCTTGCGGGCAGCCACGCATGAAACGTAGCCGGACTCGTCTGCGAGCCACTCATAATCGGTGTTGCCGAGCACGAGAAGGGCACGTGGAGCGACGAGAGCGCAGAGCTCATGATGGTCCATAGGGAGCTTGGAAACATTCGCGCCCTCGAACTGTCTCATGCTCTCCTTGAACCATGAGAAGTTGGTAGCGCCGAGTCTCTCGACCCAACCGAGGGTCTCAGTATAGCGCCATGAGGCAGCTCCGCCGCCACCTGGCTCCTGAGCGATGGTGAGAGCGATACGCTCATCGAGGGCACCTGACCAGAGAGCCATCTTTCCAGCGTATGAGCAACCTGAGATAGCGAGGTGTTTGAGGTCGATAGGAAGCTGGTCCTGAACCTGCTCGAGACCGTCGATGAGGCGGCTGACGCCCCAAGGCCACATGCTGTATGCTCCATTCTCCTCATATTCAGGATAGAGTCTGTTCACAGGCTCGTTTCCACGTACCTGGGTATGGCTCATGACCTCCATGAAAGGGAAGCTGATGACTGCGATGTCTCTGCTGTCGAAAATCTCCTTCGGAAGGCTGCCTGGGTTGGTTCCGAATCCAAGACCGATGATCGCAGGATGAGGTCCCTCGACAGGAGGAAGCTTGACTGGGCAGTGCATGGTGAGGACAGAATCCTTAACGGTCACCTCGACGATGAGGAGGGTATCACCCTGCACTCTCGCCTTCACGCACTCCTTCGGGGTCTCCGGCTTCCAACCGACTTCGTATTCATAGAGCTCAGCCATGATCTCATTACGCCTGCGCTCCCACTGGGAGAAGTCGCTGACGCGTCCGCTGCCGTCAGACCACTCGAGAGGGTCCGGAAGGGTCACACAATGGGTGAGGTCCTCGAAGGCAGGAAGTTCAGGTTTAGCATAGGATGCTCCGCTGTTCTCCACGCTGTAGACGAGAGGGATCTCTCCGCTCTGCTTGGGAGCACATGAGCAAACCATCGCAGCCATGATGGCTGCACAATACATGGTCTTCTTCATATAATCGCTTAGTTTCTTTCAAATACTGGAACTGAATCTGCGCTGACCGCAACAATCACATACTGTCCTCCGTCATACTTCTTACCGTCGGCGGTGCTGGTCCATCCCTTTGCGTTCTGAGGGAGGTAGACCTGCATTGAAGTGAGGTTCTCGGCGATCACCGGACATACGAGGTACTTTGGACCGAACATGTACTCGGTATCCTGAAGCATCGCCTGCTCGTCTGAAGGGAAGTCGAACACGAGAGGGCGCATGAGGGTGTAGTTCTCCTTTGCGACCTTCTTCGCGCACTGCTTGATGTATGGAAGGAGCTCGTAGCGGTCATTGATTGCCTTCGCGAAGAGCTTCTCGGTCTCCTCTGAGTAGCGCCAAGGCTCGGTGTTACTCATGTAGCCGTGAACGCGCATGATAGGAAGCATCACTGAGGTCTGGATCCAGCGGAGCATGCGCTCCTGATATGCCGCATCCTCATACTGGTCGCGCGGACGGAAGAATCCGCCTGCATCGTAGGTCCACCAAGGCTGGCCTGCGCACATCATGCCGAGACCGCCGACGATCTGGCGGCGGAGAGTCTCCCAGTCATTTCCGACGTCACCGCTCCAGGTGACTGCACCGTACTTCTGCATTCCAGGGGCAGCGCTGCGGGTAAGGATGAGCGGTTCCTCGCCGTTGCGGGCCTTCTTGAGACCGTTGTACATGGTATTCACAACCTTGACAGGATATACGTTCCTGAAGATCTCGCCAGGGAGTTCGTCCTTGCCGACTGTCCTGCCTACGAGGTCGTCATTCTCAGGTTCGGTAGCGTCAAACCACCATGCATCGATGCCGAGGCTGACGAGCCTGTCAGAGAAGTTCTTCCAATAGAAGCTGGTAGCCTCAGGGTTGAAGAAATCGAGCCAGTCTGTACCGTCGATATAGTAGCCGCGTGCCTCGAGTTCCTTACCGAGATTGCTGTTCCTGTCTACCTTAGACCATACTGAGAGCATGAATCTCATACCCATGTCGTGGAGCTGGTCGACGAGCTTCTCAGGCTCAGGATAGTTCTCCGGGTCGAACTCCATCGAGTTCCATCCGGTGTTGCCCCACCACTGCCAGTCCTGGACGATCACGCCTACAGGAATGTTCTTCTCAACGAAGGTGCGCGCATTCTCGAGAATGTCGTCCTGAGACTTGTAGCGCTCGCGGCAGTGAACATATCCGAGTGCCCACTCAGGAATCTGAGGAGCCTTTCCGGTAAGGTTGCGGAACGATGACACGACATCGTCGGCAGTTCCTGCGAACACGGTGTAGTCGAGACCTTCTGCGACAGGAGAGCTGAACTCGGTGGTGCCGTCAGCAAGCCTCCAACCCACTGTAGGAGCGTCACCTCTCGATCCATGGACCTCAACGACATGCTTGCCGGCAGAAAGGTGGGTCTTGACAGAAGAGGTAGGAGGAAGCCAGGTATTGTTCACGTCGAAGAGCACATTGCCGTCGACTGAGAGCCAGTGTCTGCGCGCCATAGCCTGTCCCACGTCGAGAAGAAGCGAGTACTCGCCGTCTGCAGGGACCTCGATCTCTGCGGTGAAGTTCGCGAAGAAACGGCGCTCGCGCACGTTTCCGTGGGTGCTGGTGGCATTCACGACCACGCCCTGGGCATCGTCCTCGACGATCTCATCGAGAGCGACGGTCTGGGTTGAAGGGTTGAAGTCAACCATACCGTAGTTGTTCCACATGAGGCCATAACCCTTGTTCGAGATGACCACAGGGATGGATATCTGGGTATTCACCTGGGTGAGACGTCTGGTGAGACCGCTCACGTCAAGGTAACCGTCCTGGAACTGGCCGAGTCCGAAGAGATGCTCGCCCTCAGGCTGAACGAAGGTCTGGGCGACACTTGCCATAGGCCTTCCGGAGATATCGGCAGCCTCGACCTTTCTCGTGCCCTCGGCCTCTGAGAAAAGGAGATTGCCCTTTGCGTCATAGTAGCTGAGAGACTCGGAAGCCTTGTCGAACACGGTGACGATGCCCTTCTGGCTCACCTTCACTGACGCATCCGACTCCTCGACGCTGTAGCGGGGAGCCTTCACGTTCTCTGTGTAATAGATTTCGTCGAGAGTAAGGGTCTCAGGGCCCTTGACCTTGATCCTGACTGTATTGTCAGTCAATGGGACGATTGAAAGGACTCCGTTCGAAGTGGTGATGTCGACAGGGTCTGCAGCAGAAGGGCCACTGCAGCCGGAAAGGGCGGCAACGGCACATGCTAAGAATGCGGTAAGGTTAGATTTCATTGAATCGTATGGCTTATTTGAAATATTTCTGTACTGTCTCAGCAAGGTAGGTCCTTGCGTTCATCCAGGTATGTCCGCCGTCGGTGAACATCTTCTCGTACTTGATGCCCTTGGCATCGAAGTACTCCTGGTGATCAATCACGTTCTTGTAGAGGAAGTCTGATGTACCGACTCCGAACCACATGAGCTTGAGGTTCTTGAGATCGTTCGCGATATTAGGGAAGTAGTAGTCGAGTACCTCAGGAGTGAGGTAAGCGCTGTATGATCCGATGTAAGCGAACTTGTCGAGATTCCTGTAACCGACGAAGAGTGACTGTCCACCACCGCGTGAGAAACCGGCGATCGCGCGGCTCTCTCTGTCTGCCTTGACCTTGTAGTTCTTCTCCACGTATGGCATGATGCACTGGGTCATCTCCTTCTCGAAGATCTTGTACATCTCGGAAGACTCGAAGCTGGTAGGCTGAGGAGTGAAGCCCATGTTGCCGTAAGGCATTACGACTACCATAGGAACAGCCTTGCCCTCTGCGATGAGATTGTCGAGGATCACATTGGTCTTGCCGACCTTGAACCAGGTCTCCTCTGTGTCGGTGGTACCGCTGATGAGGTAGAATACAGGGTACTTCTTGCCCTTCTCATAGCCTGCAGGAGTGTAGACCACGAGCGGACGGTTCTCTCCGAGCACGCTAGAGTAGTATGAGTCATAAACGATCTTTCCGTGAGGAACGTCCTTCACTGTATAGAGAGCGTCAGGAGAAGGTATCTCCACGATGCTGGCCTTGAAGTTCTCGTTAGGGAAGATTGCAGCGTTGTTCACAGCCTGCACCTGGATTCCGTCCACGATGAAGTTGTAAGGATAGATGTCCGCCTTCTCAGGCTTGACGGTTACGCTCCAGATACCCTCCGAATTCTTCTTCATCGGAGCGTTCTCCTTGAGCATCTGGCTGGAAAGGACGACAGACTTGGCGTTTGGCGCCTGATAGTTGAAGGTCACCCTTCCGCTTGGGTGGATCTTGTATGGGTCGATGGAGGTTGTGTACATTGCCATGCCGGCCTTTGCAGGATAGCCGAGGATCTCGAGCATCTTGAGACCGTAGCGGCGGCCGAGCTCCCTGTAGCCCTCTGCATCGAAATGGAGATGGTCGAAGCCGGTAGAGCATCCGCTCGAGCTGATCACATGGGCGTTCGGAATCACCTGAGGAACGCGTGCGATCACGTTGTTGTGGTCTGCGCACGCACCGCCCTGGTCATTGTTCACCACCTCACCCACGAGAAGAGGAACTGCCTGACCCTGGAGACCGAGGTCCTTGACGAGACGATCATAGACCTTCTTCACGTTCGCAGGCCACTGAGGGTCGTTGGTGTTGGTCTCGCCCTGATGGAGGAGGATACCCTTGATCACACCGACCTTCTGCGCCTCCTTTGCGAGGTCCACGAGACGCTGATATGGATCGCCGCCGTAGGCAGCGACTATGTTCTTGAGCCAGTCCGCCGAGCTCTCTGTATATTCCTTCACCTTGTCAGGCATGAAGCAGTCGATGCTGCAGCCGGCAACGGATACGTTGATCACGCCGACTCTCACCTCCTCTGGGAGGTTCTCTACGAGGGTACGTCCGAAATAGTCACCAGGAGTGAGACCGGTGCCAGGACGGCTGAGAGGTGGGATGGCCTTGTACCACTGACCCATCTGTCGTGCCGAGATACCACCCTCTGGGACAAAGTTCACAGGCATCGCCCTTCTTCCAGGAGCAGCTACAGGCTGCTCTGCCTTCTCGACTGCAGGGAAATCCACTGCCGCCATGGTGAGGAAACGGTCGCTGATGCCCTCGACATCCTGCTGCTGCACACGTGCGTTGCCCTCCATGTTGGACTGGCCGAAGCAGAGATAGATATGGAAGTTAGGGTCAGGCTGACCTGCGACAGCTACTGGCACTCCCCTCTTACCGTTGAGGAAGTTGACCATGCGCTGGAGGTTCACATCCGAATACATGTTGAATCCGTGTCCACCGCCATGCACGAGGTAGAGCTCGGTATCCACGCCGACCTTCGAAAGGGCCTCGTAGAACTCAGGAGCCTGACAGCAAGGAACGACGGTGTCCTCAGTACCATGGAAGATGACCACTGGCGCATCCTCAGCGTCGATGTAGGTCATAGGGCTGATGGCGCGCATCTCCTGCTCGTACTTAGGCTCATACTCATGTCCGATGAGGGCCTCCTCAGGGGTGTTACCCCACTTGCGAGGCTCACCGCAGTTCATGTTGAAGAGGTCGATAGGACCAGACCAGTCTACTGCCGCGTCCACGGCGCTGCCATACTGGAGGTTTCCGCCCACGCTGCCCTCGAGCTCAGGAGCATTTCCCGAGGTCGCTGCAAGGGACGAGAGATGTCCGCCTGACGAGAAACCGGAGGTAGCTATGAAAGAAGTGTCGAATCCATACTTGTCAGCGTTCGCACGAACGAAGCGGATTACGCCCTTGATGTCGTGGATCTGAGCCGGGAAAGCTGCATCGCCAGAAGAACGGTGGTTAGGTGTAACCACTGCATAACCAGCATCGAGGAGGGCATTCACGATGGTGCCCAGGTCTGCCATTCCCTTGGAATTGTTGCTGTACCATGCGCTTCCGTAGATATGCACTACGACAGGATACTTGTCGTTCTTCACCTGTGGAAGATAGATGTCGAGATTGTGGTAGACCTGACCGTCACCGGCATAGTTTACGTCAGCAATCTTTTCTGAACAATGAACCTGGATCTGTGGCATCTGAAAGCCGCCGAAACCACCTGCCGGCATAGCGCCGCCCGGCTGAGCAAAGGCAGCGACAGACAACATCACCGAAGCGATGGATACGAGTATTTTCTTCATGTATTTGGTATTAGTTACAGTCTGTTAAAAAGTGTGACTAATATAGCAAAAAAAAACAAGTGCAGGCATAAAAACCTTCACTTGTCCAATTTTATAGCCTTTTAGGCGTGTGGTTTTAGATTACTCGAACATCCACTTGCAGTTGTCGCTGTTCATATCGAACTTGGCGAGAGAAACGTTGCTGTCTGAAGTACATACGAGGCAGAGCTTCTCTGAGCAGCCAGGGACAGCCTTTGGAGAGAGCCTGTAGGTACCGTCAGTAAGCTGATCGATTCTCCAGAGCTGCTCGTCAGCACCGGTGAACTCAGGAACGGTCTCGAGCTCTGCGCCAGCCTTGGCAGCAAGTGCACGGTTTGTACCTGCGATGGTGATCTTCACGTAAGAGCCTGCGATGGTTCCGCCGAGCTCAGGAACTGAAGTGATGACCCAGTTCTGGTGAGGGCGGTTCATGTAATCGCAGCAGCGAACCTCGGTATTGCCGGTTGGCCAGGTACCGATAACCTCAGCGAGCTTCTGGTTCTCGAGAGCAACGTCAGGAACGTCTGCACCACGAGCGACACGCTGGATGTTTGAACGCTGGAAGTCAACGGTAAGCTCGAGGCCGTAGCCACGTCTTACTGACTGGATAGAGTACTCGCCATCCTTAACCTTCTTACCGCATACAGGCCATCCGTTGACCCATACGAGAGGCTCTACAGCGAGGACGCTGCGACCTGAACGGTCGAGGTCACCCTCCCAGTGGAATGAGCACTTCTCAACACCCTCTTCCTCAACCATGCGGCCGAAGTGACCTGCACCGAAAGTGCGCTCACGACCTGAACCGATGACCATCTTACCGCCACCGAGCATCATGTCACGGCCCATGTTGTCATAGTAAGGACCGGTAACGACGCGTGAACGGCCGCAGATGATGTTGTAGGTAGAGTTCACACCGTCGCAGCAGGTACCGTGGGTACCGAGGAGGTAATACCAGCCATCCTTGTAGATGAGGTCGGAAGCCTCGCAGTCGATAGCTACGTCGACAGCCTTGTTGCCAGGCATGCGGGCACCGGTCTTAGGATCGAGCTCGACGAGGCGGATGTTGCCGAAATAGGTACCGTAGGTGCACCAGAGGCGGCCGGTGGTAGGATCGAGGAGGAATGAAACGTCGATTGCGTCGCAGTCCTCGTCAACTACAGACTCAGCAACCTGGATAGGCTCTGAATATTCGAAATCAGGAGAGTTTGGATCAAGAGTCTTGTTCCACATGGTGAGAACACGGCCTGCATGACCGCCACCGAGTCCACCACCTGTAGCAGAGTAACCTACGAGGTAACGGTCGCCGATCTTCACTGCGTCAGGAGCAGCTCCACCGCCCGGGCGTACTGCGCCGCCGTCCCAGGTGTAACCGTCAGCAGAGATGAGTCCGCCGCCACCGGTTCCGAAAGTATAGTACTTGCCGTCGCACTCCATGATGGTTGAAGGGTCATGGATGAATGGCTTGCCGATCTGTGCTGATGCTGATGCAGCTGAAAGAAGAATAGCAGCTGTACCGAAAAGTATCTTAGTAGTTTTCATATTAGTATTCCTCCTTCTTACTTGGTTGTTACAGTGAAGTTCTTGACTGGGTTGCCTGCCTCGTCGATGAAGCGGACGATCATGTCACTCATACCAGGACCGTTGATGATGGCGCCCCTGAGGATGTTCTTGCCCTTGTGGAGGGTGAGACGTGCAGATGCGCAGTCGTCCTGAACCATACGGCGGTCACCTGACATGATGACAGCCTCTTCGCCGTTAACCCACCACATTGATGCTGAGTTTGAACCGGTGGCGAGACGTACGTTCTCGATGTCCTCATCGCAGTTGATGACGGTGACAACATTGAAGATCACACCGTAGCGGGTGAGACCCTGACCGGTAGCGAAGCGGAAAAGCTTCACGTTAGGGAAGTTTGAGTCGAGGGCATGCCAGGTGAGGGTCACCTTCTCCTGGATGAGCTCAGGCTCTGCCATGAACATCGGTCTGCCTGCAGAGAGGTCAACAGGCTTCTGTGCGTCAACGACAACCTTCTTGATCTTCTGGCCATCCTTAGGAAGGAGAGCGAGGTCAGACATTGAAGCGAACTGGCCCTTATAATACTCGCGTGCGAAAGCGTCGCGGATATAAGAGTCAATGAATACGGTGTTACCGCGGTTTGGCTTGCTGATAGGATCGAGCATGAGCCAGCGGCGGATGAAACCCTGTGCGTCTGGAGAAGCTGGAGTCTCAGTCGCAGGCTTGAAATACTTCTCGAAGTTGATGTCCGAGTCAGCATACCTTGGAGTCTGTGCGAACGCAGCAACGCCGACGAGCGCGAGACCTACTGAAAGTAAGGTTTTTCTGAAGTTCATAATGTTTGTGTTATTAAATAAAAGGATTAAATGTTCATTTCTGTCAAATTCCCCCACATCATTGGGATATTATCCAAAACAAAGGTAGGAAATCATACTAAAAAGACTTTTGAAGAATAATTCATTTCCTTTCAAATCTGATTCAATCCCTTTTCTAAACCTTATGACACAGAATTGATAGTTCCTTTATTATATAATGTGTATTTTTGAAATTCAAGAAAACCGACCACATGAGAACACGCATACTGATCAATTCTTTCATAGCAGCGATCATCCTTACCATGATCCCTGGTTCGTATGCGCATGCCCAGAAAAAGATTTCGGGAATCAGCTATGACTCCACCACCTGGGACTTCGGCGAGATCAACGAAGCTGAGGGCGCGGTAAGCCATGTGTTCACGCTCATGAACGGATCATCTGAATCCATCCTCATCCGCAGGTCGGTCCCAAGCTGCAGCTGCATCACCGCCCATCTCCCCGACTCGCCGGTCGCACCCGGAGAGGCAGTCGGCATAGAGGTGTTCTTCTCCCCTTCCGGCTCGGTCGGATTCACCCACCGGAGCATAGAGATCGTGGACTCGCACGGCAGGAGTCTCGGCACCCTCTTCACCAACGCGGACGTCAACCCGTCCAACCGCAGCATCCAGGAGAGATACCCCATCGTCCTCGACCCCAACCTCTATGTCAGCAGGAAGGACATTCCTTTCGGGTACATGGCTCCCGGAGAGTCACTCACCAAGGTCATATACATCGCCAACGCATCCGACAAGTCAATGGAGATTGAGCTCATGGGCTTCGGTTCTTCGCTCGTCGACATCGAGTGTGACCATGTCGTCGGCCCCGGAGACGAGATTCCGGTGATGATGACCTACACGATGCCTTCCGACAAGGAATTGATGAGCGTCGCAGACACCATAGCCGTGATTACCGGCGGGCATGAGTCTTCGGTGAGGCTGACGACCTCGGCACTCTGTCTCAGGAGGGAATCCCCTGCAGCCGACGCCGCCAAGATGAGGACTTACCCATCTTCTGCAAGCCTCAGACGCGCTTTTTACGTGATCGGAAAATACAGCGGCACCATCGACATCACCAATGACGGGCGCAAGGATCTGGTCATCTACCAGGCCGAAGTGCCGGAGGGAGTCGAGTTCAGCGTTGCACCCGGCACCAGGATACGCAAGGGAGAGACCCTCCACGCCACCGTGAAGACATCAGCTGTTCCGGAGAACGGCATCAAGATAGGACTATTCACTAACGACCCAGACAGACCATACAAGGAACTTATATACAATCAATAAACACAAACTCTATGAACAGAACCAAAATTATGATTCTTGCAGCTTCGCTCGTCATGTTGGCAGGCTGTAATTCAGGAGCGAAGTACGAGTACCCGTTCCAGAATCCGAAGCTCTCTACCGAAGAGCGCGTGGAGAATTTGATCTCTCTCCTTACTCCAGAGGAGAAGGTCGGCATGATGATGAACAAGACTGCGTCTATCGACAGGCTTGGCATCCCTTCTTACAACTGGTGGAGCGAGGCATGCCACGGCGTGCGTGCTGACGGCTACACCGTATACCCACAGCCTATCGGTATGGCGGCTGCATTCAACCCGCAGCTCATGTACGACGTGTTCTCAACCGTTTCTGACGAGGCACGTGCAAACTGGAACCGCAGCACCCATGACTATTTCGGCATCGGCACTGACGTGATCTACTATCCTGCAAACCCTGAGCTCACCTTCTGGTGTCCAAACGTGAACATCTTCCGCGACCCAAGGTGGGGCCGTGGCCAGGAGACCTGCGGTGAGGACCCTTATCTCCAGAGCGTGCTCGGTCTCCAGACCGTTCTCGGAATGCAGGGCGACGATCCTACCTACTACAAGACCCACGCTTGTGCAAAGCACTATGCAGTACATAGCGGTCCAGAGCCACTCAGGCACACCTATGACGCAAGAGTATCCATGAGGGACCTCTGGGAGACCTATCTTCCTGCCTTCAAGACTCTCGTGATCGACGGTGACGTACGTGAGGTGATGTGCGCATACCAGCGCTATGAGGGTGTTCCTTGCTGTGCAAACGAGCGCCTCCTCATCGACATCCTCCGCAACAAGTGGGGCTATGACGGAATCATCCTCACCGACTGCGACGCGATCAACAACTTCTACACCAAGGGTCAGCACGAGACTCATCCAGATCCGCTCAGCGCAGCAGTTGACGCTGTCCTCAGCGGTACCGACCTCGAGTGCGGCCGTGTATTCAAGGTCCTCTCAGAGGCTCTCGAGAAAGGTCTCATCAGCGAGGCTGACCTCGACGTTCACCTCAGGAAGAACCTCGCAGGTCTCGTAGAGCTCGGCTTCTTCGATCCTCAGGACAAGCTTCCTTGGGCAAACATCCCAGAGAGCAACATCAGCAGCGAGGAGCACAATGCTCTCGCAGTTCAGGCAGCAAGGGAGTCAATGGTACTCCTCGAGAACCACGAAGTTCTCCCTCTCGCAAAGAACCTCAAGAAGATCGTCGTTGTCGGTCCTAACGCAAACGACACCACCCTCCTCAACGGTGAGTACGGCGGATCTCCTACCAAGGAGCACACCCACAGCCTCCTCGACGGTATCAGGGCTGCAGTTCCTTCTACAGAAGTCGTATACGTCAAGGGCTGCGAGCTCACTGACGAGTACAACACCATCCAGCATCTTGCTGAGTTCAACGGTGGCAAGGGTATCCATGTAGACTTCTACAACGACAACGACCTCAAGGGACAGCCTGCAGTAAGCAATGACTTCAACAAGGCTCTCAACTTCAGCACCTTCGGCGCATACGGCTTCGCTGACGGCGTAAGCACCGACAAGGTTTCCCTCAGGGCGAGCGGAAGCTATGTTCCTGACTTCACCGGTCCTCTCAGCTACACCATCAGCTCAGACAACGGCTATGTTCTCAAGGTGAACGGTAAGGTCGTAGAGAAGAACGCCGAGGCTGGCGCAAGAAGAATGCGTCGCGGCGCAGCGAACTACAAGACCTTCGACGTGAAGGCCGGCGAGACCTACAACATCGAGATCGAGTACAAGAGGGGCAACGGTCCTTTCGCAATGTTCAGCGCGAACTTCTGCCAGAGGAAGTATGCTGACTTCCTCGACATCATCGCCGAGACCGGCGACGCTGACGCAATCATCGTGATCAGCGGTATCTCTCCTCAGATGGAGGGTGAGGGCGGTGACAAGGCCGACATCGAGCTTCCTGCAGTACAGCAGCGCCTCGTGAAGGCTATGCACACCACCGGCAAGCCAGTCGTAGTAGTGAACTGCTCAGGTTCTGCAATCGCATTCGCGAGCGTAGAGGGCAGCTACGACGCTCTCCTCCAGGCTTGGTATCCAGGCCAGGGTGGTCCTGAGGCGCTTGCAGACATCATCTTCGGTGACTACAACCCATCAGCTAAGCTCCCTGTCACCTTCTATGCATCTACCGACCAGCTTCCTGACTTCCTTGACTACAGCATGGAGAACAGGACCTACCGTTACTTCCACGGTGTTCCTCAGTATGCATTCGGTTACGGTCTCTCATACACCACTTACGAGTATGGTGAGGCTAGCATCTCGAAGAACTCTATGAACAAGAGCGGTAAGGTTACCATCACCGTTCCTGTCAAGAACACAGGTAAGGTTGCCGGCGACGAGATCGTACAGGTTTACGTGAAGAGCCTCGACAATCCAGACGCACCTATCAAGTCTCTCAAGGGCTTCGACAAGGTAACCCTCGCAGCAGGTGCAAGCGGAAAGGCTAAGATCACCCTCGACGGTACCGCATTCGAGTATTATGATGAGGCTGTAGACGGACTCTCAGTTCGTTCTGGCAAGTACCAGATCCTTTACGGTTCGTCTTCACGCGACATCGACCTCAAGGCCATTGATTTTGAAGTTAAATAACCAAATACAATGAAAAAACGTCTCTTAGTTACCATCGCTGCTGCGGCAGCGATGGTTTCTGCCAATGCGCAGAACCCTTACTTGCCTCTCTGGGAGCATATTCCTGACGGAGAGCCACGAGTATTCGAGGATCCTGACAACCCGGGCAAGTTCCGTGCATACATCATCGGTTCGCACGACCTTGCATACACCCAGTACTGCGGTCCGGACATCCGCATCTGGTCTGCACCGGTGGAGGACCTCACCAAGTGGGTCGACGAAGGTCCTGCATTCACCTATTTCGTGAACGGACAGTGGGACACCATGTTCGCTCCGGACCTCGTTGAGGTCAAGAACCCTGACGGAACCAAGACCTACTGGCTCTATCCGCACAGCCGCGGTAACGGCCGCGTCGCCACCGTTGCAAAGAGCGACAGGCCTGACGGTCCATTCGTTCCTGTGAACATGGCCGAGGACGGCGTTCATGTCCTTCCTGGCAGCTTCATCGACTTCGACCCTTCAGTCTATATCGAGAACATCACCGACAAGAAGGACCCTGACTACGCAAAGGGCTTCAGGGCTTATGTATACTATGGTTTCCAGCACTCCACCGCTGTGGAGCTCGACCAGAACACCATGTACTCAGCCCGCCCGGGCGGAAAGTACATTGACTTCTTCATCCCTGCAAGTGCGCGCTACGGTGTCGTACGCGATCCTGAGGGAACCGAGTACAAGGCACTCTACAAGGACCAGAATCCTGGTGAGTTCAACTTCTTCGAGGCTTCCTCAATCAGAAAGGTCGGCAACAAGTATGTAGTCATCTTCTCTGGTTACTCAGGTCCTGACTACGGTCTCGAGAGCACCAACTCGGCGCTCCGCTATGCATTCGGAGACTCCCCTCTCGGCCCATGGCGCTCAGGCGGTGTGCTCGTGGATTCACGCGGCGTGGTTCCTAACGAGGACGGCAGCGCCCTCACCACCACCAACGCAGCCCACAACACCCACGGCTCGCTCCAGGAGATCAACGGACAGTGGTATGTGTTCTACCACAGGCCTCCGAGAGGCTTCGGCAACGCACGTCAGTCCATGGTCGCTCCTGTCAAGATCGAGTGGGACAGCAAGCCGGTGGCAGAAGGCGGCCGCGTGCGCATCACCGGTTACGATCCATATGCCAAGGACGAGACTTGGGTGGCTGCAGCTGCTGACGGCAACTGCTACACCGGCGGTGAGGTTACCTCAGAGGGTTTCCAGATCTATGGTCTTGATCCATATAAGTACTATTCTGCAGGTATTGCCTGCTACCTCAGCGGCAACGACTGGATGCAGGATACCTGGGACAACTGGGACAACCACATGGATGTCGCAGGCATCACCAACAAGGGTGTCGTAGGTTTCAAGAACTTCGGCTTCGAGGGTCTCAAGAAGGATAGCAAGGGCGTCAAGGCTTTCGAGGGTGCAAAGAAGGGCAACAACACCGAGATCAGCGTGTTCCTTACTCCTCGCGTAAAGGACGCTTTCAAGGTTCACGTAATGATGGACGGTCCATACGCCAACAGCACCTGGAATGGCAAGGAAATCGCCGTTATCGAGGTTCCAGCTAACTCAGAGCAGGTATGCACCGAGTACAAGGTCAATGTATCACAGTATGTTGACGGCATCAAGGGCAAGCACGCAATCTATCTCGTAGCTGACGGTCCTGAGATCGAGCAGCCAAGAATGGATCCAAGGTTCGCCCAGAGGCCTGGCGCACGTCCGATGAGGCCGAGAGGTCTCTTCGATCTCCAGGGTATCGGATTCAGCCCTAAGGACAGCAAGGTCGAGAGGCCGATTGCACCTACCGTACAGATCAAGGTTGACGGCAAGGATCTCGTGATGCCTACCGAGCCTATCCGCTCTACCAACCTCAATGGTTACACCGATGTTACCCGCTATCAGGTTTACGGTCCTGTCACCGACGGTTCTAAGATCGAGGTCATCTCAACCAACCCTGCAGTCAAGGTCAGCGTATCTAAGATCGTAGAGGGTCGTGCTACTGTAAAGTGCACCTACAACGGTCTTGACAAGGTATACCTTATCAACTAACCGACACTAGCTTTAGTATTCTTTAATATAGAAGAGGCGGGCCTTATGGTCCGCCTCTTCTACGTTACCGCGCTGCGAACTCAAAGAATTGGCTGTTTTTCTCAGTTCGCGAACACATTTACTATGATATAGTCTGTTTGGGTGCGCTGAACTCAAAAAATAGGCTGAATTTTTCAGTTCGCGAACACATTTACTATGATATAGGCTGATTGGGTGCGCTGAACTCAAAAAATAGGCTGAATTTTTCAGTTCGCGAATAGAATAGCGCAGATTCAGGGTATTTAAGAGCTGCGAACTCAAAGAACTGTCGGATTATTTGACTTAGAGAGAAGGCTGGCGAAGATATAGGGGCTGAACTGGATGCAATAATCTACGGCGGAAAGAGGCATAAAAAAACCGGTCGGGATTCACACCCCGACCGGCAAACTTATACTGATTTATTTCTGTAAATCGAAGAAATTGTTGATTACTTTACAGACTGCCAACCGAGAACATCGTGGAGGTTAGGGTTAGCGTTCTGGAAATCGAGAGGGAATGGGAGGTACTCGTGACGACCCTTGATGAATGGTGAGTAGATAGCAGGTGCCTCAGTAGTGAAGAGCTTGTGCTCCTTCTGATAACCTGGCTTACCCTCAGTGAAGAACTCATCGAATACGGTAGGCACGTGCTCATGGAGCTTAGGATCATTCATGATCTTGTCCATGTCAACCTTGCCTTCCTTCTGCCAACGAACGAGGTCGAGGAAACGGCAGTTCTCGAACCACATCTCGTACTGCTTCTCTTCCATCACGTTCTCGAAAGTAAGATCGGTGGTAGGAACCTGTGCACGAGTCTGGATTGCGTTAAGAGCAGCCTTACCCTTTTCAGCATCGCTTGAACCGATACAAGCCTCTGCGTAAAGGAGGAGTACCTCTGCGTAACGAGACACGTTGAAGTTCTTCTGGTTAGAAGCAGGACCAAGGCCAGATACGTTATCTGAAGGATAGGTCTTGTCACCGGTGAGGATCTTAGGAGGGTTGACGAAAACCATGTGCTTCCACTCGAAGAACTTACCATGGCTGTAGACACCGTTTGCAGAGGTGATACCACGAGCTGGGTCAGCCTTCTTCTCTGCGAGAGTACCATCGTTTACCTTTGAGCCAGCCCAATCCATTTCGTAAAGCCACTCATCCTCAGTGAGGAAGCAAGCGAGACGACGTGGACCGTTACCGTCATGTGCAAGGAACTTCTCAGCGAAATCCTGCTGGATTGCGCCACCGTTCCAACCTGAAATACCCTGATGTACCTTTGGTGAAGATGCAAGAGCATCAGTACGCCAGCAGAATACGTTTGCTACCATCCAACGGCCGCGGCGGATAGGAGAACCTGAACCCCAAGCGTTGTTGGTGAAGTTAGGATCCTCGAGGAAGTTAGGCTCGAAGAGCTTCTCGCAGCTACCGTCACCGGCGATGTGGAAGTTGGTCCAGTACTCCTCAGAAGGAACGAGGTCATAGAGGCCAGACTCGATGATAGCACCGAGGTGCTCACGTGCCTTAGCCTTGTCGCCAAGGAACATAGCAGCCTTTCCAGCTACATAATGAGCAAAGCCCCAGTTCATACGAGCGGTGTTGTCCTTGTCGGTCTTGCTAGTACGCTTAGGAAGCTTGCCTGAAGCAATAGCTGTCTCACACTGCTCAACAACCCAGTTGAGAATCTGCTCCTGGCTCTCTGCATTAGTTGCAGCCTCATCACCATCGATGACGCGGGTCATCATAGGAGGGCAGTTCCAGATGAGGGCAGTCATGAGGTGGAGGTAAGCGCGCATTACGCGAGCCTCTGCGACAGCCTGCTTAGTGAATTCAGAAGTGAACTTAGGCTCAGTCTGGTTACGGTTCTCATTGGTGAAGTTAGAGATCACGAGGTTAGCGTGATAGATAGAGTAGTAGTAACGCTGATAGCACGACTTGAGGGTACCATTTGAGTAGTCATAACGGAACTCATCGAATACACGGAAACCGTCGTGGTCGTTAGGGTTACCACCTGCTGAAAGGATATCATCTGCAGAGTAGTTGAGGATAACCTGCTCAGGGTTGTCGATACCCTCGGTACCAGCTACGTTCTCGATGAAATCTGCATACATATTAGCAAGAGCCATCTCACAGTCTGCGTCAGAAGCATAGAAGTTCTCGTAAGGGACAACACCCTTCTGAGGGATATCAAGCCTGCTTGAACAAGAGACTGCAGTAAGAGCCAAACCTAAGAATATAGGAATAATGATCTTTTTCATCTTGTGTACAGTTTAGAAAGTAAGGTTAACACCGAGGATAAGCTTCTGCATGGTTGGGTATGAACCCCAATCGAGACCTGAACCGGTGGTGTTGTTCATATTAGCAGTCTCTGGATCAAGACCTGGGTACTTGGTGAAGGTGATGAAGTCATCAAGTGATACGTAGAAACGGAGGTTGCTGATCTTCGCCTTCTTGGTAAGGTTCTGAGGAAGAGTGTAACCGAGCTGGATCTGCTTGATTCTGAAGAATGAACCGTCGAATACGTTAGCTGAAGATGACCAGAACTTGTAGTTACCGTAAACATCCTTAGGATGAGGGAAAGTACCGTTAGGGTTCTTCTCAGTCTTGGCGTTGGTGTAGTACCATGAGAGAGTGTTCTTGGTACCAGGACGATGGAATACAGGCATGATAGAGTTGCCTGCAGTACCCTGACCGAAGATCACGAGGTCGAGACCCTTCCAAGCGAGGTTGATGTTGAGACCGAAGGTCATGGTAGGAGTACCCTGGCCGATGTAGTCCATATCATCATCATTGAGCTCACCGTCTTTCTCGATACCTAACTTAGGATTACCATCCCTGAGGATTGGCTTACCGTCTGCGTCCATACCCTCATATACGAAACCACGGAGGTACCATACAGGGTAACCTGGCTCGAAGCTGGTCTGAACTACGTAGTTAGAAGAAGATGCGTCACCTACGCGCTGTGCAGGAGTTCCCTCAGGAAGAGAGAGGACCTCATTGTGGAGCCATGAGAAGTTACCTGATACACCATAGCTGAAGTCACCGATAGTGTCACGCCAGCTGAGGTCGAGCTCGATACCGCGGTTGAGGATCTTACCACCGTTAACGGTCACTGAGTTCACACCAAGCTCAGGAGATACCTGCTTGCTGAAGAGCTGGTCCTTGGTCTTCTTGTCGAAGTAGTCAGCAGTGAAGGTCAAGCGGTTGTTGAGGAAACGAGCATCGAGACCGAGGTCGATCTGCTCTGAAGTCTCCCAAGTAAGGTTAGGGTTAGGAATACCGTTAGGCTTACCTGCGAAAGTAGAACCTACATGGTCAACACCATACTGGTACCATGAAGAACCCTTGTTGATGGTGGTAGCGTACTTGTAACCACTGAGGACAGAGATGTTACCGTTACGTCCCCATGAACCACGAAGCTTGAGGAAGCTTACTGCGTTGTTGCTTACATTGTTCTTGAAGAAAGGCTCGTTGCTGATGGTCCAACCAACAGAAACTGAAGGGAAGAAGCCCCAGCGATTCTCCTTAGAAAGCTTTGAAGAGTCGAATGCATCTGCACGGAAGTTAGCCTGGATGCTGTAGCGGTTGTCATAAGAGTAGATGAGACGACCGAAGTAAGCGAGAGATGCAGACCTGCCAGGAGCGTTACCGATAGACTTGGAAGCGTCACCCTTTACATAGTTAAGATAATGGAAGTTATCCTCGTATGAAGAAAGGATGTCAGCACCTGATGAGCTTGCAGAAACGTTATCGCTGTTGTTCTCGATATATGACATACCGACCATCGCAGTGATAGAGTGCTTCTTGATGTTCACCATGTAGTTTGCGAAGTTCTCCCACTGATAGTAGTAACCAGTGTTTGCGCTTGCAGAGATAGAGTAGTTATCCTGTGAACCACGTGGACCGATGTAGTAAGGAGCAGTGTAGCTGTGGCTGGTGCTCTGGGTGATACGGTAACCGAAACGTGAGGTAAGGGTGAGACCCTTGATAGGAGTGAGGTTAGCGAACATGGTACCGTTGATGTTGATACCGCCGTTCTGAGAGTCGGTAGCGTCGCGCTTTGCAAGTGCAGAACCCTCAGTATCAGAGTACTTGGTGTTAGCATACCAACCATTCTCATCCTTGAAGAAACGATAAGGGCGAACGGTAGGGTCACCTGCCTGTACGCGGTCGTACATACCCCTTACGTCGACAGACATCTCATCAGGAGTAGTCCAGTAAACAGGAGTCATAGGGTCCATGAGGAGCATTGACTCGAATGAAGTTGAGTAACCACGCTGTGAGACAGACTGAGTAGACCACTTCTCGATTGAGTTGTTGGTACCAACCTGCAACCACTTGAAGATCTGGTAGTCAGCGTTCACCTGAGCGGTAAGACGGTTGTAAACGTCCTTGTCGCCCTTGATGATACCGTTGTTCCTTACCCAGTTGAGTGAGGTGAAGAAGTGACCGCTCTTGTTACCGCCTGAGAAGCTGATTGAATGCTGCTGGCTCCATGTAGGCTCGGTATAAGCGCTGATCCAGTCCTGATCGATCACACCATTCTCATAATAAGGATGCTTGTAATCGTAGTCCCTGAGCTGGCCATTGATGTAGTCAGCACCCTGCTCGAGAGTGATGTAGTCGATGAAATCATCACGACGCATCATAGGGCGCTTGAGATAGGTCTGGAGGGTAGCCTTACCATTATAAGTAACAGAGGTATGACCATCCTGACCGCTCTTGGTAGTCACGAGAACGACACCGTTACCTGCCTCAGCACCGTAGATTGCTGCAGAAGCTGCGTCCTTGAGGACCTCGATAGATTCGATCATAGAAGGATCGAGGTACTGGATGCTGCTCACCTTAAGACCATCGACGATGAGGAGAGGAGAGATGTTACCACCGTTTGAAGAATAACCGCGGACGCGGATTGCTGCACCCTCACCAGGAGCACCGTTTGAAAGGACTCTCACACCTGATACCTTACCATTGAGAACTGCTGCTGCATCACTGGTAGACTGGTTCTTGAGCGCATCCTCACGAAGAGAAGCGACTGAACCGGTGAGGTCAGACTTCTTCTGGACACCGTAACCGATGACCACAGTCTCCTCGAGGAACTCAGAGTCCTCAACGAGAACTACGTTGAAAGTTGTCTGGTTACCTACAGGGAAAGTCTGTGAGGTGTAGCCAAGACAATCAACTACGATAGTTGAGTTTGCAGGAACCTGCATGGCGAACTTACCGTCGATGTCGGTAACTGTACCCATACTGGTGTTGCCGACGACCATAACGGTTGCACCCATGATTGGGCCCTGAGCGTCGGAAACGGTTCCGCTGATCGCGCGGTTCTGGGCAAAGCCCAAAACGCTCATAGCACAGGCCAAGACGACCGATGCTACTTTAGCTAAACAATTTCTTGTCATAAATCAGGAAATAAAAGTTAGTTTGTGTTAATTATTGCCATTATGAGGCTCAACAAAGGTATTTATTATAGTGTACCTTTCCTTTAACATTTACTCCTCAAACAATTAAAAATCCACCAAAATTGACCCCAAATTTAGATTTTGGGAAAATTTCTAAAGTGAATGAACCGAAATTTAAAGTCTTTATGCGTAACTTGCGGTCGTTTTGATAAACAAGATGAAAAAATACACCCTATCGCTCATATTGGCCCTTATCTGCTGCTACGCAGCAGATGCAGCACGCTATTATTATTTCAACAGATTCTCGACCTTCGACGGACTCCCGAACAACAGCATATCATGCACCGCCCAGGACCACTACGGATTCATCTGGATAGGAACTAAGGACGGAATATGCCGATTTGACGGCCATGAATTCACACTCGTGGGCGGAAAGGGTCCTTACGAGCCTCTGAACGGCGTTGCAGCCGACCTGGACATAGACAATGACGGCGTGCTCTGGTTCTCCACAACAAACGGCGTGGGCTCCTACGACCCGGCAACCGACCATACAATGATCATAGGCCCTGTCGGGTCTACGCGCGCGTCCGATATCGTGAATGACCCGTTCGGAAACCTCTGGATTCTCAGCGATGACATCTACAGGTACGACAAGATCAGCGGCACAGTCAATTCCTACTGTCTCAGCGAGCTCAGTCCCTCCCACATCGAGACCGACAGCGACGGCGTCGTGTGGATGACGGTCAGGACCGGCGGACTCTACAGATATGATTCCCGCAGGGACAGATTCGAGAAATACATCGTATCCGTGGACGGAAAGCCGGAGACAGGCATCTGCTTCAACAGGATCAGGGCGATCTCAGACTCCAATCTCCTTGTGTCCACCACGGATCAGGACGTCATTCTCGTCAACACCGGCGATTTCAGCGGCAGAAGGATATTCAAGCATCAGTTCTTCACCACGAAGACTGAGATCTACGACATAATCGAGCGCCAGCCCGGCGAATTCTGGTGCGGAACCGACCAGGGTATCTACATCTTCGACGCGATGACCGAAGGTGACCAGTATTCGTTCATGAAATACGAGGTGACCGACTCCCATTCGATTTCTTCGGACTCGGTCAGGAACCTCATGGTCGACAAGGAAGGCAACGTGTGGATAGGAACTTATTTCGGCGGCCTCAACCTCTGGCTCAACCAGCGTGATGCATATTCCGTATTCTACGAGAATCCGTCGACCAACTCGATCAGCGGCAGAATCGTCCGCGCATTCGCCTCTGACAGCGACGGAATGGTGTGGATCGGAACAGAGGACGGCGAGCTCAACCGCTACGACCCAACCGCAAGGGAGATGACCGGCTATCCAGGCACCAAGGGATTCAATATCCAGAGCATAATCTGCGAAGGAAACCAGCTGTGGATGACTTCATTCAACTATGGTGTCTACACTTTCGACAGGAACAGGGGTGAGATCATCAGACACTACAGCCTGCCGTCAGAAAGCCAGTCTGCCGTGTGCATGTACAAGACCAAGGGCGGGAAACTGCTCGTGGGCGCCTCGAGAGGCCTTTTCCGCTATGACAGGGAGAGCGACAGCTTTGTCCCATTCGGCGAGGACACCGAATATTTCGTCCACTGCCTCACCCAGGACAGGGACGGAAACATATGGATGGGAACATTCGGATCAGGAATCAGAATCCTGGACGAGAAAGGCTCCCTGATCGCGGCGATTACGGAAAAGGACGGCGTCAGCGGTCTCTCGTCAAACTACATCACGTCCTTCACTCAGGACAGTGACGGCAGGATGTGGGTGACGACCGAGGGTGGCGGAGTCTGCTACAGCGAGACGAGATACAATGCCGACGAGATCAGGTTCAGCAGGATAACACGCGACAGCGGCCTCTCATCGAACATCACCAGCGCGGTTGTGGAGGACAGGGATGGAAACATCTGGATCTCGACCAGCAAGGGCATCATGCTCGTGGACCCTGCGCACATGGGCTTCGAGAGACTCTACACCGAGAAAAGCAACGTGACGGGCGACCAGTACTCATATGGAGCAAGCTTCCTCTCTTCGAACGGAAACATATTTCTCGGAACCACCAACGGATTGATTTCGTTCTCCCCTGCCAAGGTGAAGACGAACTTCGTCAGCAGCGCCCTGCGCATCACCGACATCGTCGCGACTTCCGGAGACAAGACCGTACACCTGAAGGAGGAAGGGAAATCATGCATAGAGTCGAAGGAGGTTTCCGTGAAGTACAGGGATGCAGCCTCGTTGATGATATCGTTCGCTGATCCTGCATATTCGAACCTCAGTTCAGGCCAGTATGTATGTACATTCACTCAGGGCAAGCACTCAGTGACCACGATTGCGAAGGGCAACTCGATAGAATTCACCTCAGTGAAGCCTGGAAAGATAGTCTTCAACGTCAGCCTGTACAACACTTCGTCACCTGAGTCAACTCAGAGCATCACGATCAACGTTGAGCCTCCATTCTACAGGAGCGCGATTGCGTATCTGCTCTACATACTCGGTCTGGCGATCATCGCAGGCCTCGTGCTCTACGCCCTCTACATACACAACAGGAACAACAGGAGGTTGGAGATCGAGCAGCTCGAGCATGACAAGGAGAAGGAGATCTACGATGCGAAGATCAACTTCTTCACCAACATCACCCATGAGATCAGAACCCCTCTGACGCTCATCAAGATGCCACTGGACAAGCTCATCTCCCAGCATGAATACACACCTGCGGCGGAGAAGGACATGATAGTGATCAAGAACAACGCCGACAGGCTCCTCGACCTCACCAACCAGCTTCTCGACCTCAAGAGGATAGAGCAGGACGACATGAGGCTCAGCTTCACCAAGGAGGACATCTGCAGGATTGCACGCAAGACCTGCAAGCTCTTCGAGCAGCAGCTCCACGACCAGCACGTCGACATGAATCTCAACATTCCGGACGAGTGCATCGAGATCATGTGCGCCAGGGATGCCGTGGAGAAGATCATCAGCAACCTCATGTCCAATGCCATGAAGTATGGAAACGACAGACTCGATGTCAACGTGAGCGCATCCGAAGACGGAAAGAAGGTGTTCCTGAGGGTCAATAGCAACGGCGAGCAGATCGCGGACAGCGACAGGGAGAGGATATTCGAGAAGTTCTACCACGGTGGAAAGGGCACGGGACTCGGACTCGCGTTTGCAAGAACGCTCGCGGAGATGCACGGAGGACGGCTCTATGTGGACGACAAGGTCACCGAAACGAACTCGTTCGTGCTCGAACTTCCGGTCGAGCAGCCTGAGCAGGTAAGCGTGCGCAGCTCCGACAAGAAGGACCAGAAGACCATCGCGAACGAGGACAGCAACCTCCAGCACATCCTCATCGTGGAGGATTCTATCGAATTCAGGGAGTATCTCTCCATCGAGCTCTCCGACGAGTACAAGATATCCACCGCCGGAAACGGCAAGGACGCGCTCGAGATACTCGAGAGCAGCAAGATCGACCTCGTGGTCAGCGACATCATGATGCCGTTCATGGACGGATGCCAGCTCTGCAACGCCATAAAGACGAATCCGGACTACAGCCACATCCCTGTGATCCTCATGACAGCGGTCATCGGACTCGACATACGCATAGAGACCCTCGAGGTGGCTGCAGACAGCTACATCGAGAAGCCGTTCCCTATCGAGCTGCTCCGCGCGACCATCGCATCCCTCTTCAAGAACAGGGAGATCGCCTACCGCCAGTTCACGAGCTCGCCGCTCGCCCACTTCAGCAATGTGAAGACCAGCAAGATCGACGACGAGTACATGAACAAGCTGCATGACACCATCATGAAGCATCTCGAGGAGCAGGATCTCGGCATCGAGACCCTTACTTCGATACTCGGAACCAGCAAGTCGACCCTCTACAGGAAGGTGAAGGCCAACACAGGCCTGAACATCAACGAGTACATCAGGCTCTGCCGCCTCAAGAAGGCTGCCGAGCTGCTCTCTTCACAGAAGTACAGGGTCAACGAGGTTGCATATCTCGTCGGTTTCTCTTCGCCATCGTACTTCGCGACATGCTTCCAGAACCAGTTCAACCAGTCTCCATCCGCATTCGTGAGGAGCCTGAAGGAATAACGGGAAAAGCCAGGGCGCCGGCCCTGGCTTTTCCGTATCTGCACCTCCTACTCCTCGTATGGGGTCAGTTTCAGGCGGTATTTGATGCTTGAAGAATCCCCGAACTGCTTCACGCCGACCCTGGAGAAACCCAGCGTCTGATAGACTTCGCCCTCATAGTGTTCTGCGGGCGCATAGCTCATCACGTCGTCCGGATGGACCTCATCGATGAATGTCTGAAGAATCTTACCCATTCCGCCGATCACGCGGACTTCAGGCAGCGACGCATAGCGTACCCATTCGTAGGAACGGATCTGTTGCTCCCCTTTCTGCCATTTGCGCGCCGATGAGAATTCGGCCACGGCTACGAGCGTCCCGATCGGATATGGATGCGGAGAGTCTGTCTGACGCATTTCCTCTCCGCTGTACCGCTTGACAAAGATGCCATAGCGATAGCGGCAGGAAGCGTCACCGTAGAGATGGTTCGCGGCAAGGAATTCGGCAGCCGTCGGCTTGTCGATGTGACGAATCTCGCAGTTGCGGGCAAATATCGAATGGAATTGTTCCGGATAGCTCATATCACTCGCCCTTGACCAAGCTGTCAACGATACCGGAAACATCATCATAGGAATACCCACGTCCCAACGCATAGCGCAGCAGCTTCAACTTACACTGCGGATCTTCGCGTAACGCCTTGTATTTGGCCTCCAGGAGGCGCTCAAGACGTCCGGCGGCTCCTTGTTCATCCACCTGCGCCAAGGCCTCGGAAATGACCTCTTTTGACATACCCTTCCCCGCCAGCATATAGCGTATCTTCACCTCTCCCCAACCGCTAAGAGAAGCCTTGTCGCGGGCGGAGGCGGCGGCATAGCGGGGATCGGAGAGATACCTGTCCCTGAGGCGGCTCTCCACTATCGAAGAAACGGCATCCTCGAGGGTGCAGTCAGCCCCGGAAGCCTTTGCATAGGCATCCGAGATCTTCTTGCGTATGTCGGAAGTGCAATACTCCCTGCGGGAGCACTGACGGCGCAGATTGTCCAGCACCCTGGCCTTCTCGAAGCTGCCCTGAGCCATAGGCTAGAATATCACACCGATGCTGACGTATGCACCCGGATTGTGGCTGAGGTTCGAGTAGTGCGCGTTGATGGTGATAGGGCCGACTACGGAATCATATCCGTACTCGAGGCCGACACCCCAGAAACCTGCGCCCTTGGTGTACTCGGAGAACCTGTCGCAATCACGTGCATAGTTGCCCATGACGGTGAGATAGTGTGCATCCTTGACCTTCACGCGGAGATCGAGCCTTGCCTGGGTGAGGATATTGCCCATGGCAGCGTAATTGTTGATTCCGATGAAAGAGAACTGCTGCGGAGCGTATCTTCCGCTGATGGAACCTCCGATGAAGTTCGAATACATGAACGGAATCTCATCTCCGAAGAGCATTCTGAGATCCACGGAAGGAATGATGGTCACGCGAGGTCCGGCAGGGAAGAAAATCTTTCCGCTGTACGACAGGACATGGAAAGGATTGTATCTCTTGGTCACGAGATCATACATGTTGAACGCATAGTATGTCACGAAAGAGTAACCCTTGTGAGGGAAGTAGATCCTGTCATACTGCTCAGCGGTGATCTCCGTGTAGACATTGGCATACGAGCTCGTATTCTGCCTGAAATCGTAGTCACCCCTGTAGTAGCGGAGGTCAGTGCCCATCATGTTGTAGTAGTCAAGGCGCGCACCTGCCCTGAAATCGATGGTCTTCCACCTGATTCCCGACAGATAGAAATCCGTATTGACGTACCACGACGACTGCGGAGCCTTCTTCGGAGCTGTCACTCCCATAACCTCATACTGCTTTGCATCTTCGTAGGCGACGATACGGCCCACATTGGTATACTGAGCATAGGCAGCCAGGTTGAGCGTCGGGAACTTGACCATATCCATGTAGAGCCTGAGCTTTGCCGAAGGATTCTCCGCAAGGCGGAGCGTGAGGTTGGCCTTCGGGCCCTTGAGCTTGCGGATGGCGAGACCGGCATCAACAAGAAGCGAAACCACTTCCTCCGAGTCGAAACGCGCACCTACGGCAATCTGATGGATAGGTCCCTTGTCGCACTTGAGGTCGAGGACGAAAGGCTCCCTTTCACCATAGACTTCGTATGTGACCTTGTCGAACGCACGTGTACCGAACAGGATGTTCACGGCCTCCTCGATGTCGTCATCGTCGTATCTGTTGCCCGGCTTCAGCTTGATCTTGCGTCTGAGAAGGTCCGCCTCCGAATCACTTACGCCAGAGATCACTATCTGGTCGAAAAGGGCCTTGGTCTTCTGGAGATTTGACGCCTTAGGACCTTTGTAGGTCTGCACGTCTCCGTTCATGGCTTCCTTCACCTTTACGAGAAGCGAATCCGCCGCAAGAGCAGTCGCGTATCCCCTCTTGATGATTTCTTCGATATTCTCAGTGCTGAAGCTGAGCATATTGTATTCATGGAGATCCGGCTTGACCTTCACGTCGGCAACATCCATGTTCCTTTCGTAGTTGTCCTCGATCAGAAGGGATATCATCTGGCCTGCGACATCAGCAACGTTATTGACCTCCTGATAGGTCTTCTTAGGGTCGGAAAGTTCCATTCCGATGATGTAGTCGGCACCGAGCTCACGTGCAAAGAGGGTCGGATAATTGTCCCTCATGCCGCCATCCACGAGCACCATACCTTCATGCTTAACTGGCGCAAAGAGGAAAGGGATCGACATTGTCGTACGCATGGCCGTCGGGAGGGATCCATCGAACCAGTATTTGCCCTTGAACGAGATAAGGTCGGTCGCTACGGTCACATAAGGAACAGGGAGATCCATGAAATCCATTTCGTCCTGATAACCGGCCGTGAGGCTGCTGATCAGGTTGGTCACGTTCATTCCCTTCACGGCACCGAACGGAAGGCTCTCGAGGATGTTGTCCCTGATGAGCTGATCCGCATCCTCCTTGTCCGCCCTGAGAGAGAGCGGCCTGTAGCTGTCGCCGTCGCCGTCATAGGCATTCTGCTTCATCATCACGAACTGCTTCTTCTCGTAGTAAAGAGGAAGTATCACCTGATGCTGAGCCTTGAATTTCTTTTCTGGGAGCGACCTGAACTCGATTGGCATCTTGTCAGTTATGAGACGTCCCCAGTCCGCGCTCTTGAGCACGTCCTCCACCTCATATGAGTCGTATCCCATTGCAAAGAGACCTGACACGAGGCCTCCCATGCTGGTTCCGATCACTATGTCGACAGGAATTCCAAGCTCCTCCATACGGCGCACGATACCGACATGGGCAGCACCTTTGGCACCACCGCCGCTGAGAACAAGCGCGACCGTAGGACGGTGCTTGGCAACTCTGACAGAGTCAAGATAATGATGAAGCTTCTGCTTCGAGAGAGAGTCAGCCACTGGGTCTATACCCCTTGCGTCCAAGCGCAAAGAAGGCAGGAGCAATGCCACCGCCATCAAGAATGCCAAAAGTCGTTTCATATAACTAACAGCTTTTATCCTTATGTTTACCTGCGAGCATACCGCACGCAGCAAGTATATCTTCTCCCCTGGATGCCCTGATCGTCGTCGTCAGCCCCTGCTTGTTCAGCCTGTCCTTGAAGGCTTCCATGATGGCCGCCGGTGGACAATCGTAAGGGAAATCCGGTATCTTGTGGAATCTGATGAGATTCATCCTGCACTCCAGACCCCTGAGCATGCGCACCAGAGCGTCAGCATGCCTCTTGTCGTCGTTGAAGCCGGCGAACATCGTATATTCGAAGCTCACACGACGCTGGCCAGTGAAGTCGTACTGCTTGATCAGAGCGATCACGTCCTCCTCGTTCCAGGCCTTCTGCGCCGGCATCATCATCGCCCTCTCCTCCGGGAAAGGGTTATGGAGACTCACAGCGAGGTGGCAGCGGCACTCATCGAGGTAGCGCTTGAGGTTCGGAAGCACTCCGATGGTTGACACGGTGATACGCTTCGGGCTCCATCCGAAGCCCCAGTCGGCGGTCAGGACCGTTATAGCACGCATCACGTTCTCGTAGTTGTCCAGAGGCTCTCCCATGCCCATGAAGACCGTATTCGTGAGGCTCTCAGCCTCGTCAACGGCGATGTACTGGGAAAGTATGTCGGCAGCGCTGAGGTTGCCGTGAAAGCCCTGACGTCCGGTCATGCAGAAGCGGCAGGCCATCTTGCAGCCCGACTGGCTCGAGACGCAGAGGGTCGCCCTGTCCTCGTCCGGAATCATCACCGCCTCGATCGCGCTGACCTCGGTCACCGGTGTGCCGTCCACGTTCTTCCATCCGCCGGGACGCTCGATCTCGACCGGGAAGAGGTACTTCTTTGTACCATCCGCGGACTGGATAAGGTCTGCGTACGGAATCACTCCGAGTTCGTAGCGTTCCTTAAGCTTCTCCCTGCCGGCCTTGCTCAGGTTGGTCATCTCATCGATGCTGCGGACCTTCTTCTTGTACATCCACTGAGCGATCTGCCCCGCCGTGAATTTCGGCAGGCCAAGCTCCAGGACGACATTCTGCAGTTCCTCCGGAGTCATTCCGAGAAGCTTCGTCTTCACTGTACTACTGGTTATATTTCTCTGACTGTTCCTGGATGAGCTGCTCGAGCACACCCTCGTCGAAATAGTTGATCCTCATCGAACGCTTCACGTCTGCCAGAGTCTCCGCAGCAGCTGCGCGAGCGACCTCGCTGCCCTTGCGGAGCACCTCATAGACGTAAGGAAGGTTCTGCTCAAGCTCCTTGCGGCGCACACGGATAGGCTCGAGAGTGTCGTTGAGCACCGCTGCGAGGAAGTTCTTGATCATCATGTCACCGAGACCACCCTGACGGTACTGGTTCTTGACCTCGTCGAGGCTGTGGAACTCGAAGCTGACCTTCTTGCCCACGAAGCAGGAAGCGAACTTGTCGAAGTGCTCAGGCTTGCAGAAAGCGTCCAGGTAGGTGAACACGGTGTTGCCCTCGACCTTCCCTGGGTCGCTGACCTGAAGATGGCCAGGATCGGTGAACATGCCCTTAACCTTCTTTGCTACCTCCTCTGTGGAGTCCGAAAGATATATGCAGTTTCCGAGCGACTTGCTCATCTTGGCCTTGCCGTCAGTACCTGGAAGACGGAGACATGCAGCATTGTCCGGAAGCATGATCTCCGGCTCGACAAGAGTCTCTCCATACACCGAGTTGAACTTGCGGACAATCTCGCGGGTCTGCTCGATCATCGGCTCCTGATCCTCGCCCACAGGCACGGTGGTGGCCTTGAAAGCGGTTATGTCCGCCGCCTGGCTGATAGGATAGCAGAAGAAGCCGACTGGGGTGCCTGCCTTGTTCTCCTCGCCGTTGTCGGAATAGCCCCTCATCTGGATCTCCGCCTTCACGGTAGGGTTCCTCTGGAGACGCTGAACGGTCACGAGGTTCATGTAGAAGAACATGAGCTCGGTAAGCTCGCTCACCTGGGACTGGATGAAGAGAGTGGATTTCTCAGGATCAAGTCCGCATGAAAGGTAGTCGAGAGCCACCTCCACGATGTTCTGGCGCACCTTCTCCGGATTGTCAGCGTTGTCAGTGAGCGCCTGCGCGTCGGCGATCATGATGAAGATCTTGTCGAATGCCCCGCTGTTCTGGAGCTCAACCCTCCTGCGGAGGGATCCGACATAATGTCCGATATGAAGTCTTCCGGTCGGTCTGTCGCCGGTCAAGATAATCTTTGCCATCTATTTGTCTGAATTGTTTGCCTGTCTTAAAGGGGCCTAGTCCTTGATCTCAGCGAGAGCTGCGCGGATCTTGGCCTCGATCTCGTCGCAGAGCTCGACGTTGTCCATGAGGAGGTTCTTGACCGCCTCGCGTCCCTGTGCGAGCTTAGCGTCATTGTAGCTGAACCAGCTGCCGCTCTTGTGGACGATGTCCATCTCGACCGCAAGGTCGATGATCTCGCCGATGCGGCTGATACCCTCTCCGAACACGATGTCGAACTCGGCCTTCTTGAAAGGAGGAGCCATCTTGTTCTTCACGATCTTCACCTTCGTGCGGTTGCCGAGAGCCTCCTCGCCGTCCTTGATCTGGGTGGTCCTGCGGACGTCGACGCGCACTGAAGCATAGAACTTGAGGGCGTTGCCTCCGGTGGTGGTCTCCGGATTGCCGAACATCACTCCGATCTTGTCGCGGAGCTGGTTGATGAAGATGCAGCAGGTGTTGGTCTTGCTGATATTGGCGGTGAGCTTGCGGAGAGCCTGGCTCATGAGTCTCGCATGGAGGCCCATCTTCGCGTCTCCCATCTCGCCCTCGATCTCCGCCTTCGGAGTAAGGGCCGCCACGGAGTCGATGACGATGATGTCGATCGCGCCGGAGCGGATGAGGTTGTCCGCGATCTCGAGTGCCTGCTCACCGTTGTCAGGCTGCGAGATCAGGAGGGTGTCGAGATTGACACCGAGGTTCTTCGCATAGGTCCTGTCGAAGGCATGCTCCGCATCGATGATTGCGGCGATGCCTCCTGTCTTCTGAGCCTCGGCGATCGCATGGATAGCGAGGGTGGTCTTGCCGGAAGACTCAGGTCCATAGATTTCGATGATCCTTCCACGCGGATATCCGCCTATGCCCAGTGCATGGTCAAGGGCAATGGAACCGCTCGGAATGACCGAAACATCCCATTTAGGCTGATCTCCCAACTTCATGATCGTACCTTTACCGTAGTCTTTCTCGATCTTGTCCAGTGTTGCCTGCAATGCCTTCAGCTTGGCGGCATTCACATCGGCGACTTCAACTTCTTTAGCCATAAATGTTTTGTGTTTAATGATGCTTTCGCGGCGAAAACCATTTTCGCACACGTTCGGCAAAGTTAGTAAAAAATAGCAAATAATTCAGCACTGAATTCGGGCCTTCCCCGAGCTCAGTGCTGCAAAATTACACTCTGCTTGTCCAATTCCATTATACAAGCAAGGTGAAATATTTAAAACAAATACTATTTCTCTTCGATTGCCTCCGGCATCAGGAGCTTGACATGGGCGGTATCCTTAAGTTGTTTCCCGTTACCGAGGCCGATTTCCACGATGAAGTCTGTTTCCAAGGAGTCTACTTCATCCAATTCTGAAGGAGTGTCCAACATCTTGAATAGGAAGGCTGGCTGAACCATTGGCCTATGGGACAAATATTCCTCAATACTGATATCCTCTTTTATTATTCCCAAGAATTTCTTGTCATACGTTATCAAGAAAGGGCCGTTAAGCCATTGTCCTTCCTCTTCATGCCATGATACGATTTTGAACAAGTCCGAGATTTCGGACAGCGCTGGACGGCCGAATAGTGGAGCTGCTGACCGTATAGAAATAGACGTGCACTCCTCTGTACGATACTCACCCTGCTTGTCACTCCGTAATGGATATTCTTTCATATTAACCCACGTCCTGAACTTCGGATTCATTTCGTCCAACCATTGTTTCAGCTGATTTTCTATGTCGTCATCTCCAGGAATCATGTATTCGTATTGATAATAATCTAGGCCATGTCTCAGAGCATAAAGAGTTTCCGTCCATGAAACTGGCAGGACAAAGGCATAAATCGAATATTTGTTGGCGGGAACACCATTATCTGGAGATTGCCATTGTTTGCTGATGTCCTCCGATATGGCATAGTGAATACGCATTGCTTGCAGAGAGTCAATGTCAACACTAACTGTAGACAAAAAATTACTTTCGCGGTTGGCTAAAATACACCGAACATTTCCGAAACAGCTTTGAGGCCCATCAGTTTCTACCGTCTTGCACGACTGAAGTGACAATGTTGATAATATTGTCACTGTCACCAGAGCCAATCTTCTAAAGTTCCCTGAAATCATAATGTCAACTCATTAGTTATTATAGATTTACAAATATATGTTTTTTTTGCATATGCAAGGACAAAACACTAATTTTGTTACCGTCACCAATCACTTTGCACACTCAACTGCCCAGGCCATGGATGCACACTATCGTTTGTCACAAGCACATTCACCCCATGCATACCAGATGAGCGGAAGCACCCCGGGCTACATGTTCTTCCTCACCGACCACCTCGGGAGCGTGAGGGTCGTGGCGGACGAGAACGGCAACGTAAGGCAGGTGAACCAGTACTACCCTTACGGGGAACTGATCGAGGACGCAAACATGGCTGAGGGAACATCAGACAACCGCTACCGCTTCACCGGCAAGGAACTCGCGACGGAGACCGGGCTCTACGACTTCAGTGCAAGATACCTCGAGACCTCGATGGGAAGGTTCACCACGATCGATCCGCTTGCTGAGAAATATCCTTCGGTCAGTCCGTATGTTTATTGCGCTGGGGATCCGGTGAACAGGATTGACCCAGATGGCCGATGGGATGTGAAAGTTCATGTGTATCGAGACAGAACAGAATATGGTTATGGCGTGGCTGTTGTAAGCGACAACAAAGGAAACGAAGTCTATCGATTTGACATCCGTGCAGAAGGTGTAGGAGGGCATAATCGAATGGTTGAGAATTCTGACACTCCACTAGGCACATATGATATACCAGATAATAGTCCGTGGATTTCAGGAGGGAGTAGATTATCATATGGTCCTTATCCAAGGTTGGCCATGAAGCCCATATCTGGAGAAATCGTAGATTCAGGGAGGGATTTAATAAGAATTCATGGTGGTAGACAAGAAATTTACAATACGACTGAAGGGAAATGGGAGAAGTCTTCCAATATCGAATTACGTAAAACCAATGGATGTTTACGAGCATATGATGATGACATGTTAAGGTTCAAGGCGATAACAGACACATTAACACAACGTGACCCTGCGGAGATTCCCGGAAGTGTGCAAATTATCGATGATCTCGAGAGAGATCAGTATTCTAATTATTACATACCAGGTGAACGCTAGAAATAACAATTTATCATGCGATATGCAACAAAAGCTGTTTTAGCAATATTATTATACTTCGTATTAGAGTCTTGTTCTATTCAAACAAAACCCATCATTTATATGAGGGCCCTAACAGACGATCAACAAACAGAAGATTTTCTGGTACACTTATCTAAATATGAGCCAAGGCAATTTCAAGCATACAGAAACGCCAAGAATTTATGCAAAATATGTCATCACTCAGATGGAGCTCTAGCAGAGATGGTTGGAATATATTGTTATAAAGCCATTATTAATAACTATGAATCATTCAGAAAGCTATATCGTTATCACTATTATTGGATTAACTCTTTTCTGGAACATGTCAGTATGGAGATTGCTTTATCTCAAACGTCAATAGATACATTTGAAGCTGAGGTTATTGACGCAAACCCTCAGATTCATCATGATGATTTACAACCAATTTTTAGAGAGATCAGATGTTTATATAAAAAGTATGAATAGTAACCACCAGTTCAGCGAGACCTATGTGCCGAGGCTGGGAAACAGGGGGCTGGCAAGGATATATTCCGGCAGCTGCATCTTCACGGCTACCGCGCTCAGCAAGGTACTCTTCGACGGAGGACATGTCGAGGTGACATCTGCAGCAAGGACATACATGTTCTTCCTCACCGACAACCTCGGGAGCGTGAGGGTCGTGGCAGACGAGAACGGCACCGTAAGGCAGGTTAACCAGTACTACCCTTATGGGGAACTGATCGAGGACGCAAACATGGCTGAGGGAACATCAGACAACCGCTACCGCTTCACCGGCAAGGAACTCGCGACGGAGACCGGGCTCTACGACTTCAGTGCAAGATACCTCGAGACCTCGATGGGAAGGTTCACCACGA
>JAKSJQ010000059.1 GCA_024402115.1 Bacteroidales bacterium | reverse complement strand
TTCTTTTTCGGTACTTGCTTGTACTTGTTCTTCCAGTCTTTTCAATGAACTTGTTAGTTGTTTACCCCTCGTTTTCAGAAGGGATTGCAAAGGTAGACATTTAATTTTAACCTGCAAATTTATTTTAGAAAAAACTCTAAAAATTTTTCGTACCTTTAAGAACTTTTCGCCCTACGGCGTAATCAGACACTGAACAATGCTATATAATATATGAAGAAGCTATTATCAATCGCAGCCTTGTCGCTCGCAGTCATGGCGACGGCAAAGGCATCAGGAGACGAAGCAAGGTTGCTTCGATTCCCTGCGACTAACGGAAATGAAATCGTCTTTTCGTATGCGGGTGACTTATATAAGGTAAGCGCCAACGGCGGAGAGGCAAGGAGACTCACCTCCCACAAGGGCTACGAGATGTTCGCAAGATTCTCCCCTGACGGCAAGAGCATAGCCTTCACCGGAGAGTATGACGGCAACAGGGAAGTATATCTCATGCCGGCAGAAGGCGGCGAACCTGTGCGACTCACCTACACCTCCACCAACGAACGCGACGAGCTTGGAGACCGCATGGGTCCGAACAACATCGTCACTGCGTGGGCACCTGACGGAAAGAGCATACTCTACAGGAACAGGATCAGCGACGGATTCGCAGGCAATCTCTGGAGCGTCAGCACCGACGGTGACATGCCGGAGAAGCTCCCGCTCCCGGAAGGAGGTTTCTGCTCATACTCCCCTGACGGCACCAAGCTCGCGTACAACAGGGTGATGAGGGAATTCCGCACATGGAAGTACTACCGCGGCGGTATGGCCGACGACATCTGGATCTGGGACGGCAGCAAGGTGGAGAACATCACTCCCGGATGCGACGCGCAGGACATCTTCCCTATGTGGATAGGCGACCAGATATTCTTCGCTTCCGACAGGGACATGGTCATGAACATCTTCGTCTATGACACAAAGACCAAGCGCACCGAGAAGGTCACCGACTTCAAGGACTACGACGTCAAGTTCCCTTCGACTGACGGTAAGAGCATCGTGTTCGAGCAGGCCGGCTATATCTGGAAGCTCGATCCACGCAGCCGCAAGGCAGAGAAGGTCAGCATCACCATCAGCTCAGACAACATCTACTCTCGTCCGGTGAGGAAGAACGTGGGTGGCAATGCCAGCGCTGTCAGCATCTCTCCTGACGGATCGAGACTCGCCGTGACCGCAAGAGGAGAGGTATTCGACGTACCTGCATCGAAGGGCGTGACCCGCAACATCACCCGCACTCCGAATGCGAACGACAGAGGCGCGGTGTGGAGCCCAGACGGAAAGAGCATCGCATATATCAGCGACATCACCGGCGAGACTGAGATCTGGCTCCAGAGCACCGAGGACGAGACCAAGGCTCCGGTACAGCTCACCAAGGACAACGACACATATATCAGGAGCCTCCAGTGGAGCCCTGACGGAAAGAAGATACTCTACTCTGACAGAAAGAACCGACTCGTGGAGGTCGATCCTGCGGCCAAGACAAAGAGGGTCGTGATGACCTGCCCTGAGGCCGAGTTCTACGGCGTGGCCTACTCTCCGGACAGCCAGTGGCTCACCTACACCAAGCCGGCGGCCAACCAGATGAGCATCATATATGTCTACAACATCGCTCAGGACAAGGAGTATCCTGTCACCGAGAAATGGTACAACTCATCATCGCCGGTGTTCAGCACCGACGGCAAGTATCTCCTCTTCAGCTCGGACCGCGACCTCAACCCTATCTACAGCAGGGTCGAGTGGAACTACGCTTACACCAACATGAGCGCAATGTATATGTCCATGCTCTCTAAGGACACCCCATCCCCTCTCCTCCCTACCGACGGAATAGGAGTTCAGGAAGGACCGAAGGACGCACCTAAGGCTGAGCCAGATAAGAAGGCTTCGAAGAAGGGTGCCAAAACCGATGCACCTGCAGCAAAGCCAGGAATGGTGATCGACACCGACGGACTCTGCGAGAGGATCATCAAGCTTCCTATCAACGCTTCCGGAAGGGGCAGCGTCTTCTGCGACGGAAAGAAGATATGGTATCCTAGCGGACGCGGAACCAATGTATTCGACCTCAGCACCCAGAAGGATGACAACTGCGCAGACGGATCCATCTCATACAGGCATGGCGACAAGAAGGCCCTCCTGATGAAGGGACGCAGCGGAGCAGTGGTTGATTTCCCTGCCGGCAAGGTGCGCTCTGACGACAGCGTGGACATGAGCAACATGATTGCGACCGTGGACTATGCTGCGGAGTGGGCTCAGATCTACGACGAGGTATGGAGAGCCTTCAGGGACGGATTCTATCTCGAGAACATGCATGGACGTGACTGGCAGGCCATCAAAGAGAAGTACGAAGTCCTCGTACCATACGCAAAGACCAGACTCGACCTTAATTATATTATAGGCGAAATGATTTCTGAGCTTGGCTGCGGACATGCGTATGTAACCATAGGTGAATACGACAAGCCTGCAAGAATCAGCATGGGACTTCTCGGTGCCGAACTCTCGAAGGACGCAAGCGGATATTTCAGGATCGACAAGATACTCGAAGGTGCGCCTTACGAGGAGAAGCTCCGCTCTCCATTGAACGAACCGGGCATCGGAGTCGAGGTCGGAAACTTCATCACAGCCATCGACGGCGTTCCTGTGGACGGAGTGAGGAACATCTATGAACTCCTCGTAGGCAAGGCAGGCGTGCTCACCGAGCTCACGGTCAACACCAGCGCCGCTGCCGGAGGAAAGAAGGTCGTCGTACGCCCTATCGCTGACGAATACCCTCTCTACCACTATGAGTGGGTGCTCAACAACATCCGCACAGTCGAGGAGAAGTCCGGCGGAAAGGTCGGCTACATCTACATTCCAGACATGAGCGCAGAAGGTCTCAACGAGTTCGTGAGGTACTGGTATCCTCAGCTCGACAAGGAAGCGCTCATCATCGACGACCGTGCAAACGGCGGCGGAAACATCTCTCCTATGGTCATCGAGCGACTCCAGCGAGAGGCTTACCGTCTCACCATGTACCGTACATCTTCACAGACAGGAACCATACCTGAGGGCACCCATACCGGACCGAAGGTACTCCTCGTGAACAAGTATTCCGCTTCCGACGGAGACCTCTTCCCATGGAGCTTCAAGGCAACCGGTCTCGGAACCATCATCGGAACCAGGTCATGGGGCGGCATCGTCGGCATCAGCGGATCGCTCCCTTACATGGACGGTACTGACGTTCGTGTTCCGTTCTTCACCAACTATGATGCGAAGACAGGACAGTGGATAGTGGAGAACCACGGCGTGGATCCAGACATCGTACTCGACAACGACCCTGTCAAGGAGGCTGCCGGAATCGATGAGCAGCTCGACGAGGCAATACGCGTCGCACTCGACCAGATCAAGAATCGCAAGCCGCTCCCTGGAGTCCCTGCTCCGAGGACGTTCAAGGATCTCGGACTTCCTGAGATCAGGTAGAAAGCAAGAGAGGCTGACCTCCAGGTCAGCCTCTCTTATTATATAGGTATAAGGATTATGCCTTGATGAGCCTGTTGAACATATCAGCAACGAGCTTTCTGTATGACTCCACCTTAGGGCAGTACTGAGGTTCTGCGAGAAGGTATGAGATCTCAGAGAGCACCTTAGGATCGAAGAGCTCAGGGAGTCTCGCTGCGATCCACTCGAGGCGTACGAAAGCCTCTTCGATACGATAGTACTTGTACTGCATCTTGATGCACATGACGATGTGCTCGACGATCTTGCCGACAAAGAGAAGGGACCTGAGTTCCTGATCATAGATCCTCTCATCGATGGATCCCCAGAATGCGAGCGCAAGGTCGGCAGCCTGCTGGAGGTCCTCCATGTGAGGATCCTTGCCGATGTTGGCATTCCTGGTCATGAGATCGAGGGTCTCCTTGATATAATACTTGTTGTAGGAAACAAGCTCATCCTCTAGCTTCGCCGCATACTCGCTTGCCTTGATGATCGAAGTGATCACAGACTCGGTGTTCCTGCTGTCGTACATGAGACCCGAACGCGCCTCAGCCTTGTCGTGGTACTCGATAGACGAGCCGATGAGCTCATAATACTTGGTATAGTCCTGAGGCTTACCCTCGTCAAGAAGTTCCTGGCAGCGGCAGAGATTATGGATCTGGAGGTATACCTTCTCCATATAGCGGCCAAGCCAATAGAGGCTATTTTCTTTCTCTTTGGTAAGAGATATTACATTCTTTGGCATATTAGTAAATTTGTTTGCACAAATATAAAAAAAATAGCGGTAATCATAATAGACTACCGCCATTTTCACATATTGCGCTAACAATTACATCATTCCGCCCATTCCGGCACCAGCTGGCATAGCAGGCTCCTTCTCAGGGATGTCTGCGATCGCACATTCGGTGGTGAGGAACATGCCTGCCACAGATGCGGCATTCTCAAGAGCGACACGAGCGACCTTGGTAGGATCGATTACACCTGCCTTGAACATCTTGACATACTCTCCGGTGCGAGCGTTGTAACCGAAGTCACCCTTACCCTCACGGATCTTGTTGACGATGACGCTGCCCTCAACTCCCGCGTTGGTAGCGATCTGACGAAGAGGCTCCTCGATGGCCTTTGCCACGATATTGATACCTGTGGTCTCGTCATCGTTCTCACCCTTGAGGCCATCGAGAGCCGAAAGGGCACGGATGTAAGCAACTCCACCGCCTGGTACGATACCCTCCTCGACAGCTGCGCGAGTTGCGCTGAGAGCATCCTCTACACGGTCCTTCTTCTCCTTCATCTCAACCTCGGTAGCTGCGCCCACATAGAGGACTGCAACGCCACCGGCGAGCTTGCCAAGGCGCTCCTGGAGCTTCTCCTTATCATATTCTGAAGTGGTTGTCTCAATCTGCTTGCGGATGAGCTCTGCGCGCTCACGGATCTCCTCTGGGTTGCCACAACCGTTGACGACAGTAGTATTGTCCTTGGTGATGACTACCTTCTCTGCCTTACCGAGCATATCAGGAGTGGTATTCTCAAGAGTGAAGCCACGCTCCTCTGAAACTACGATCGCACCGGTGAGGGTAGCGATGTCCTGAAGCATCTCCTTACGACGGTCTCCGTAGCCAGGTGCCTTGACTGCTGCGATCTTGAGCGCACCGCGCATCTTGTTGACCACGAGAGTAGTGAGAGCCTCACCCTCTACGTCCTCGGCGATGATGAGGATAGACCTGCCCTCTCTTGCCACTGGCTCAAGTATAGGAAGAAGGTCCTTCATGGTAGAGATCTTCCTGTCGGTCACGAGGATGCAAGGCTCGTCGAGCACAGCCTCCATCTTGTCTCCGTTAGTCATGAAATATGGAGAGATATATCCACGGTCGAACTGCATACCCTCAACGACCTTCACCTCAGTATCGGTGCCCTTGGCCTCCTCCACGGTGATGACGCCGTCCTTCTTGACCTTTGACATGGCATCAGCGATGAGCTTGCCGATGAAAGGATCGTTGTTCGCTGAGATGGTACCTACCTGCTCAACCTTCTTGTAGTCCTCGCCGACTTCCTGGCTCTGCTCCCTGAGGTTAGCGACAACAGCTGCGACAGCCTTGTCGATACCACGCTTGAGGTCCATCGGATTGGCTCCTGCGGTCACGTTCTTGAGGCCCACGTTGATGATAGCCTGCGCGAGAACGGTAGCAGTGGTGGTTCCGTCACCGGCCTGGTCATTGGTCTTCGAAGCCACTTCCTTGACCATCTGTGCGCCCATGTTCTCGAAACGGTTTTCGAGTTCGATCTCCTTTGCGACGGTAACACCGTCCTTGGTTACGTGAGGTGCACCGAACTTCTTGTCGATGATGACATTGCGTCCCTTAGGGCCGAGGGTGACCTTCACTGCGTTTGCAAGAGCGTCTGCGCCCTTCTTCATCTCGGCGCGTACGTCTGAATTATATTTGATTTCCTTTGCCATAAGATTTTCGGTTTAGAGAGTTGCAAGAATGTCTGACTGCTTCATGATGAGGTAGTTCTTACCTTCGTAAGAAACCTCGGTACCTGCGTACTTTCCGTAGAGGACCACGTCGCCTACCTTGACTTCCATAGGCTCATCAGTCTTTCCAGGACCAGCCGCAACGACGGTACCCTGCTGTGGTTTCTCCTTGGCGGTGTCAGGAATGAAAAGACCGCCTGCTGTCTTTGTCTCAGCCGCCATCGGCTCGACAAGAACTCTGTCTGCTAAAGGTTTGATCATAGTTTATCTGTTTTTAATTGTTATCAATCTAGTCGGATCTCCCGACGGTCGGGAATGAAATCAATTCGAGTGCCAACGCGTGCGCGTGTGACAAAATGTCAGTATGGGATGAAAAAGCCCGGCCATTTCTGGTCGGGCTTGACATATAGTCCGATATATCGTATACTATTTATCGAGATGTCTCTCCAGTTCCTTCTTCCAGTTCTGGTAAGCAGCCTCGAGAGCTTCTGCCCACTCTGGCTCAGGAAGGATCTCGTCAACCTTGGTCAAGGTTGCGAACGCCTCCTCTGGAGTCTTGTAGAAGCCTGCACCGAGAGCCGCACCGCGAGCTGCTCCGAGTGAACCGTCTGTGTTGTAGAGCTCGATCTTCGAGCCGCAGAGGGTTGCGAGGGTGCTGCGGAAGAGAGGGCTGAGGAAAAGGTTAGCCTTACCTGCACGGATCACGCTGAGGTTGAGGCCGAGGTCGCGCATGATGTCGATACCATAGCGGAACGAGAATGCGATACCCTCCTGGGTTGCACGGATGATGTGAGAAACATTGTGACGTACAAGGTCGATACCTGCGAGGGCAGCACCTGTGGTCATGTTCTCGAGAACGCGCTCTGCACCGTTTCCGAAAGGAAGGACGAGAAGGCCGTCAGAACCTGCAGGAGCCTGTGCAGCGACATCGTTCATCTCAGCATAGCTGTACTGAGAGGTGATGTTCCTGTGGATCCAAGAGTTCATGATACCGGTACCGTTGATGCAGAGAAGCACGCCGTAACGCTGAGCGTCAGCTGTGTTGTTCACGTGGAGGAAAGTGTTCACACGTGAGTGTGCGTCTGCCTTTGGCACGTCGGTTACACCGTATACAACGCCGCTGGTACCACCGGTGGTTGCGATCTCACCTGGGTTGAGCACGTTGAGTGAGAAGGCATTGTTTGGCTGGTCGCCGGCACGGTATGAGATAGGAGTTCCCTCTGGAATACCGAAGAGCTTCTCAGTAGCAGCGTCAGTGTTTGCCGCAACGCCGATAGAAGGTACGATGTCAGGGATGAGCTCTGGAGAAATTCCATAATATTCTGCTACGAAGTCAGCACGGCGTGCCTCCTTGAAGTCCCAGAGAATCTGCTCTGAAAGACCGGTTTCAGTAGTAGCCACTGAACCTGAGAGCTTGTAAGCCACATAGTCGCCAGGAAGCATGAACTTCCAGATCTTTGCGTAGAGCTCTGGCTCGTTGCGCTTAACCCAAGCGAGCTTGGAAGCGGTGAAGTTTCCAGGAGAGTTGAGAAGGTGGTCCATGCACTTGTCATAACCAATATTCTCGAGCGCCTCAGCGCCAAGGGCAACTGCTCTTGAGTCACACCAGATGATAGAGTCACGCACAGGCTTTACGTCCTTGTCGACAGCCACGAGACCGTGCATCTGATAGGTGATACCGATAGACACCACCTCAGCCATATTGAACTGAGAGGCTATATCCTTGATGCCATCGCAGATGAATCCCCACCACATTTCAGGGTCCTGCTCAGCAAAACCTTTCTGAGGAGCCTTGATAGGAGCTTCGGTTTTAGGGTTAGTAGATGAACAGCAGCAGCTTCCTGACTTGATGTCGAGGAGCGATACTTTTACAGATGATGATCCGATATCAATTCCGAGTGAATACATTTTTATATGGTTTAAGTTCTCAAAGTTACGAAATAAATTCTTTGTTTGTATCAATATCGGCAGCTTTCTTTCCCCTGTTGAAGCTTATGGGCAATATATGACATTCCTCAGCCGTTTTTTGCCGTCTTTGACCGATTCTTGAAGATTGGTGACACCGGAGAGGTTGGAAATCCGTTGACGAATGACTATATTTGTATGTTGTAAAGACTGACCACACGGAAAAAATCTTAAACAATAAATAACCAAGTACTATTATGGCAAACGCAAGCGAAGCTAACGGCTTCTACAAACTCAGCTGGCTCCAGAGAATCGGTTTCGGTTCAGGAGACCTCGCACAGAACCTCATCTACCAGACTGTCAGCATCTGGCTTCTCTTCTTCTACACGAACGTATTCGGACTTGATCCGGGCGCTGCCGCAATCATGTTCCTCGTCGTGCGTATCGTCGATGTCCTCTGGGACCCTATCGTTGGAACCATCGTCGACAAGGGCAATCCGAAGTGGGGAAAGTACCGTTCATGGCTCATCCTCGGCGGTATTCCTCTTTCAGTGCTCGCAATCCTCTGCTTCTGGAACGGATTCAACGGTTCGCTCATCTACGCCTACATCACCTATGTCGGCATGTCTATGTGCTACACTCTCGTGAACGTTCCTTACGGAGCAATCAACTCAGCACTCACCCGCGACACTGACGAGATCACCATCCTCACCTCTACCCGTATGTTCATGGCGAACCTCGGTGGTATCATCGTGAAGTCGCTTCCACTCGTGATCGCAATCTTCGCTCCTAAGGCCCTCAACCCTGAGTCTGGCAAGATGGAGGCTGTCACCAACACTCCTGAGGCAGCAGGTGCATGGTTCATCACCATGTCTATCTTCTGCATCGCAGGTCTCCTCCTCCTCGTATTCTGTTTCTCACAGTGCAAGGAGCGTGTCGTCATGGACCAGAAAGAGGCTGCCAACGTCAAGGTCAGCGACCTCTGGACGGAGTTCGGCCGCAACAAGCCTCTCCGCGTCCTCGCTTTCTTCTTCATCACCGCATTCTCCATGATGTCAGTCAGCAACGCAGCTGACGCATACTTCATGACCTATAACGTAGGTGCTACCCCATTCCTCACCACACTCTTCATGTGGCTCGGTACCATTCCTGCATTCATCTTCATGCCGCTCGTGCCTGCCATCAAGAAGGCTATCGGCAAGAAGGGTATGTTCTATGCTTTCCTCGGCACAGCAATCATTGGTATGGCTCTCATGTACACCTTCGTTTCTATCGAGGCTACCAAGAGCAACATCGTGCTCCTCTGCATCGCACAGTTCATCAAGAGCACCGGTATCATCGTTGCCACTGGCTACATGTGGGCTCTCGTTCCTGAGGTGATCACATATGGTGAGTACACCACCGGTCGTCGTATCGCAGGTATCGTAAACGCCCTCACCGGTATCTTCTTCAAGGCCGGCATGGCACTCGGCGGCGTAGTCCCAGGATTCGTTCTCGCAATCGTAGGCTTCAACGCAGCAAACGCAACCCAGACCCCTCAGGCTCTCCAGGGTATTCTCTGGCTCGTATGCGTGATCCCAGCCATCCTCCTTCTCCTCGCAATCTTCATCATCAGCAAGTATGAGCTCAGCGACGAGAAGATGAACGAGATCAACAAGGAGATCGAGGCAAGGGCAAAATAAGTCAAATACACTAACAACTATAACACTATGGCAAAGAAAGTCGTAAAAAGATATCTCTTACCTGCCGACTACATGGCAGACCCATCCGTACACGTATTCAACGGAAAGATCTACATCTACCCTTCTCATGACTGGGAGGATGACTCAAACGTCGAGGACGACAGCGGTGACCAGTATATCATGAAGGACTACCACGTCCTCTCTATCGACGGAGACCCTATGACAGGTACCGTCACTGACCACGGCAAGGTCATCGGTCTCGAGGATATCGCATGGCACGGACGTCAGCTCTGGGACTGCGACGTTCAGGAGAAGGACGGCAAGTACTACATGTTCTTCC
>JAKSJQ010000058.1 GCA_024402115.1 Bacteroidales bacterium | reverse complement strand
TACCAAGATTGAACCGAACCCAGCTGATACTACTATCTTCAAGTTCAAGGTTCAGCCTACCGCAGGTTCAGGCCGCACTGCAACTCTTACCTTCAAGGCTGGAGTTAATGGCAAGTCAAGCGTTACCTACAAGGTAGCTCAGGTCGGCAACCCTTCAACCATCGCAGAGATCTTCACCAAGGGTCCTGGCAACTATCTCGTCGAGAAGGCTGTCGTAATGGCAAAGGCTGGCAGCAACGTGATCATCAGCGACGGTACTGCAAACATCATGGTTTACTCTTCAGGCAACACTCTCGAGGTTGGTGACTGCATCAAGCTCGACGGTGCTGAGGTATCTGAGCGTAGCGGCCTCCTTCAGTTCGGAAGCCCTAAGTTCGAGGTTCTCAAGGAGAAGGCTACCCCTGAGTATGGTACTCCAGTCGAGATCATGACTGAGGATGATGTCAAGAACTGGGGTGGTAACCCTCAGTACCAGTACATCCACTTCTCAGGCGTGATGGGTGACGACAACAGGACAATCAAGGTTCTCGGCAGTGATTACGGTATCTATATCGCCGCTACTGAGGGCTTCGCTGGCAAGACCGTGAACGTTTACGGTTATGCTAACGGTAAGGCAAGCTCATACAAGACCATCACCACTACTCTCGTATCTATCGAGGAGGGTGCTGCTCCTGCATACCCAACTACTCTTGCACATACCTCATGGAAGCAGGGTGACGATGACGGTTTCGCTATCGCCATCTTCACTGATGCATCTAATGGTATGATCGTGAATGGTGACGGCGAGGACGGTATCTGGTGGGACGAAATCAGCAATCCTGAAGAAGTTACCTTCACTTACACCTACGATCCTTCGACAGGCAAGGGTTCTATCAACAGCTTCAACTTCGGTGAGCTTCCTTTTGAGTTCAATGAGGAAGGCGACATGTACATCACGATGGGCGAAGATCCTTTCGGACCATTCGTTCAGATCGACTATGTTGAGCCTCAGCTCCCTGGCAAGGGCAACACCGTCACCATCACCGCAGATCCTCTCCCAACTGCATATCCAACAGAGTTCACTACATTTACAGCTGACGGACATTCTTTCGAAGTTGTAAATGTGGCCAACTTCGGCAACGGTATCCAGTTTAAGAAGTCTGCAGGTGTCCTCAGGACTGCCTCTGCTTTCAGCAAGAAGATCGTCTCTATCGAGCTTACCTGCCCAGAGAGCAAGGATTGGTATCCTACCAACCTCGAGGTTAAGGGTGGTGAAACCGTAATTACCGGCAGCACCAGCGGCAAGGTTACCACTTATGACCTTTCAGCAGGTGACTACACCACATTCTCTATCTCAGATACTGCGAACTATGCGGTATATGTTGAAAAGATCGTGATCACTCTTGCAGACTAATCCGGCAGGAGCCTTATAGCAGAAAGGGACCGCGAGAAATCGTGGTCCCTTTTTTGTCTATAAACTAAATATTGGCTACTTTTGGAACCATGTTATCAAATGTCAGAAGAATCGTCAAAGCAGCGGCTTCGGCGCTGCTTTTTTTCGTCATTCCGTCAATTCTCCTTTCCGTGCAGTCCTGCACCGAGAGGGAGGTGATCGAGAACGTGATAGAGGTTCCGACTTATCCTGACCTCGAAGGGATGAAGGCGGACACGCTTGTGATGAAGTCTGCCGTGCTTGAGTTCTATGGCGCATATTCCGAAACCGTCGACAGGTGGTATCTTACCCTTTATACTGGCGACCCTGCAGAATATGACCTGGCCACGGATACCTATACGGGCAAAGGCCAGATGGTCAAGCTTTGTCTCCAGACCGCGATCTCAAGCGGCAGGGAGGACGGCTGGAATGTGCTTGCCCGGCATTATACCGCCCCTGATTCATATTCTGACCTCCGCATAGGGCAGTGGGAGACGGGATATGACGATGAGTTCGAACATCCTTACTATGGCACCCTCTGGGCCAGCTACGGATCCTACTATCTCAATCTCGACTCATCCGAGTACGCTCCATATATGTTCCTTGACGGAGACTTCACGATCTCGAGGGACAAGTCAACCGGCAGGTTCACCGTCGAGGGCATGCTCGTGGACGGCACTTTCACCAAGAGGAGGTTCGTGTACGAGGGGGATTTCACCCAGATTGCGGACTATGAGTTCCCCGGCGCTCCCGACAGCTCGCTCAAAGGTGATGTCAAGCTTACGCGTGCGGAGCTTCCGAAGCTCTGGATCTGCGACCGCGGCGACCAGTACCGCTACGAGAATCCTCCTCGCTTCAGCAACTACAGGGTGTTCCTTACCGGCGACGGCGTGAGTGTTTCCATGCCGGGCAAGACCAGCAAGATCACCTTCTCGGGAGAGGGTCCAGTCATGATGCTCGACCTCTTCGTCAACCCTGATTCGAACGGGAAGATTCCAGCTGGAGAATACAAGATTGTAAGACGCGAACCCGGCGGCGGTATCGACGGCTCGCAGATATGGCCGTTCAAGATACTCGAGGGCTACCCTCACTTCTATTTCTCGACCCTCCAGGGCTCCTGGTACTTCAATCTGGCTTCGACTGGATTATGGACCGGAGATTACGGCAGGGTAGTCGGTGGAACGCTGAATGTTTCGTATGCAGAAGGCAGCGACGAGCCTATCATCAAGGCAGACCTGATCGATTGCGGCAATCCTGCCAACAAGATCCTCATCGACTGGAAATAATATTGAAATATCGACACCATGAACATAAAGAAGATAATGTCTATCCTGGCGGCAATTTCAATGCTCGTCATGGCTTGTAAACCAGATGATCCAACTCCGAGACCGGAGCCGGAGCCTGATCCGGACCCAGTGGTTCCAGATGAGCCTGGCTTCGTCCAGCAGGATGATGTCATCTACCTTCTGAGCGACAAGGGAGTGGTCGAGAAGGAGATCAAGGTCGCATCTACCGCCTGTTATTCCGATACGGGCTTCTATGCTTTCTACCTTGCAGATTTCCCGGGCCTTTCCAAGGAAGTGATCAAGAAAGGCCTTGAACTCGATCTGGAGAAGGACAACATCATTGCGGTCAATATTCTCAGCCCGCTGAACGGACAGCCGGTTGACGTGAAGCTCGAACATCTGCGCTACCTTATTTCTACTCTCATCCCAGGAGTGGTCACATTCGATTCGTCCAATGAGACTCCTACAGACGAGATCATGTACGGAGTATTCACTCTTAGCGTTGACAAGGAAGCAAAGACCGCCAGCTTTGAAATCGAGATTAAGCTCATCGACAGACGCACCATACTTGTGAAGACCACCTCAGAGTACACTCCAGGCGGAGAGAACGAGTCGACCTTCCTTTGGGGTGAGGACTACTCGCGTCCTGTCAGAGCAGCCTTCTATCGGACAAGCGACGAATATGTGGACGTAATGTATTTCACCACAGGCGGCATTGAGTACGGTGAGGATATCCCTAAGACCACCTACGCGATGATTGCACCTAAGGCTGAAATCTGCGACGGACAGTTCCACAGCATCGCTGACTGCCTTGCTGACGGAACTCTGCAGATGATGGTCCGAGACTTCGACAGCGAGTGGGATATGGTTTCAGGTAGCCTTGCGGTCGAGATCAAGGGAGAACATGACTATTGCGTGACCGTATCCGGCGCCAAGGCGTCGGACAGGAACGGATATACGAGCGTGCAGAATGGCCTTGACATGTATTGGAACGGCCCTCTCTTGGACGCTTCGATCGAGAGACCTGTCGACAATGCTTTCTTCGTCGGAAAGACCCGTCACGCCATCGGCACAGCCCTGATTGACCTTAGCGGAGCGCTCGCCCATATCTATTGGACCGAGGCGGAGGGTGTCACCACCGTCGCCGAGGCAGAGGCTGCTGACCATGTGCGCATGACAGTCAGCAAGCAGAACTATAACCGTTCTGCCGGCCTTTCGACAGACGGTGCATTCTCTCTTTCCTATGACGGTAAGACCTGGGACAAGACCAATCTCGACACTGGATCATATATAGTCCACTCTCTCAACGAGGAGACTGGACTATACCACAGCGAGCTTGCCAATCTCTGGCCGCTCAGCGGCTCCAGCGTAGTGCTGAAACTCGAATATAAAGGCAACGTAGTAATCATAAGGTAATGAGACTTAGACATCTGATTTTTTGCATCCTTCTTCTCGCTGTCTCCTGCGCAGAGAAGGAACCTATCTATAAGGACGTCATTAAGGAAGTTCCTGTCACGCCCCTTTCCAAGTACGTCTATGACGGAAAGGATTACAGCGTGCATACTCTTCTCTGCTCCGGGGATGAGAACTACGTGGAATTAATGATCGCCCGTGAGCCGGAAGCGCCGTACACCTCATATGTCGCGCTCTTCGTCCATAAGGACAATGTGGGAAAGACACTAGACTTCTCGAACCCGTCCCTCACCAACAGGCTGGACTACATGATCATCTTCGAGGATGTCGACCATTACTATTCTCCGATGTTCGCGCCGCTCTCAGGTACACTCAAGGTCCAGGCGAATCCTTACAGGGCAGTCCTGGATGCAGTGATGGCTGACGGGAAGCGTCTCACATTGGACTGCACCGGCTTCGTGGAGGCGACGGAAGAATAGTATTTATTGCTATATTTGCCATACGGTTACCCATTAAAAATTATCAACACAACAATATGAAACTCAGGAATTTCATTCTCTGCATCATGGCTATGGCCACTGTCCTCATCTCTTGTACCAAGAAGGAGGAGGCCGCTCTCTATCTCGAGCAGTCGTCCGTAAGTTTTGAGCAGGAAGGTGGCAGCGCTACCGTGTCATTCGTCTCAACCGTAGCATGGAACGTCCGCGGCATCGTGGACATCGCCTGGGCAAAGGTTTCCCCTATCAGCGGAAACGGTGCCAGGCAGGGTCAGGGCGACAAGTCAGTCCAGACCATCACAATTGTTGCAGACCCCAATACCGGCGAACCTCGCAACGGTGAGATCAGCATCGTTGCCGGCAGCATCACCAAGACCGTCAAGATCAGCCAGGCCGGTATGGTCACCACTCCAGGCCCAGGCACCGGTACTGATCCTATCCCAGGCACAGACCCGGAGGAAGGTACTCTCTATTCTATCGATTTCACCAAGACCATGGACGGTTGGACGACCAGCGACGTCAAGGGCAGCGGTATATGGACAAGGACCGACCAGTATGGTATGAAAGGTACCGGATATATCGACAATACCAACACTGAGGCTGATTCATGGCTCATTTCCCCTGTCATCAGCCTTGCCGGCTACACTACCGCATATCTAAGGTTCGACCATGCAATCAACAAGCATGCGAGCCATGCGAGCGCGTTGGAGCAGTCTACCGCCTGGGTCCGTCTCGAAGGTGGGGAGTGGGTGAAACTCAATCCTAAGTTCCCGACTTCGCTTTCATGGACCTTCATGGATTCAGGCTTTGTCGACCTCACCTCATACACCGGAAAGAAGGTACAGCTCGGTTTCCATTATACCAGCAGCGCAGAGTCTGCCGGAACCTGGGAGATCAAGGCGCTTGAGATCGTCAGCAGCAATGCAAGCAATGAGGTCACTCCGGCCACCTTCAAGTCAGACGCGCTTACCAAGTGGATGGAGCTTCCTGCACTCAGCGGCGAGGATGGTATGTATTATGTGCGTCATGACATGACTCTCAGCGGCGGAATGAAGCTCCGCAACTACTCGTTCTACTACGACGTGAACAACAAGATCGCCCACTGGGTGGCATATCCTCTCAACAAGACCTTCCGCGGCTCTGGTTCACGTACCGACGCATGGGACTATGACCCTAAGGTCCCTAAGGAGTATCAGGCGGTGCTCTTCAGCGGCTTCAAGGACGACAAGAACGCTTCCGGCGTATACGACAGAGGCCATCAGCTTCCTTCAGCAGACCGCTATACGGACAACAAGTCTACCTTCTACTTCACAAACATGACAGCCCAGCTCGGCTCTCTCAACCAGAACTCATGGGACAAGCTCGAGCAGAAGGTGAGAAACTGGTCTGACTCCTTCGATACACTCTACGTAGTCACCGGTGCCGATATCCGTAACAGCGACAAGATTGCCTATGACAATACCGGCGCATCAGTACCTGTACCTGTCGGCTACTTCAAGGCCCTCCTCGGATACAAGAAGTTCGGCAACTTCGGAGTGGGCGGCGAGTATACCGCCATCGGATTCTACTATGAGCACAAGTCTTATCCGAATGACCTCTCAGACGTCATCAACCAGGCCATGACCATCGATGAGCTCGAGGAGAAGATGGGAATCGATTTCTTCGTGAACCTTCCAGCGAAGAGCGACAAGGCTGCCGAGATCGAGTCCACCCGTGATGCGTGGTGGAAATAGAACCTGACGAACCAATCTAGATATGAAAAGAATAATCACTGCTTTGGCAGTAACAGTTGCCATGACAGCATGCAACCAGAATCCCTTCCTCAGCGAATGGGACACCCCATACGGCATTCCGCCGTTCGATAAGATCCATGACTCGGACTATGTCCCTGCAGTCAAGTACGGTATCCGTCAGCAGAGCGCTGAGATCGATGCCATCATTCTCAACAGCGACGAACCTACTTTCGAGAATGTCGTAGAAGCTTACGACCGTTCGGGTGCCGTTCTCGGCAGGGTGCAGTCTGTACTCTTCAACCTCAGCGAGTCCGATGGTACGGAGTCGCTCATCAATGTCGTAGAAGAGGTGACCCCTATGCTCTCGGAGCATTCTGACAACATCTTCATGAACCGCTTCTTCTTCGAGAAGGTGAAGGCCGTGTACGACAAGCGTGAGAGCCTCGGCCTTACCGTGGAGCAGAACACCTACCTCAAGGACCTCTACGATTCGTTCATCCAGAACGGTGTAGACCTCGACGAGGAGGCTCAGGCGAAGCTTCGCGACGTGAACACGGAACTTTCGAATCTCTACCTCCAGTTCGGAAACAATCTCCTCGCAGAGAGCAATGCGTTCACCGCAGAGTTCGGCATGTCTGTATCCGAGTACTATCCTTTCATGGGTAGGAGCGAGGACCGCGCACTTCGCGAGAGAGTCTTCAAGGCATACTCGAACAGAGGCAATAACGGCAACACATACGACAACAAGGCTGTCGTCGAGAAGATCATGAAGCTTCGCATTGAGAGGGCAAACATCCTCGGATTCGATACTCCTGCTGACATGATTCTCGAGAACACCATGGCTAAGAAGGCTTCGGCTGTAGACTCTTTCCTCGCTGAGATCATGGACGCCGCCGTCGCACGCGCGAAGGAAGAGGTCGCAGACATGCAGGCCGTGATGGACAAGGACATCGCTGCCGGCGTTGTAGAGGCAGGCTCTACCATCCAGCCTTGGGACTATCTCTACTATGCCGAGAGAGTGCGCAAGGAGCGCTTCGACCTCGATGAGGAGCAGTACAAGCCATATTTCAAGATGGAGAACGTCCGCAAGGGCGTATTTGACAACGCGAGCCGTCTGTATGGCCTCAAGTTCAAGCCTGTCACCGGCGTCGCTCTCTACAACCCTGAGGCAGAGGCCTTCGAGGTGACAGATGCTGACGGATCTCTCATCGGTGTCATCATCACCGACTACTATCCTCGTCCTATCAAGAGGGGAGGTGCGTGGATGAGCAACTTCACCGATCAGTACATCGCTGACGGCGTGAACGTGCGTCCTGTCATCGTCAATATCGGTAACTTCACCAAGCCTACCGAAGACACACCTTCACTCCTCACCCTCGACGAGGTCGAGACCATGTTCCACGAGTTCGGACATGCCCTCCACGGCCTGCTCTCTCAGTGTACATACAGGGGCACCAGCGGTACCAACGTGAAGCGTGACTTCGTGGAGCTCCCATCTCAGATCAACGAGAACTGGGCTTTCCAGAAGGAGGTCCTCGCTACCTACGCCTTCCATTACGAGACCGGCGAGGTCATTCCAGACGAACTTGTTGACAAGATCATCGCTGCCGGCAACTTCAACCAGGGCTTCACCACCACCGAGCTTGTCGCAGCCAGCATCCTTGACATGAAGTGGCATGAACTCTCATCTATGGACGGTATCAGCGTCGAGTCCTTCGAGAAGAAGGTCTGTGACGAGATAGGCCTCATCGACGAGATCATCCCTCGTTACCGCAGCACCTACTTCAACCATATCTTCGGAAGCTCAGGCTACAGCGCAGGCTACTACAGCTACCTCTGGGCCGAGGTTCTCGACAAGGACGCCTTCGACCTCTTCCTCGAGAAGGGACTCTATGACCAGGCTACCGCTACCTCGTTCCGTCGCAATGTCCTCGAGAAGGGTGGCTCTGACGATCCTATGGTGATGTACAAGCGCTTCCGCGGCGCCGACCCAGATCCTGCAGCTCTCCTCAGGGCGCGTGGCCTCAAGTAGACACGAAACATAAATTTGCGACCGGCAGAATTTAAATTGACGTTCTGCCGGTTTTTATTTGCAAACAACTAAATATAAGGCTGAATTCTAATTGGAAGCGCAGCAACTTCCAATTAGAATTCAGCTCTTGGAATCCATCGAAATGATTGCTACATTTGAGAAAATACTAAGCTATCCACCACATGGGCTTCACCACCACAAAATACTTCCCGCAGGCGGTCTCTCCTACGGCATATCAGATCGGTCAGTACGGCAGGACGCCGGTCAGCTATTTTCATGGACTCCCACAGATATCAGTCCCCCTTACCGAGGTACGTGGCCGAGGTTTCACCCTGCCGGTTTCTCTGAGTTACCACGGAGGAGGAATAAAGCCGGAGCAGCATCCTGGATGGGTCGGTCTCGGATGGAGTCTCCATGCCGGAGGCAGCATCACAAGGGTGATACATGGCATGAAGGACGAGATGTCAAGCTCGGAATACGACCACCTGCATCAGGACTCCAATACTGACGAACAGCCAGGATACCTCTATCATATTCATGAGATCCAGAACAGCCGTGCCTGGAATGCTACAGAAGTCGCTCAGAACCTATACACAGGCAAGAAGGACTTTTCCCCTGACGAATACATCGTAAATGCACCTGGTATCTCGGCAAGCTTCGTCATCGTAGGCGAGCATGAACTCCGTGTGATTTCACGCGACGAGTCAGCGATATCTCTTGAAGGCTATGATATCGTGACTGCAGGTGAAAACCGCATTGACATGTACGCGGCCGGTCCCGACAACTCCGCTATTCCTGCCAAGAGATATGCCTACATACGGCGGATTGTCCTGCGCGACAAGGAAGGCAACCGATATGTTTTCGGCGGGACTGAGGAATCGATAGAATACTCGGTGATCCAATACCAGAACAATGATTATGCGAATGGCACGGTCATAGTGAACACCAAGAGATGGGACGCCGTAGCGACGGCGAACACATGGATGCTGACCCGCCTCGAACGTGCTGACGGGGAGGTGTTCGAGTTCACATATGAACGTCATGGTGTACCCATCGTGATGCGCGATGTGCATCAGGGCTGTGCATATGCCACTGACGCCGGTCCAGACAGGTTTTTTATTCCGGAACTCGGGGCTCTGGGACATCGGTCAGACACATATTATGCCTCTGCTGGTGGATGCAAGTCCAACCTGAGCTACCATTTCCTCATGCCCTGCTACCTTGTGCGAGTTAAGAGCATTCTGATGGGTGACAGACTGGATTTCGACGTCGCTCGCACGACGGAGTTAAAATTTGACGAAGGTCACCCAGACTACTGGCAGGATTTCGAAGTGTACTGTGCATACCAACCCCGTGAAGAACCCATCCATATGCCTCTCTTCGGTTTCCAGGACAATGACTACTACTGCAAACTGATACGCATACACGGAAGTCACAGGGACATCCACTTCATCTATACCGACGACGATCTATCAGACGCAAGCACGACACGGCTCAAACTCCTTGAAGTGCATATCCTCCAGAACGACGGCGATGGCACGGCATGCCTAGCGGACGGTTCATGGAGATTCACATATGACGGGACGCTCCTTCCAGCATACAACTCCTTCATGACTGACGTGTGGGGTTACTACAACGGACGCAGTTTCGAATCCTGGAGAGGTGGATCCGGAAGAGGTCTCACCGCCTATAGAACTGGCTTTGACGACTTTGATGCACATGCAGCCTTCCAGAAGGCGGAGTCCCTTGTCCGTGTCCATTACCCGACTGGCGGATGGACAGACTATGAGTGGGAACCCCACAGATATGGTAAGGAAGTTCTGCCTCCTGCCTTCGCTTCAGCCTCCACGGGAACCCAGACGGCCGGTGGTCTCAGGATAAGGAGCATCACGGACCACACCGTTGACGGCAGATCCTCGACCAGAATTTTCACATACGAGTTCGGAGGCGTCTCCTCTGGCGTCCTATGTTCTCGTGCCGAGTGCCTCGTGGAAGGAGCTCACGCCCTCCATAACTATGATTTCAATTCCGAAGGCCATTTCTACATGTACAGTGAGCTGCCTATTCTTCCTCTTTCTGACACGGATGGTTGCCACGTAACTTACAGCAAAGTTCGTGAGACCTTTGCCGACGGAAGCTATTCAGAGTACACATATTCCAACCATGATGATGACGGATGCTCTGATGCCATGCCTGCACACTATCTTGGCCGCGTCGAAGGATGCCCTCTTTATCCTCAGATCACGTCCAACGCCCTGTTTAGAGGTCTCCTTCGCACAAGGACCATGCACAGGTCAGATGACACTGTGGTCCGAGAGGAGACGATGGTATATCATGGTGCAGGATTGACCTGTGCCAGTGCCGTCAAGGATTCGTATTGCGGAGAATGGGTCGTGTTCCTGACCTATTCCCGCATCAGATGCGGCTATCCTGCTCTTCTGACGCGCACGGTGAAGGAGCGATGCGACGAC
>JAKSJQ010000057.1 GCA_024402115.1 Bacteroidales bacterium | reverse complement strand
CTTCAAAGAAGGACTGGAGAGGTGGTCGTGGTATCCTCGAGAACATCATCCCTTCTTCAACTGGTGCTGCTAAGGCTGTTGGTAAGGTTCTTCCTGAGCTCAACGGTAAGCTTACCGGTATGTCACTCCGCGTCCCTACTTCAGACGTATCATTCGTAGACCTTACTTGCGAGCTTGCTAAGCCTGCAACTTACGCTGAGATCTGCGCTGCTATGAAGGAGGCTTCTGAGGGTGAGCTCAAGGGTGTTCTCGGTTACACTGAGGATGCAGTCGTTTCTACCGACTTCCGCAACGAGTCAAAGACCTCTGTCTTCGATGTTAAGGCTGGTATCCAGCTCGATCCTACCTTCGTAAAGGTTTGCGCATGGTACGACAACGAGTGGGGTTACTCAAACAAGGTTTGCGAAATGGCACGCGTCATCAGCAAGTAATTTGTTGACTATACCAACTCAAAATAAAAAGAGCTGCCCATCCGGGCGGCTCTTTTTTATTTCAGTCTCTAAAGAACCTCGTCGGTCAGCTGCCTTCGGAGCGGACTAGCTTGGGAGACGGTTGAGATTGACAGCCTGGAAGCGGTACCCCATCTTCTTGAGCTGCATCGCGGCACCTACCCTGTAGAGACATCTGCATGCGCGCGAGAGCGCGTGGAAGGCGTCGGCTGTACCTGCCTCGATGGAAGAGTGGCGGATGTATGTCCAGGTGGTCTGCGAAAGAACCTCCATGGTCTTGATGAGGACACCGGCCTCGGTGGAGCTGAGGGAATATCCGAGTATCGAAGTCACGATATGGTCATCCATGTTGTCGAATCCGCGGTCGCCGAGCAGGGAGGCGAACTTCGCGCTGTGATGGCGGCCCCAGTCCTCGTCCCACCACTTCGCGATCGCCATTCCTGCGTATCCTGCGCATGCGACTGCGAACTCCGGATATGAGTTCACGTTCTTGACTGCGTCAGCCATGTATTCGGGCGCAAACTCGCGCCACTTGTCGTCGATGTCGTCGCTCGCAAGGAGAGTGTCCCCGAGCATGCCGAGCGAACGCGCGACCTTCATGAGCTCATTGAGAAGGCCGCTTTCGAAAGTGTCGAGATATTCCTTATCCATTAGAAAAGATAGCCTGTGTTGATGTAGAATGCTCCCTTTCCGTCCTGCATCCTATATGGGTTGTTCTCCTTGAAGAAGCGGGTGATAGGCATACCGTACTCGGCAGCCACGATGAAATTGGAGTTCATGATGAAGCGGAATCCGAGACCTGCGGTGATGTGCGGCATCTCCTTGAGGGTCTTGATGGAACCATAAGCTCCGTTGTCTATCATCTTGATATACTTCTCAGGGTAGTTGTGCTCCTCGAGCCTGCCGCTCATGAAAGCCTTGTAGATGGCGTAGTCAGTGCCGTCGCCCTTGTAGGTGATGTCGCGCTGGCGAGTCACCATGGCTCCGTCGCTGAATGCGGTGATAGAGAAGGCCACGTTCTGCTTGCCGAGGCGGAAGTCCACGAACTTGTAGCGGAACTCGGCAGTGTATGAAGCCTGGTCGAGACCCATCACGCGATCCCTGAGAATACCACGCACGGTGCGATAGCCACCGTTGCCGTCCTTGTCACCATCGTTACCGACGACGGTGATGTAAGGATAGGTATAATAAGGCGAGAACTTACCGATAGTACCCTCGTAGTTGATCCTGTATGCGAAGGTGAGGACGTCGTTCTTCACGATAGGTACATATTGCCTGAAGGTGAGGCTGTAGCGGTAGTTCGAGTTGCTTGAGCCGAGCCACTTTGGAGAGGCGATGAGATGGCCCTCGGCCCATATTCCTCTTGCAGGAGCGCCTTCCTTGTCGCGAGAATCATACATGAGACCAAGGCGGACGCTGCTGTTGATCATGCTAGGCTTGCCTTTCTTGTTGTAGATTTCGCTCTCGTCGATGATTCCCCAGCTCTTGTAGTACTCGAAAAGGGTAGGCTGATATGGACGATCATCCCTGATAGGCTCCATTCCCTCTGGGAACTTGGCGTTGGCGTAGGTGTCAGGGCCTGAAGGGAAGGTGTCGTAATAGAACTTGTTCTTGTTGATGCTGACGCGGTCGATCTCGTCCTGACGGAAATACTGGAAATGGTATCCTGCCTCCCAATAGAAATGGTCGGTGATCTTTCCGATGAAGTCAGTCTTGGCGAAGACGGTCATCTTGTCGAACCTATAGAAAGGAGTATAGCGGTAGAGATTTGGATCCGGCTGAGCAGTACCTTTCTTTATTGCCTTCTTGTCGTTGCTGGCATCGATCCTGTCGGAATCATAGAAGCTCTGGTAGCCGTTGAAACCATAGAAGTCGAACGCCTTGTCGATGGTTACAGATGCTGCAGAAGACCACCTGATGCCAGGGATGAGTTCCTTGTTGTCGTTCTGGAGCTGGAAGAGCATCGAACCCTTAGTGAAATACGAAGCCTCGATGTACCACTTGCTGAAATAGTTTGGGTACTTCGAGCCGTCACCGAAGTTATAGATGTTGAGAATGCCTCCGAGCTGGAAGCCCTTGTCCGCGTCGAATGCAACGGCAGGGAGAGGACCGAAGTTGAGTCCGGTCTTGATGATCTTGCCATTCTCGTCGTACTTCACTTCCTTCTTTGCTTTCTTCTCCTTAGGAGCGCTGTCCTTGGTTTCAGCATAGGATGCTGAGCATAGTGCGAGACAGAGAGCTGCGATAGCGATTCTTTTCATATACTAGCTGTTTTTGATGTTCCAATATTTCTTTACGAGCTCAGGATATCCGAAGAGACGGAAATCAGAGAACATTACCCTGTAGAACTCGAGGCTCCTGTAGTGGATTACGTTGGCTCCGAGCGCAATGATGAACAGAGGCAGGGCAACGAACCAAGGGAGGAAGATGAAGAGCAGCACGCCCCATACTATCGCCATGATAGGAAGAAAGGCGAGGTGTACTCCGAAGCGGACCGTATTGGTGAATGCGGGGTCCTTGACCTTTGAGCAGATGATCCTCGAGGTGAGCCAGATAGGTAGGGCCATGAGGGTGCTGTAGAGGAAGAACGGAAGGAGAATAAGACCGATGACGATCTTGTTGATGAAGTTGACCACCGGCCTCTTCTTTCCGAAGGATTTGATGGAGATATGTGCCTTCTTGCGGCCTGCCTCGAAATCTTCTGCAGCCGCGAGGAGAGCCTCGTCTGCATTCTCGGCCCTGGCGGCAGCCTTCCTGTTGTTCTCGAGCTTCTTCTTCGGCGAGCCCTTGTGGCCCGCCCATATCCTGGTGAGGGTCCACCTTGCACTGTAGAGCTCGTTGTCCGGGATGAAGGTGATCAGGCTCGATATCTCGTCCGCGATCTTCCACATCAGGTCCTTGTAGATGTCTGCCTCGAATGCGTCGGAATGCTCCTTGACATACTCGGTGACGTTGATCGGCTTTCCGTACTGGAGAAGGGCCGTGGCCTGGAAACGGAAATAGTCTCCGTACTCGATGCCGGCAGGAAGGATGTAGACAGGCTTCTTGTCGCCGAACTTCTCGTTTGCGGCAAGCGCGATCCTGACTATGCCCTTGTTGACGGGGAGGAGCGAATGCTTCGGACGGTGCGTTCCTTCGCAGAACATGCAGTACATCATTCCGTTCTCGAGGGTCTCCACGATCTGCTCGAAAGAGTCGTGGTTCTTGGCAACGTTGCGGAGTCCGTCGCGCCTGCGGACCATAGGAAGTATCCTGAGGAAGCGGAGCGCCGCAGCGGCGGTCTTGTTGTTGAAAATGTCCGCCCTTGCGCCGAATACGGTTGGCTCCTTGCGTGCGCGGAGCACCACGAGGGGATCCATGAGGGTGTTGCAGTGGTTAGGCGCGATGATGACTGCGCCGTCCTGAGGAATGTTCTCCTCACCGATCACCTGCATCTCGCTGTAGCTGCTCTCGATCATTTTGTCGACGTAGATGCGCAGGAGCGAGTACCAGGTGTTCTTCTCGTATATCTTGCTCACTATTTCTTGTCTTTATCTGTGAAATTGAAGATGGATGAGACCGTGAGGCCTGAGATGATGTGCCATACACCCCACCATGCCGTGATCACGAGCATGCCGCCGTGAGGAGGGAAGCCGGCGAATATGCTGGTTCCAAGAAGCAGCACGAGTCCGAGTCCCGAGTTCTGGATGCCGGTCTCGATGGTGAGAGTCCTGCGGTCGGCCTGAGGCACCTTGAATACAGTTCCGACGGTGAATCCGATCAGGAGTGCAAGGAAGTTGTGGATGAGGACGACGAGGAATATGTACTGCACACAGTTGCTGAATGCTTCGATGTTGCCCATGAAGGAGAGGATGACCATCGCGAGGAAGAAGATGATGGAGAGCCACTGGAAAGGCTTCTTCAGCGCATTCGCAACCTTTGGGAGGTAGTGGCTGGTGAGGATTCCGAGGGTGAGCGGAACTCCGAGGAGGATGAAGATGGTCTTGAATACGTCAAGCAGCGGGATGGAGAGGTGCGGGATGTCCGCCGCCACGCCGAGGCTGTTGATGTAGAGGTTGCCCCAGAGCCAGAAGTTGAACGGTGTGGTGAACACTGCGAGGGCTGTGGTCACGGCTGTCAGCGACACCGAGAGCTCGACATTGGCCTTGGAGAGGGAGGACATGAAGTTTGAGATGTTGCCTCCCGGGCAGCATGCGACGAGTATCATTCCGAGAGCCATCATCGGCGAGATCATTCCGCCGATGACGAAGCACAGGCAGAAGGTGAAGGCCGGCAGCAGTATGAGCTGGCAGCAGAGGCCGAGGATGACGGACTTGGGGTTCTTGAAAACTTCAACGAAGGTGTGCGGCTTGATGCCGAGGGCGACACCGTACATCACGAAGGCGAGTACGATGTTGATCGTGTTCATGCCACCCGCATTCAGGGTCACCTGGATGCTGTCGATGGCGTTTGCAATCTCTGTAGTCATGAGAGGTCTGGTTTAGTATGACGTCGGCAAAGTTAACGATTTTTGCCAAAGGGTCCTGGAACTACTGCTTCGTAACCTTGAAAGGCTTCTTGACAGCATTGTGTGCGGCATTCTGAGCGATCCTGAGCTCGAGGTTGGTCACGCCTGAAGGGCAATATACGTTACCGACGACAGTCTTTCCTGTGAGGGCCTCGAACCAGGTTGCGGCGGCGATGTACTGGCCGAGATGGTGGTCGAGATGGAATCCGTCGCGGGTGAGGTTGTCACCGAGGTTGGTGGAGCGGGCGTTCTGGATGGCGGTGCCTGAAGGGATCACCTTCTTGAGCTTGTGCTGGTCAGCTACGTTCCTGGTGGCGTTCATGATCGCGTCGTACATCGCGTACTGGCTGCGGTCGTAGTTCACGAAGCCGTCGTGGGTCGCGTTCTTTGCGTATGCCCATGTCTGGTGAAGCACGATCTTGGCCTTCGGCGCCTTCGAACGTATCCATGCGAGAAGCTCGCCGAGCTGCGCATAGCTCTCGAGTATACCAGAATCCTGGCTCACCTGCTGCACGCTGATGTAGTCCCACTTCTCGTCGTTGATCACCTGCGAGAGGCGGATGTCGTCGGTGGTCCTCTTCACGCCGTCCTTGCCGACCTTGCGGTATGAGTAGGCTGGGAGGTCGCCCTTGATGTTCTCGACATGGCGGTCAATGGAGCAGCCTGGGATGTACATGTTTCCGATGATCATAGGCACACCGGCGGCATTTCCTATCTCATAGAGGTTCTGCTCGACAGCGTCGAGAGAGAAGCTGTTTCCGATTGCGAGCACCTTGATCGGGTCCTTTGCCTTTGCTGAGGCGCTGATGGCCACAAGGACGAGAATCGCTGATGCGAGGAGTCTGCTGAAGAATTTTCTATTCATGGTAACTGTCTTTTGATTAGTCTATTTCTGGAGGTCTCTGACCGCGTCCCTGAGCTGTTCGAGGGCGGTGCGGAGTATGCTGCGAGGGCAGCCGATGTTGAGGCGCATGTATCCGGGACCGCCGAACATTGAACCGTCGTTGAGCGCGAGGTGTGCCTTCTTCTCGAAGAGCTCCACGAGCTGCTCCTGGCTCAGCCCAAGGCCGCGGCAGTCGAGCCAAACGAGGAAGGACGCCTGAGGCTTGAGCGCATGTATGCCGGGGATGTTCTCCTCGATGTAGTCATGGACGAAGTCCACGTTGCCCCACACATAGTCGAGCATCTCGCTGCGCCACTGCCTGCCGTGAGTGTAAGCCGCGACGGTGGCGATAGGAGAGAAGAGGGAAGTGGGGAAGTCGATCTCCACTGCTGCGAAGTACTTGAAGAGCTTCTCCCTGAGATTGTCGTTCTCGACGATGGCGTATGACGAAACTATGCCTGCGATGTTGAAGGTCTTGGTCGGAGCCATAAAGGTAACCGAGTTCGATGCCGCCTCGGCGCTCACGCTTGCGTAAGGAACATGCCTTGCCTGGCCATGCTGGCTTCCGAACACCATCTCCGCATGGATTTCGTCGGAAATCACGGTCACACCCCGGCGGCTGGTGATCTCGGCGAGCTTGCGGAGAGTCTCGGCCGACCATGCTATGCCTGCAGGGTTGTGAGGATTGGAGAGCACGAGGACCTTGGTCTTCTCGTCGATGATGCTCTCGAGCTGCTCGAAGTCCATGTCATAGCCCTCGAGGCGGCCGTCCTGCGCATAGCGGGGTTTGAGCGGATTCTCGACGACCTCGTATCCGAGTCCAGTCGGCACGTTCCTGAACGGATGGTATACGGGCGGCTGGATGATGACCTTGTCCCCAGGGACGCAGAGGCACTCGAGGACGAAGCCTATTCCACGGACTATACCCGGAATGAAGCAGTAATGGCTTGGGTCGGTCTTCCATCCGTGGAGGTCCTCGACCCAACTGCTGACAAGCTCGAAGTAGCCTTCAGGCAGTGCCGTGTAGCCGAAGACAGGATGGTCGAGCCTCTCCCTGAGTGCATCGGCGATGAAATCAGGAGTCCTGAAATCCATGTCGGCGACCCAGAGCGGTATAAGCTCCTTGCCCTTCTGCTTGTGGAGAGAATCATGCTTGATGCAGTTGCTGCCCTCCCTTTCGATTAGTTCGTCGAAATCGTACATCTACGCGCGTGTTTACTTTATTATACAAAGCTAATCATTTTTGGCTTAGGAAAGAATATTTTTCCTATATTCGCAAGATATATTGTAAGATCACTAACTAAGTTTTTATATGGCAAACAACGCAAGCTACGAATGGAAATTCGTGAACGTCGGTGGCATGACAAGAGTCAACATCACCAGCGGTGAGGACATCAAGCACCTCCCTGAACTCGACCAGAAGCTCTGGACCGTACTCAGCTGCCCTACTCAGGGTCTCGAGTTCGACCAGAAGACACTTGAGATGCTCGACGCAGACAAGGACGGAAAGATCCGCGTCAACGAAATTCTCGCAGCCTCTTCATGGCTCACTAAGGTCATCAAGGATGCTGACCTCCTTCTCAAGGGCGACGACGTACTCCCTCTCTCTGCTTTCAACACCGAAGACGAGGAAGGAAAGCAGCTCCATGATTCTGCAGCCCAGATTCTCGCAAACCTCGGCAAGGAGGGTGCTGACGCGATCTCAGTCGCAGACACCTCGGACAGCGTCGCAATCTTCGCGAAGACCCGTTTCAACGGTGACGGTATCATCACTCCTGACTCTACCGACGACGAGGCTCTCAAGGCTGTAATCACCAATGCCATCGCAAGCGTAGGCTCAACTGCAGACCGCAGCGGTGCTGCCGGCATCAACGCAGACCAGCTCGAGGCATTCTATGCAGCATGCGCAGACTACGCAGCTTGGCAGCAGGCCGCAGTAGACGGCAAGGATGCCATCTATCCTTACGGAGAGAACACTGAGGCAGCTCTCGCAGCAGTCGAGGCCCTCAAGGCTAAGATCTCCGACTACTTCCTCCGCTGCAAGCTCGTAAGCTTCAACGCAGACAGTAGCGCAGCCCTCGACGTATCAGTCGCTCGCATCGAGACCATCGGCGCAAAGGATCTCAACACCTGTGTCGACGAGATCGCATCATATCCACTCGCCCGCATCAACGGTGAGGAGAAGCTCTCTTATGCAGGCATCAACCCTGCATGGAAGGCTGCTTTCGAGACCCTCAAGACCCTCGTGCTCGACGTGGACTATCCAGGTGCTGAGGCAATCACCGAGGCTGAGTGGAACGCAGTGGTCGCAAAGTTCGGCGCATACTGCGCATGGAAGGCAGACAAGAAGGGTGAAGCAGTAGAGGCTCTCGGTCTCGACGCAGTCAAGGAGACCCTCGCAGCAGACCGCAAGGCAGATCTCGTCGCTCTCATCGAGGAGGATAAGAAACTCGAAGGCGAGGCCAACTCCATCGACGCTGTCAACAAGCTTCTCCACTATTACCGCGACTTCTACAAGCTCCTCAAGAACTATGTGACCATGTCAGACTTCTTCACCGTGGGTGAGGGAAGCCCTCTCGCAGTGTTCCAGAGCGGATGCCTCTACATTGAGCAGCGCCGCCTCGACCTCTGTATCAAGGTTAGCGACATGGGCAAGCACGGCGACATGGCCGGTCAGAGCGGCATGTTCATCGTATACTGCGCATGCACCAGCAAGACCAAGGGTACCAGCATGAACATCGCAGCCGTCCTCACCGACGGTGACGTGGACGGTATCCGCGTAGGTCAGAACGCCGTATTCTACGATCGTGACGGCGTGGACTATGACGCAGTGGTCACCAAGATCGTCGACAATCCTGTCAGCATCCGTCAGGCATTCTGGTCTCCATACCGCAAGATGGGCAACGCCATCAGCGAGCGCATCAGCAAGTCAGCTGCCGAGAAGGACAGCAAGGTAAGCGCAGACCTCACTGCAAAGGCAAACACCATCAACGTGCCTACCACCGAAGAGGAGAAGGCAGCAGCACAGGCAGCCGCTCCTAAGCAGCCTTTCGACATCGCAAAGTTCGCTGGAATCTTCGCAGCCGTAGGTATGGCAGCAGGCCTCCTCGGTTCTGCCATCGCATCTCTCGTCACTCCGTGGTACACCATATTCTTCGTGTTCCTCGCACTCATCGTGGTGATCTCAGGACCTTCGATGTTCCTTGCTTGGCTCAAGCTCCGCAAGCGTAACCTCGCTCCTGTACTCAACGCCAACGGATGGGCGATCAACAGCAAGGTGCTCGTGAACACCAAGTTCGGTGCAACCCTCACCGAGCTTGCAAAGTATCCTAAGGTTGCGATGGACGATCCTTTCTCAGACAAGATGCCTGCAGGCAAGAAGTTCCTTCTCTGGCTCTGCGGTATCGTAGTGGTCTGCGGCGGTGCTTTCGCAGCTCTCTTCTTCACCGATCATCTCGCTTGCGTAGGTCTTCCTTTCCACAAGACTGAAGAGGTAGTCGAGGCCGTGGAGGAAGCACCTGTAGAGGAAGCAGCAGCAGAGGCTGTGGTTCCCGCAGATGAAGTCTCAGCAGAAGAAGTAACTGAGTAATAATGGAACGCTTCTTCATAGCAGCATACAAATATTTCAAGAAGCACAGGGCCCTGATGTGGGCCCTTCTTCTTGGAACTACGGCACTGTTCGCGGTGATGGGCTCCCAGGTCGTGTTCGAAGAGGACATGACCAAGATCCTGCCGTCGACGGAAAAGTCGGACAAGGGGTCTCTCGCGTTCTCTGACATGAAGATCAAGGACCAGGTGATACTCCAGCTCGTAAGGCGCGACGGCGCCGAGATGGGTGAGGAGGAACTGGCTGCCCTCATGGATGAGTTCGTGGACGATCTCCTCATAAGAGATTCTTCAACCAACTATATCGTATCGACTCTCTACAAGCTCCAGCCAGAATGGGCCATGAACGCCTTGGACTTTGGCCTGGAGGCTTTCCCTGCCTACCTGGAGGAGAGCGCATACGCGGAATTCGATCAGCTTCTCACCAAGGAATCGATAGACGAGAACATGGCTCGCAACGTCGAGCTCATGGAGGACGACATGGACGGCAACGTGACCATGATGGTCACCTACGATCCTGCCGCGCTCCGATTCTCCATGCTCAACCAGCTCAAGGAGCTCGGCTTCGGTAGCGACGATTCTTCGCAGAAGCCTGGTTTCACCTTCAAGGCCGGCCATCTCATGTCCAAGGACGGAAGCGTGGCTCTTGCCTTCCTCGCACCTGCATTCGGCGCATTCGACAGCCTCCACACACGTCAGCTCCTCGCTCTTCTCGATGAGGCGTCGGCTGAGTTCGAGTCCCTCCACGGCGATGTCGAGGTTCTCTACCATGGAACCCCTATCACCAGCGCGGGCAACTCCAACCGCATCCGCAAGGACATACTCCTCAGCCTGGTCGTATCGCTTACGCTGATCATGCTTATCCTGCTCAGCTGCTACCGCGGCAAGAGTACGGTGGCCCTCGCCGTGTTCCCGCTCCTTTACGGTGCGATCTTCTCGCTTGCGATGGTATGGCTCATCAAGGGCACCATGTCCTTTATCGCGATGGGTATCGGCACTGCGGTGCTCGGTATCGCGGTGAGCTACGTGCTCCATGTGCTCACGCACTACAAGTACGTCGCCGACGTGGAGACCGTGCTTCGCGAGCAGAGTACGCCTGTGTGCCTTGGCTGCATCACGACCATAGGCTCATTCGCAGGCCTGCTCTTCACCAACAGCGACCTTCTCTTCGACTTCGGCCTCTTCGCCGTCATGGCGCTGGTGGCCTCTACCTTCGCTGCACTCTTCTTCATGCCTCAGTTCTTCACTGAGTCCAATGCCGCCAAGAATGAGACAGCCTTCAGGGTGCTCGAGAAGATCAATTCCTATAAGCTGGACAAGTGCTGGCCGCTTGTTGGAGCGCTTACTGTCTTCATCCTTGTCGGCGTGGCCTTCAGCGGAAAGGTCGGATTCAATCCTGACATGCAGAGCATAGGCTACAACGGAGACAGACTTCTCCGCAGCCAGAAGATATACGCGGAGAGGGTGAACATGGGTTATGCATCCACCTACTACGCGGCTACCGGAGTGGACATCGACGAGGCTCTCGAGAACGACAGGGCGCTCACAGCGGTGCTCGATTCCCTCCAGGGCGCGGGCATGATCCGCCAGTACAGCTCGGTGCTCACACAGATCGTGAT
>JAKSJQ010000056.1 GCA_024402115.1 Bacteroidales bacterium | reverse complement strand
GAAAGAGTGACAACTACAACACCCAGGCGAAGGACCTTGTCATGCTCAAGCGTACTGAAGGCTTCGAATGGCTGAAGGAGACCAACAGTCAGACTCTGCAGCAGGCGCTGATGCATCTTGACACTGCCTACACGAACTTCTTCAACCATACGGCGGATTTCCCTAAGTTCAAGAGTAGAAAGAGTGGCGGCAGCTTCACTGTCCCACAGTTCTGCTACATTGAGGACGGATATGTCCATATCCCGAAGTTCAAGGATGGACTGAAGGTTAAGGAACATCGCAAGGTCAAGGGTGCGGTGAGGTCAATGACCATCAGCATCACCCCTACAGGAAAATATTACGTAAGCATACTCACTGAAGAGCAGTACGAACCAATGCAGAGAACCAACGCATCGGTCGGGCTGGATATGGGCCTCAAGTCCCTTGTCACCACTTCCGAGGGGGAGACTTACGACAACAACAGATACACGAAGAAGTACGAGCAAAAGCTCACTATGGCCCAGAAGCATCTTTCAAGAAAGCAGAAGGACAGCAATGGCTGGGAGGAGCAGCGGATGAAGGTCGCAAAGATTCACGAGACACTCGCCAACAGCCGCAGGGATTGGCAACACAAGGTCAGTGCAGACATCGTCAGACGGTATGACACCATCTGCGTAGAGGACCTCGGCGTCAAACAGATGGAGGAGAAGAAGACAAAGGCCGGAAAGAAGAACTGCCTGAGCAAATCCATCTCCGATGCCGGTTGGTCAAGCCTTATCGCCATGATTGTCTACAAAGCTGAGATGAACGACAAAAACGTCGTTAAAGTGGATCGATACTATCCGAGCAGCAAGACCTGCAGTGTCTGCGGATGGAAAAACGATGGCTTGACACTAGCCGAACGCAGCTGGACTTGTCCGGAGTGTGGAACAAGACATGACCGCGACGAGAATGCTGCGGTCAATATCCTGGGTGAGGGACTTCGTGTATTGAATTGCAAATCATCGGCGGGAACCGTCGATTACACTGGTGGAGGCAGTGTAAGACCTACTTCGGTAGGCAGCCGCCGGCGAAGCCAGAAGCCCACAAATCTTTAGTTTGTGGGTAGTTCACTGCTAACTTTAAGAGTCCCGATGGGAACATTAGTGAAATCAAGATTCTAATACCATGAATAAATTCATTACTGCGGTTGCTTCAATCGCGCTTCTCGGCTGCGTGGCAGCTTCGGCTGCCGAGCCTCAGACAAAATCACTCGGAGAGAACAAGTACAGCCTTTCTGTGGGCCCAGTATCGATCACCATCGATGCCGGAGCAGGCGCCAAGGTGCTCTCGTTCACAAATGACGGCAAGGAGGTCATCTCCCAGCTCCAGAGATTCAATGCTTTCGGAAGCACATTCTGGACAAGTCCTCAGAAAGAGTGGAACTGGCCACCTGTAGCAGAGTACGACCGCAATCCGTATGAGGTCGAGGACAATGGTACCTCGTTCGTGATGACCAGCCAGAAATCAGAGAAGTTCGGATACCGCATCCGCAAGGAATTCGCAGCAGACCCTAAGGACAATGCGATCGTGATCACATATTCGATCATCAACGAGTCCGGCAAGTCACAGAAGGTAGCTCCTTGGGAGATCACCCGCGTCCCTGGTGACGGTCTCATCTTCTTCGCTGCCGAGCCTTCAAAGATCGTTGCAGCTTCAGGCGAGCTCCTCAAGTTCGAGGGCAAGTACGGTGCCGCATGGTACACATTCGACGAGACCAAGGAGAACAGGAAGATCAACGCAGACGGCAAGGGCTGGCTCGCATACAGCAACAACGGCCTCCTTCTCGTCAAGAAATTCCCTGACCTCGTCCCTTCACAGCCAGCCCCTGACGAGGCTGAGATCCAGGTATACGTGAACGAAGGCAAGACCTTCATCGAGCTCGAGAGCCAGGGTACATACACCACCCTCCAGCCAGGCGAGTCGCTCAACTATACGGTAAGATGGTACCTCGTCCCTCAGCCTAAGGCAGACGTTCCGTCTTCGAAGCTCGTCAAGACCGTCAAGAAGCTTATCAAGTAAGACCTGGCTCGGCCAGCTCAAGGACGTGCTTGACAAAAAGCAGAATCACAAAAAAGGTAATATATGTCAAAGAACAATATGTCGAGGCGCGACGCGCTCAAGATCATGGGCGCCGGTGCAGCATCGCTTGCAGCCGCAAGCGTACTCTCTCCGGTTTCGTACGCAGGCGGAAAGGCTGAATCTATGCTTGCAGGCGTCGGAACAGGTAACATGGACCTTGAAGACCTTATGGAGGAGGCTGCTTACATGGCTGCTCCGCAGGAGGGTGACGCATACAAGGAGCCGGTCGTATATAAGGACGAGAACGTGGTGTTCCGTCAGATCGACGCGCATACATGGCATGGCCACGGCCATCTCGTCTTCAACGAGAGCATCTACATCATCGAGGGCGAGAAGGCTTCTCTCCTCATCGATGCGGGTACCAGGATCCCGGGCCTTGCAAAGATTGTTGCAGGCATCACATCCAAGCCTGTCATCTTCGCAGTGACCCATCTCCATGGTGACCATGCCGGTTCTGCTATCCAGGAATTCCCGCAGATGTATGTCAATGCGGGAGGTCTTCCTATCGTCCGCGGCGGCATCAAGGGCATCGAAGGTATGTACAAGGGTGAGGTGAAGTGGCTTGAGGACGGACAGGTGTTCGACCTCGGCGGAAGGGAAATCGAGGTGATGTTCACTCCGGGCCATACCCCTGGCTGTACAACTTTCTTCGACAAGAAGAACCATGTCGGCTTCAGCGGTGACTCGTTCGGATCTACCAACCTCCTTCTCAATACCAACCTTTCGACCCTCATTTCGACGACTACCCGCGCTGCTGCCTATATGCAGAAGTTCGGTATCGAGAAGCTCTATCCGGGCCACTACCATGGCAACGATTGCGAGACTCTCCAGAGAGTCCTCGACGAGAAGCAGATGGCGGAAGAAGTCCTTGAAGGAAAGAGAAAGCCTCAGCCTAATGACCAGAAGTCCAATCTCAATGTGATCATCAGGGACAAGGGAGTTACAATCCGCTTCCGCGATCCGGAAGGAATCAAATAGAAATGCACAGGATTCTCTACTATATTGCGTCTGCTGCTTTCCTGATTCTTGCTCCATCCTTCTTCGGCATGGCGCAGAACAGGAAATCTGCTGAGACGAACAATTCGATGTTCATCAATGCGTCTTCTGACAGCAAGCCTCGTCAGATCTCGCTGGGACTCCCGACGAACAATTCTTCCGCTGTCCAGATTTTCGAAGACGGCCTGCCGGTGACATACTATATGTACCAGAATATGCCGTTCAAGTCATGGCACGGAGGTGTCAGCCAGGCCGTCAGTTCGGCAATGGGGCCGTTCGAGACGGCGATGCGCTATGGAGAGATCAACTACTACGTCAGCAGTGACAACAAACAGGGTGGCGACAGATTCAAGGGCGCCATCAGCTATACGATAGGTTCATACGGCCAGCACAAGCTGGATGTCAACATCTCGGGTCCTCTCGGCAGGGGATGGGGCTATTCGCTCAGCACTTACCAGAACTGGGATCCGGGCTCGAACCACCTCGTCTATCCAAAGCTCAAGGACAGGCATCAGTTCTACAAGGGAGTCCTCTCCAAGTCCTTTGCGGACGGAAAGGGAAAGATGTCCCTCGTTTACCAGCATGTGAATTATCAGACTCTCACGGAGAATTTCGGTCCGTTCGTGTTCGTCGGTGACGGAAGCGTGAAGCCATACAACGGATTCGATCTCGGTCATGATTCATACCGTCCGGTCGACGAGTATTTCGATTTCATGGACTTCAAGACCGGTGTGATGACGACCATGCCGTACAAGGAAGGCAATGTCGACGTGACGAACCACCTCACATACACCCTCAGCTACGATTTCGAGTCTGGTCTTCATCTGGATTTCCGCTCACGTTACAGGGGCGGCACTGACATGCGCGGCGCCGGCAACATGTCCGGAATCGACAATGCAGGCCCTCTGAGCGGGTATACTTATGCCGATGGTTTCATCTACACGGGCCTTGTGCAGAAGAGGCAGGTCCTGCATTTCGATGCGTTCGACAGGACATGGATGAACAATCTTGAGCTGTCTAAGGCCTATGGTACCCATGCCCTGAAGCTCGGTATCGATTACTGGTTCAACCATGGCGGCACCGTGACCTCATCTTCGATTTTTGCCCATGAGGTCGCCAAGGATCCTCAGATGCTGCTTTTCAAGGGTGACAGGTTCTTCAATTTCAATACGTCAGGCGAGTATTATGACGGCATGGAGAACAAGACTGCCGTCTATCTCTACGATGACTGGAGGGCTTCTGAGAGGCTTCATCTGCGTGGCTTCATCAGGGCTGAATGGCTGAATATCCAAGGTGACGCTGCCCTCAATATCGGAGACGATACCAGCAACTCCAGAACATCTGGCTTCAACCTTACAAAGGGCAGGATCACTCCTTTCTACGAGGATTTCCTCAACGGTGCGGCGGGTCTCGACTTTTCGTACCATATCGCCGGTGGTCTCAGCGCGAAGGCGGACGCTACCTTCACCAGGGCCCATACGACCATCTTCAACTATGGCGGTTACGGCGTGCCTACCACCGATCCGTCGGATACAGAGCTTCTGCGCGCTGGATTCTCGTATGTCAACAGCTGGATCAACGTTCTCTCGCAGATTACCTGGGTACATCAGTCCAACTACAAGTCAAGGTCGGTGTTCCAGCATGTTCTCGAGAAGGACAGCGGGGAGTATCCTGCCGGATATACCGAATCGAAGGCTATTCCTTCCTCCTATGGCATCGCGACGCTCGGATGGGTGACTGACGCCGTCATCACTCCGGCTATCGAGGGCTTCAGCCTTCACGCGCAGTTCACCCTGCGAAATCCTCAATACAAGAACTACAAGTTCAATCCTGTGTTCAGCGACGGTGTTCAGCTCTCATACGACTTCAGCAACAAGAACCTGACCAATCTCCACAAGGTTGAGCTCACTCTCGATCCTTCGTATTCTACTGGTCCGTGGCGTCTCTGGCTTAGCGGACGCTATCTCAGCAGGACCTATATCAACAAGACCAATTCGCTCTATTTCAAGGGCAGGGTAGAGACTTTCGGCGGTGCTGACTACAAGATCAGCGACAAGGTCAAGCTTGCCCTCAACCTTGTCAATCTGCTCAACCAGAAGGGCGCCAGCGGCAATATCAGTTCTGCCGACCTTGTCGAGGATGCTTCCGGCTACGTCAACTACGTGATGGCCGGCACCTTCATCCGTCCTTTCACCGTCGAGCTCGGTTTAAGTGTGAATTTCTAACATCTACTTCGGTTCAGCTTTTTACTCACCCCCTGTCTGACTTGTCAGGCTGAATGCCTTTTGAGCACCTGTTGCCCTCTCTCCTGTCGACCTTCCGCGCTTCGCGATATTCGCGAGCGGATGCTTTGTTTCGCGGTCAGCAGATAGCCTGTGAGAGAGCTCCGCTCACTTCGTTCGCTCCGTACCCTCCCACCGTTTCCTGCGTCCCGCTGACGCGGAACTTGTCTCCGGCGGGCCCCTCCCGCTTCCCATGAGCGCGGGAGCTCATGTCTCTCACAGACTATCTGCTGACCGCTACACTGCCGATCCGCTCTTTCGAGACATCGGCTGCATTCCTGAGCATCGGATGCCCATCATCCTACAGGAGACCCGTGGCCGCCCGCGGCCCCGTGAGCGGGTGGCTCGAGCGAAGCGAGAGACGGGATGGAGCGCGAAGCGCGGAAGGTCTCCGTAGGATGATGGGCAGCCGATGGGCCGAAAAAGCCTTTGACGAGTCAGGAAAAAGAAGAGGCCGACCGGAAAAGGTCGACCTCTATTCATTGATTGGGTACGGCAACGCCTAGTCCATAGGGTACTTCATTCCCCAATCCTCGCGGAGCGCATCCATCTGCTCCATGATACTCAGAGTCTCGGCATGAGGCATCATAGGAGATTCGAGAAGTCCGTTCTCGAGGCATCGGCGGCATTCCTTCACCTGATACTCGTAGCCGTTGGTCATCTCCTCCGGCTTCCCGAATGAAGCGACGAGCTTGTAGTCACGGTAGACATCGACCCTTTCAGGACAGTTGACATTGTCGACCCTGATGTAGCCTTCTGTACCGTTCACGATACCCTGACGGTCATTGAGACAAAGAGCACCAGCCTGGAGATTAGCCATCTTGCCATCAGCAAAGCAGAGCGAAATGCACTCCTGCATATCGACACCAGTCTCACCCATCATCACATTGCTTACAGTCTTCACGATATCGGTACCGAAATACATTCTCGCGAAATTGAGAACATACACACCGAGATCGAGAAGTGCACCGCCGCAGAGCTCAGGCTTGAGAATCCTCTCCTTGAACTCCATCATATAGCAGAGCGTAGCAGTGATGAGCCTCGGCTCTCCGATGATACCTGTCTCCATAAGCTCCTTCACCTTGTGCGAAAGAGGCATGTAACGGGTCCAGATAGCCTCGGTGATGAAGATACCCTTGCTCTTTGCAAGGTCGAGAAGCTCCTTGGCCTCACGCGCATTGGCAGTGAAAGCCTTCTCCACGAGACACGGCTTGCCGTTCTCGAGAGCGAGCTTGGTGTGAGGATAGTGGTGAGAATGAGGGGTAGCGATGTAGACGAGATCCACATCCGGATCCTTCACAAGCTCCTCATAAGAACCGTAAGCCTTGGCAACATGCCAGTGCGCAGCGAATTCCTGCGCCTTTTCAAGAGATCTCGAAGCAATTGCATAGACCTCATAGTCAGCGAGAGGCGCAAGGCCCTCGGCCATCTTGTCTGCAATCCAGCCTGCACCTATAATGCCAACCTTGAAAGTTTTCTTGTCCATGGTACCTGAAAATAAATTACAGTGCCTTGTAATCAAACGCTTTCACCTCGGCACCGTCCGAAATCATGATTGAAGGACGGAGAGCAAGGAATTCCTTGAAATTGTTGTGGTGGTAGCCTGAAACGTCGACATCGCTGTCAACGACGGTCCAGTTCTCACCGTCGAGGCTCTTTTCTGTGGTAACCTTATTTGCTTTGTTTGTGATTCTGATGTAGAAGTGGCTGTCGCTGGCCTTCACTCCGATGAATGCCTTCTCGCTGTAGAAGAGGTAGAGACCTGCCTCGGCACCCTCTGCGAGTTCATACTCGGCTGTAACCTGGTATGAACGGTCCACTGCTGTGATGGTCCAGAGAGGATTGCCTTCGAAACCAGGCTCCCACTTTGACCACATGAGAGGATTGTGGAAATTGCGGAGGTTGGCATACTGTACGCTGCCCTCTGCATCCTCGACGAAGCCTTCGCTCTGGTTCTGGTCAGCAAGCTCTGGCCATCCCTCCTCGTTCCATACGACGCTTTCGATGATGGTCGTACGTCCGAGAGTGTAATAGCTGTTGCGGTATGAGTGGTAAACGACATACCAATTACCGTCGGCATCGTCGAAGATGGTACCATGACCCTTTGACCACCACTCCTCGTCAGCTGAATAAGTGTGGACGAGCGGGTTGTAAGGGCTGTTCTCCCATGGGCCGAGAGCGGACTTGCTGCGGGCTACGACTACCATGTGGCTTGTTGACGGACCTGCGGTGCCGCCTTCAGCTGTCACGAGATAGTAGTAGTCTCCTCTCTTGAAGAGCTTTGGAGACTCGAGCCAGAATCCTTCTGTCTCCCACTCCTGCGGGAACTGCCATCCATCGTAGAGCTTCCTGTTCTCGCCGGCAGCAGAAAGACCGTCATCGGTAAGCTCGATGCAGAATCCATTGTTGGTATAGAGGTACTGCTTTCCGTCCTCGGCGTATACATGACCAGGGTCGATACCGTTCACATCGATGAGGATAGGCTCGCTCCATGGTCCGTGAGGATCGTCTGCCGACACTACGAAGTTGAGGCCGCTGCTGGTAGGGTAGTAGATGTAGTACTTGTCACCTACCATGCAGATCTCCGGAGCGAAGATCGAATACTTCTGATCCTGGACGGCTCTTGAGATCGGCTCCCAGTTCACGAGGTCTGTAGAGTGCCATACGAGAAGGCCAGGGTAGTAGTAGAACGATGAGTGGGTCATGTAGAAGTCGTCTCCTACACGAAGGATGCTTGGGTCAGGGTAGTCTCCCGGGAATACCACCTTCTTTATGTTGTTCTGAGCAACGTCACCGTTGCCTCCGCAGCTCATTGTCATGAGTGCGGCTGCAGCGGTTGCCATTGCGAGAAGTACTTTCTTCATGTTGTTCTTCTGATTGACTGATTATGCGTTGAACTCCTGCCAAGACTTGATCTGGAGGTCATTCACTGACATTGAACAGAATGCCTCGATGAAAGCAGATGCAAGACGTGCGTTGGTGATGAGCGGAATGTTGTGGTCGATCGCACCGCGGCGGATCCTGTAACCGTTTGTAAGCTCGCGCTTGGTATGGTTCTTAGGGATGTTGACGATGAGGTCGAACTTGTGGTCGTGGATCATGTCCATCACGTTCTCAACACCTTCGAGATTCTCGTCAGGCCAGCCCACTGTGGTAACCTTGATGTCGTTCTCGCCGAGGAACTTCGCTGTTCCTGCAGAAGCGTATACCTTGTAGCCTGCCTTTACGAGAGCCTTTGCTGCATCGAGAAGCGAAGCCTTCTCCTTGGTACCTCCTGACGAGAGCATGATTCCGTTCTCCTTTGAAGGGATCTTGTAGCCTGTAGCGATCATCGAGTTGAGGAGAGCCTCCTCGTAGCAGTCACCGATACATCCTACCTCACCGGTAGAGCTCATGTCGACTCCGAGCACAGGGTCAGCATTCTGGAGACGTGCGAATGAGAACTGAGAAGCCTTCACACCCATGCGGTCAATGTCGAACGCACCCTTTTCAGGTTTCTGGTATGGAGCATCGAGCATGATCTTCGTTGCAGTCTCGATGAAGTTGTGCTTGATGACCTTGCTGACGAATGGGAACGAACGTGAAGCACGGAGGTTGCACTCGATAACCTTGACGTCACGGCCCTTTGCGAGGAACTGGATGTTGAACGGACCTGAGATGTTGAGCTCCTTGGCGATTGCGTGTGCGATCTTCTTGATCTGGCGGATTGTCGCGAATGAGCACTGCTGTGCAGGGAATACCATTGTAGCGTCACCAGAGTGTACGCCGGCGTACTCGATATGCTCTGAGATACCGTACTCTACGACCTCGCCCTTGTCGGCAACGCCGTCGAACTCGATCTCGTTGGTCTCTGTCATGAACTGTGAGATGACAACCGGATACTCCTTCGATACCTCTGCTGCGGCAGCGAGGAAGCGCTTGAGCTCATCGTCGTCGTAGCAAACGTTCATCGCAGCACCAGAGAGAACGTATGAAGGACGCACGAGGACAGGATAGCCGACCTCGTCGATGAACTTCTTGACGTCGTCCATGCTGGTGAGTGCGCTCCACCTAGGCTGGTCGATTCCGAGCTGGTCGAGCATTGCCGAGAACTTGCCTCTGTTCTCTGCGCGGTCGATGCTGACAGGAGATGTTCCGAGGATAGGAACGCTCTGGCGGTGAAGCTTCATCGCCAGGTTGTTAGGAATCTGTCCGCCCACTGAGACGATGACTCCGCGAGGGTTCTCGAGGTCGATGATGTCGAGAACGCGCTCGAACGAGAGTTCGTCGAAGTAGAGCCTGTCGCACATGTCATAGTCGGTAGACACGGTCTCAGGGTTGTAGTTGATCATGATTGACTTGTATCCGAGCTTGCGCGCTGTGTTGACAGCGTTGACAGAGCACCAGTCGAACTCTACTGAAGAACCGATGCGGTATGCACCTGAACCGAGAACGATGACAGACTTCTCGTTGTTGTAGTAGTTGACGTCGTGGCCTTCTGCTGCGTATGTCACGTAGAGGTAGTTGGTGAGCTCAGGATGCTCGCTTGCAACTGTCTCGATCCTCTTGACTGCAGGAAGGATGCCGAGCTTCTTTCTCTGTGCGCGGACCGCGAGGTTCTCCTTCTCCATGTTGCCGTTGTCCTTGTTGACGAAACGTGCGATCTGGAAGTCTGAGAAACCCATCACCTTGGCCTTGAGGAGAACGTCGGCAGGAATTTCCTCGATCGAATTGTATCCCTCGAGGACATGCTTGTAGTCCACGATGTTCTTCATGCGCTCGATGAACCAAGGATCGATCTTGGTGAGCTCCTCGATGCGCTCGATGGTGTAGCCTTCCTCGAGAGCCTGGGCGATCGCGAAGATGCGGAGGTCGGTAGGGTTTTCGAGCTCCTCATCGAGGTTGTCGAACTTGGTGTGGTCATTGCCCACGAAGCCGTGCATGCCCTGTCCGATCATGCGGAGACCCTTCTGGAGCATCTCCTCGAATGAGCGGCCGATAGACATGATCTCGCCGACAGACTTCATTGAAGATCCGAGCTTGTGGCTCACGCCCACGAACTTGCTGAGGTCCCAGCGAGGGATCTTGCAGATCATGTAGTCGAGCTCAGGAGCCTTGTATGCAGAGTTTGGTGTGCCCATCTCGCCGATCTGGTCGAGTGTGTAGCCGAGAGCGATCTTGGCAGCGACGAATGCGAGAGGGTAGCCTGTCGCCTTCGATGCGAGAGCGGAAGAACGGCTGAGTCGTGCGTTGATCTCGATGATACGGTAGTCGTTTGTGACAGCGTTGAATGCGAACTGGATGTTGCACTCGCCGACAATCTTGAGATGGCGCACGCACTTGATGGTGATATCCTGGAGCATCTTGACCTGTTCGTCAGTGAGCGAGCAGGTAGGAGCTACGACGATAGACTCGCCGGTATGGATTCCGAGCGGGTCGAAATTCTCCATTGAAGCAACTGTGAAGCAATGGTCGTTGGCATCCCTGATGCACTCGAACTCGATTTCCTTCCATCCCTTGAGAGATTCCTCCACGAGAACCTGAGGCGCGAATGTGAAGGCTGACTCTGCAATCCTGGTGAAAGTCTCCTCGTCAGGACATACACCTGAACCGAGACCGCCGAGGGCGTATGCCGAACGGATCATGATAGGGTAGCCGATCCTGCGTGCGGAAGCGATAGCGTCTTCCATTGTCTCGCAGGCCTGTGATACAGGAACCTTGAGGTCGACCTTGTTGAGCTCCTTGACGAAGAGGTCGCGGTCCTCGGTGTTCATGATGGCCTCTACCGAAGTACCCAGTACCTGTACTCCGTACTCCTCGAGTATGCCTTTCTGGTAAAGTTCTGTACCTACGTTGAGACCTGTCTGGCCGCCCCATGCGAGCATGATGCCGTCAGGACGCTCTTTCTTGATGATCTCGGTAGCAAAAAAGGTATTGACCGGCAGGAAATAAACCTTGTCCGCAATACCTTCACTTGT
>JAKSJQ010000055.1 GCA_024402115.1 Bacteroidales bacterium | reverse complement strand
CAGTTGGATAGAGCAACAGCCTTCTAAGCTGTGGGTCTTGGGTTCGAATCCCAACCGGATCACAACGAGATTGCAGATGGCGCTGAGAAATCAGCGCCTTTTTTCGTCATGCAGAGCCGTCCTGCCATATGCAATATCGTTGGGTAAAGAGCGCCCGTGGCGCAGGGAAAGGGAAAAGGCACGGCCACGCCGTGGCTAATCCAACCGGATTCACCTCACCCTCAACACATAATGACAAGACGTCGCAAGGAAGTTGCGGAGCCAAGGGATTCCGCTGAAAGGGCGGCAAAGGATGCGAGGCTTCAGGCCGAACTTCGACTTGTAGTGGGGGTTGATGAACCAAAGCACCTTGTCCTCGACAGCATATCCACCCTCGGACGCGAACCTTTCGAAACTCTCCACCGTCATCTTCGACCTGCGGATGCTGAGAAGGTCGTCGATCTTTGCATTTGATTCTCCGCCCTTGACAAGAATCCACCTATAGAGCGGAAGCGGCAGAAGATGAATGAACGGGAGCTTGCAGACCTTATGTGCGCAGCTCTGCTGATGGCCTCCGAAAGGCATCATCCAGGCAGGGAAGCCGAAGAACACGATGGTTTCGGGAGTACAGAACTGCTGGATCTTACGGAAGAAGTCCGTCTTATATTCAGGCTCGATATGCTCGACGACGTCATGGATCAGCACAAGGTCAAACGGGCCCTCTTCTGATCCCGATTCGAGTATGTCCTCGCAGCGGAAATCTCCGGCAAGGCCGCGGTCCGCAAAGAACCGCCGTGCGTTCTCTATCTTGCCGGCGGCAAGGTCCACTCCGAGTACATAGCACCCAAGTTCTGCGAAAGGTGCGAGATTTCCACCCTCTCCGCAGCCCACCTCGAGAATGCGGTAGCCTGGTCCGAACTCCTTTGCCGGCAGCGAAGATTTCCCTGCCGTACTCAGACCTCGCAGATAAGGCAGGTAGAACTCCCTGGCCGTAGCCTCGAGTTCCATGAAGTATCTTTCCCTGTTACTGTATCTGTCCATCAGACGGTCGATTTATAGATGTCCTGAATTATCAACCCGCTTATTGTCATTCCGAAGATCGCGGTGATATGGACTGTGGTGCCATTGATCTGCGCACGCTTCGGAGCCCATACCGAACCGTCCTTCAGGGAAGCCGCCACCGGATCGTCAGCAACATCGCCGGCGCCCCTGTTCTCCAGAACCTCCTCGTCGTAGATGCAGGTGAACTTCTTCGCCGGGAAGGTCCTGGCCTTGCGCATCCTGCGTCTGAGCATGGCCCCGAGGGGACATCCCTGTACCTGCCAGAACTCGGCCACCCTTATCTTCGTCGGATCGAGCTTCAGAGCCGCTCCCATCGAAGAATAGAACTTCGCCGAAGTCTCGCATGCACGGAGAATCAGAGACACCTTGTCCTTGAGGGAATCGATGGCATCGATGATATAGTCATAGCTGTCCAGCCCGAACTCGGCGCAGGTCTCTTCCGTGTATACCTTTTCGAGGGCAGTGATCTCTGCAGACGGGTTGATGTCGAGCAGCCTCTCCTTGAGCACCTCGACCTTCACGCGTCCCACCGTGCTGGTGGTCGCCTGGAGCTGGCGGTTCACGTTCGTGACACCGACCTTGTCCGCATCCACGATGGTCAGGTGCCTGATTCCGGAACGCACAAGGCCCTCCGCGCACCAGCTGCCTACGCCGCCGACGCCGAAGATGATGACGCGTACCTTGCCAATCGCATCCATCACGTCGCTGCCCAGAAGCCTGGTCGATCTGTCGAAAATATCCTGTCCTGCCATCTATATCAATTTTTCTTGCGTTATTAACTCCAAAAACGTTTCAAGAGTTAAAAACTCCAATATTTGTCACGACCACATCAACCTTCCTGTCCCATGGATCCGCAGGTATGCCGTCCTCCACGATCTGGAACTCCCTGCAAACGCCGACCAAAGTACAGTTCAGATGGGGGAGTAGGCGGTCATAGAAGCCCTTTCCGCGCCCTAGCCTGTTCCCGCTGCGGTCGAACGCAACCCCCGGAATGAAGGCGAGATCAATCTCTGCCGGATCAATGTCCATTGCATCGGCAGTCGGCTCCAATATCCCGGCGTAGCCTTGCTGCATCTTGGCGCTGTCGTATTCCTTGAGAATGAGATTCTCTCCGACCACCAAAGGCACGGCGATGCGCTTGCGACCTTGCCAGCGCTCAATGAACTCGGCAGTGGGTACCTCGTCAGGAAGTGCGCAGTAAAGAAGAATGGTCCCTGCAGCGGCAAAGGAATCAAGATGCTCCGCCTTGCTCCAGATAAGCTCAGCGGGAGAAAAAGATGAACTCTGTGTCCCTGACGCCGCCCTCATCAACGCGCGTATCCTTTTCCTTATCTCGCTCTTGCTTTCCATATCTCTTCACCCCACAAGACCTCCCAGCAGTCCTTATTTCTCCATGCGCCTGCCGATGATGTCGGTCGCGATGACGAATCCGAAGCCGATCAGAGCCCAGAGTATAGCCCAACCGATGTTGGATGAAGGTACTGCCGGCCTGAAGATTTCAGGGCTTACCTCCACCTGCCATGGCCAAACCTTGATGAGCGAACCCACGATGAATCCAAGCAGGAGCACCATGGTCTGCTTCTCCCACTTTCCGAGCACCCAATGCAGGAACTTAGCGAACGCAAGAATTCCCACGACGCAGCCGATTCCGAAAGCTATGAGCACAGGTATGTTGAGATTGCTCAGGTCGAGAGCCTCCATTATGAAGTCATATTTGCCGAGAATCAGCAGTACGAAGCTGCCTGAGATTCCGGGAAGTATCATGGTGCAGATGGCGAGAGCACCGCAGATGAAGATGAACCACATCGCATCGGGAGTATCCGACGGAGTGAGCGTGCATATCGCCACGCCGAGAGCGGCACCTAGCAGCGCGAAAACCAACTCCTTCCATGTCCATCCCTTGATTCCGCGGAACATGATCACTGCGGAAGCGAGGATGAGACCGAAGAAGAATGCCCATGTCTGCACTGGGAAGTTCCCGAGCACATAGGTCATGAGCTTCGCAAGAGAGAACACGCTGAGCACGACGCCGATCGCCAGAGCGAGGAGGAAGCTTCCGTTGATGCCCTCCCAGAAAGCCTTGATCCTGCCGTGGAGCAGGTCCTTCCATGTCTGAGGTACGGTCACGGAGTTGATAGAGTCGATGATCTTGCCGTAGATTCCGGTAATCAGGGCCACGGTACCTCCGGACACGCCTGGAATCACGTTGGCTGCGCCCATGAAGAAGCCCTTGATCGCTGTCAGTATGTGCTGTCTCATTATTGTATCTTGAGAAGAATTTCCTTCATTCCTGCGAAGATCTTGCGAGGATTGTCGCTGCCGCTGATCACCATGTCGAAGACCTTGCTGTCATCCTGGTAGCAGCCTATCTTGAACTTGGCCTTTACGCAGAGAGCCGAATATACATTTGCGAAATGGGAAGTATCCACCAGGGAAATGAGCAGGTCGCACTCCCTCTGGAGCAGACCGATCTTCTCCTGGTTCGGCATTCCGTACCAGTTGAGGTCTTTCCTGAGTACGGTATTCTGTATGCTGGTGAGGAGCAGCTCGTTCTTCTCGATCTTCCTGAAGTCGAAGAAGAATATCTCGGACTTGATCCCATGTGCCCTGAAGAAGGCCATCACGTCCTCCTTGCAGGCATTGTGCTCCTGGTCTTCCACGTTGAGTATGACTATCGCCGTACGGATGTCCTTCAGGGGAAGAAGACCCGTATTTACCTGTCTAGGGCATTTTCTGATTGCCCTGCGGCGCATGAATTCCTTTACGTTCTCGAACATTTTTTCAATTGGTCGCTACTGTTCCACGATGCCGCCGTTCGCCGTAATCAGCTCGCGGATTTCCTTCTTTGCATCTCTCCACCTAGGGATGTCGATCTTCGTTCCGATGACCTCCACGACCTTTGCCGCGATGATGGAACCGATCTCTCCGCACACCTTGAGAGGCATGTCCAGAGAATGTCCATAGAGGAAGCCGGCTGCGTATGTGTCGCCGGCTCCGGTCGCATCGACGCTCTCCGCAGGCCATGCGGGAATGAAGTGCTCCTCCTCTCCCGAACGCACCCAGCTGCCGTCCTTGCCGACCTTCACGATCGCGATCTTGCAGTGCTTCGAAATCTCGCGCAGCGCCTCGACAGGATCGTCGATCTTGGTGAAGGCGCGAGATTCGGTCTCGTTTGCGAATACGATGTCCACGTACTTGTCCACGATGTCGTGCAGGAAAGCATTGTTTGACTCTACGACATTATACGATGCCATGTCGATGGAGATGATGCATCCTGCCTCATGGGCCATCTCCACCGCGCGGCGGATCAGTGCCTGGTTCTGTACGAGGTATCCTTCGATGTGGAAATAGTCATGGCCTTCGAAATACTCGGGCTTCAGGTCCTCCGGAACGAGGTCGAGCGCCGCGCCGAGGTAGACCGCAAAGGTCCTCTCCGCATTCGCGCCGCTGACGAACACCATCGAACGTCCCGATGAGTGCTCGCTCTTGAGCAGGAGGGTCTTCACTCCGTACTGCTCCTGGTCGCTCTTGAAGAGCAGGCCGAGCTCGTCGTCGCCTATCTTGCCGATGAAGCTTGAAGGCATGCCGAAGATGGAGGTGCAGGTGATCGTGTTAGCCGCGCTGCCGCCGGCCACATAATGTACGCCGAGGGGCTTGAGCGAGTTCCAGATCTTGTCTCCGGTCTCCATGTCGACGTGCTGCATGCTACCCTTAGGAAGATGATATTCCTTGAGGAAAGAGTCGTCAGGCAGGACTGCAAGTATGTCGGTAAGCGCGTTACCTATTCCGAGTATAGATTTCATAAAGCGATGCTTTTCCTATAAACTACAAATTTAGGTAAAATATTTAACTTTGCGGCCGCAACACATGTTGACATGGAGGCTAATCTCAAAAAAACGCTAAGGTACATAGTGTCGCTTGCTCTCGCCGGGCTGCTGCTCTTCGCTTCGTTCCACGGGGTGGAGTGGGCTGACTTCGTCGCCGGCCTTAAGGAATGCCGTTGGTGGTTCCTCCTTCTGTCCATGCTCGCCGGAGCTGCTGCCTTCATGCTGCGCGGCCTCCGCTGGCGTAACCTGCTTTCTCCGCTTTCGGAGGGCGGGATAGGACGCCTGGATGCCTATGACGCCGTCACCATCGGCAATGTCTCGAACATGGTGTTCCCTTTCCTGGGAGAATTCGTACGCTGCGGACTCGTCTCGAAGAAGCAGAAGATTCGCTACGACAAGGTACTCGGAACCGTCGCTCTCGAGCGCGTATGGGACATGCTCTCAGTTGCCATCCTTTTCGTGATACTCTTCGTTTTCACATGGGTCAAGTTCGGAGCATTCTTCACGGAAAGGATATGGCTCCCGCTCACCAGCCGCTTCACCTGGGTCGTATGGCTCATACTCGCAATCGTGTCCGTAACCGGCTGTGCCGTGCTCTACGCCATCGTCAGCTCCCGTGGAAGCAATAGCCTTCTCAATAGGATCCACGATGCTTTCTCCGGCCTTTTCCAAGGCTTCGGCAGCGTTCTCAGGATGGAAAAGAAATGGGCTTTCATGCTCCAGACCGCGCTGATATGGGCCATGTACTGGCTGCAGATCGTTTTCCTTACCCATGCACTTCCTGCCGCAGAGGGAATGGGCATAGTCGATGCACTCTTCATCATGCTCGCCGGCAGCATCGCGTCCTTCGTGCCCGTGCCGGGAGGCTTCGGAGCATACCACTACCTCGTCGCACTCTCGCTGAGCTCGCTCTACGGATTCAGCTGGCAGATGGGCATAGTGTTCGCAACCATTGCGCATGAATCCCAGGCTCTTACGATGATAATTACCGGTGCCGCCTCCTTCCTTCGCCAGTCAATTCGTCGGTAGCATATTGGCGGAATTATTCGTAGATTTGTATCTGTTCCATAAACAGAGTCTACCGAATATGAAAGCGTCCAGTATAATCCGAATAGTATATTCCTCAGTATTTGCTTTCATATGTTCGGGATTGTTGCTAGCTCAAGAGGCCGTTGTTTCATTACCTCAGCGTGACAGTCTAGTATCCGTGAATGATGAAGGTGACCGCATCGTATCGTATACGTACCATACACTCCCGGCTGAGATTTCGAACACGGAACGAGCAAGGCACACCAAGAGACAGTATATTTCGTCAGAATCGATGCTTGAACAGCATCTGGAAGTGATTGACTCGGGTAGACTGACGCTGTTGTCGAGTAATGTGACGCCTGATTTGTCAGATTATTCTGTTGGATCAATCCCTATACAGGGGTCTGTCAGTCCGTTCGGCGGCAGGATAGATAGCATACCTATATCTCTTCTTGAAGAGGAGAAATTGTCACCAGCACTGTCTCTAGTATACAACAGTCAATCAGGGAACGATATAGCGGGCTATGGTTGGGGACTGGCGGGGTTATCTTCGATTGAGATAAGGAAGTCAATCAATCCCAACAGATGGGACAATTATCATCATATCAAATGGTACCAACACAAATAGAATTCGGTGATATTTTCTGCGTTATGTTGCATAACGGAGAAAGGCAGTTCTTCCAGTATGTCGCTATAGATAGCACCCAATTGGAGGGAGATGTCATACGAGTCTTTGAAGCTAGATATCCATCGGATTTCAAACCTGATGTAAATTGCATCGTTAAAGATGACATTGGCTGCTATGCGCTGACTGTAATAGAATGGGGAATAGCGTCGAATTCCTGGCATAAGTATGGACATCATGATGATATTGGTGATGTCTCCAAAATAAAGTTCCGAGTAAAACGTGAACTCGGTTGGTTTGTGTGGAGGATTAATAGGAGATTCATGTGGTATATAATATTACCTCCCTGGTATCGTAAACTGGATCGAGGATATGTTTGTGGACCGGAGGCTTTGACATATAGACTAAATAACAAATTAACTAACGGGTCCTACAATAATATGAGGGAAGAACACCCCAAGACCCCCAGTCGACTAGAAACGAAGCCCTCCTGGGACAGTGTCTTTCTCACAGCGTTATTATGGATTGAGTTGGTGGCTGCTTTGATAGTTGTTTTTTATTATATTTGGAATGGCATAACGAAATAATATACGGAAATCTTGTGTATGAAATATCTGAAAAATAAGCGAGGACTAGTTATCATCTTGCTAATTCATGTCGCCTTGAATAATGCCTGTGCACAATCGCCGATTCAATACTCCTACGATTCGGCAGGTAATCGCACTGTGAGGTCGCGCCGTATGGGGATGGAAGAAATCGGGCAATCATCTCCTTTTACCCAAACAGATCAGGTAGACACTTTGGGTGCATTACTGAATAAACTCGATTTCAACCAAGTCGGTTATTCGGTTGAGTTGAACAGGAAGGATTTTGAAATGTCTTTTTCTAAGCTAGATATCTGGTTCTGTCGCAGGCTGGAAGGCATCATAATTACCGAGCAAGAAAAGAATAAGAACAACGAAGATGTACAAGATGTGTAATCCAGCCCTCCTTGAATTCCTCGAGACAGAGATAGTTCCGCGTTACGATGCCTTCGACAAGGCACATCAGCGCGACCATGTCCATTATGTGATGGGGGAGTCCCAGAAGCTCGCCTCGCACTATGACGTGGACCTGGACATGGTGCTCGCTGCGGCGGCTTACCACGACACTGGTCTCTGCGAGGACAGAAAGACTCACCACCTCGTTTCCGGCAGGATCATACGCTCCGACGAGAGGCTCCAGAGCTGGTTCTCCCCGGAGCAGATAGAGATCATTGCCCAGGCGGCAGAGGACCATCGTGCATCGTCTGACCATGAACCTCGCAGCGTCTATGGGCGTCTGATCGCAGAGGCAGACAGGCAGATTGATCCTGTCACTATCATTCGCCGTACGATACAGTACGGACTTTCGCACTATCCTGAGCGCGATATGGAAGGCCATTGGGAGAGAACCCTCGAGCACCTCCATGAGAAATATGATTTCGGTGGCTATCTGAAGCTATGGATTCCGGAATCGTCGAACGCAGAGCGTCTTGCCGAGCTTCGCAGCATCATTGCCGACAAAGCCCGCCTCCGCAGTATCTTTGAGGAAATCTTCGCCCAGGAAACTAAATGAACAGTTCCCTGAGTACGCGCAGGGAATTGATGTTAATCGCAGATTCACTGTGGAATTCTATGTAGCGGACCAGAAGGTCTGCTATCTCGTTGCGTACCGCACCGCTCATCGGCACCATCATGCTCTCCGGGAACTGGCTTTCAAGCAGTTGGGTAACCAGATCGCAATGCTCTCCGGCAAAAGGCATGAGATCGCGCCTTTCCGGTGCGAATCCCAGCTGTACTGCCATCTCGAGCAGGAAACGCAGGTGAAAGTTGCTGAACTCCGATTCCATCGCGTCGAGCAGGAGTATGCGGCTTTCGCACCACTCGAAGAGCTTGTCCTCGCGCGCTCCCTCCTTGAGGGTCTTGAACAGCATCTCGCTGAGGAAGAGGGTGATGGAATTCTTGTAGATGTTGTTCCTGATCCCGTTGAGGGGAAACTCCGAACTGAAGTTCCTCGCCAGGAAGAGCTTGGATTTCGAAGACTCCACTATCTCTGCCTCCACGATGTTCAGAGGAAGGAACATGGACATGCGCGACTTTCTGACGAGAAAACTGCGTCGTCCGTACTCCCTGCTGAGGGTGTGGACGACGATGGAAGTCTCGGAGAACTTCGTCGTGTGGAGTATGATCAGTCTGTCGCCGGTCGTCATTTCACGCCTCTAGACTTGAGCCAGTCAGCCATAAGCCTGAGTGCCTGCCCACGATGGGAGATGGAGTTCTTCTCGTCCTCGCTGAGCTCTGCCATGGAGCGGCCGGGGAAAGCGTCCGGGAGGAAGATAGGATCGTATCCGAAACCTCCGTTTCCTGTGCGCTCATAGGCCATCTTGCCCTCGCATGCGCCGTCGAAGAAATGCGGTTCTCCGTCGAGCATCAGAGTCACGCAGCAGCGGAAGCGGGCAGTCCTCTCTGCAGGCTTTTCTCCCGCAGCCATAGCCTTGAACTCCAATGTGTTTAGCTCATGCAGCACCCTGTCGATGTTGCTTTCGAAATTGTGGTCAACGGAAAGGTCGCCTCCGAGGCTCGCATAGCGTGCGGAATAGATGCCCGGAGCACCGCCGAGCGCGTCCACTTCGAGCCCGGAATCGTCGCTGAAGCAGTCCACGCCGCACTTCGCGTAGAGATATTCTGATTTCTGGAGCGAGTTCTCCTGGAAGGTCGAACCTGTCTCGGGGATGTCCTCCGGAACTCCTGCCTCTGCAGACGAGATCAGTTCATATCCCTCACCGAGTATCTCGCGCGCCTCGCGGAGCTTACCCTTGTTTCCTGTTGCGAATACTATCTTCATTTTCTAGTAGCTGATAAGTGGGCTCTCGAGAGCCTTCTTGAGCTGCGAATCATGACGGATACGAACCTTGATTCCGGCAGCCTGGTAATAGTAGCGGACCGCGATCTCCTCCTCGATGAAAGGAATGATCTCGTCCTTCTTGAGACGGAGGAACTTCTCCTTGTCCATGTCGATCGCCTTCTCGAGCGCTGCGAGCTCGTCCTTCATCGAATCCTCGATGCCATCCTCCTTGAGGTCCTTCTTCATCTGGTCGAAGAGAGCCTTGGCGCTGCTTCTGTAGTCGAAGGTCTGGGTCATCGCATATTTGATGAAGTCCTCGTAATCTGCGTCGGTATAGTGGAAGTCGTCCAGAGGAGCGATCTTCTCATGTCTGCATGCATAGTCAAGTGCATAGGAGTCAATGACTCCACCGTACACGAGCGAGTACACGAGCCTGCTGTAGGTCTGGATAGGGATGTCCACGTCTGGTGCGATTCCGCCGCCGTCCCTCACAGTGCGTCCGTGCGCCGTCTTGAACTCGCTGGTGAGCGAATCCGGAATCTCGCCGACGCTGCCGTCCTCGTTGCGCTTCGAATAGTCGCGTGCCTGGACGCATCTGCCGCTAGGGGTGTAGTACTTCGCGGTGGTGATCTTCATCGTTCCGTTGTACGCTACCGGGCGTATGGTCTGAACGAGACCCTTTCCATAGCTCCTCTTGCCCATGATGGTGGCTCTGTCGAGGTCCTGGAGGGCGCCGCTGACGATCTCCGATGCCGATGCCGATGCTCCGTCGATGAGCACGATGACAGGAAGTTCTGTGTCCACGGGCTCTGCGCTGGTCCTATATTCGTTGACGAAGAGATCGTCGCTGCCCTTGCGGGACTGACCATTCGAGCCCATGGTGCCCTTCGAGGTCACGACCAGGGTGCCCTTCGGTACGAAGATGGACACGATGCTGATGGCTTCCTGGATGAGACCGCCGCCGTTTCCGCGAAGGTCATATACGAGCTTCTTCATGCCCTGCTTCTTGAGCTCTATGATGCTGGCGCGAAGCTCGCTGGCTGCGTTCTCGGTGAATCCTGACTGGTATACATAGCCGGTAGTCTCGTCCACCATCCCGGCATACTCGATGTCCGGAAGGTGTATTCTCTCCCTTACGATAGGAACGTCCACCACTTCTCCCGTATGGGCCTTCTTCACCTTGAACACCACGGTGGTGCCTGGCTTTCCCTTCATCCTCTCGCTGCTTTCGGAAGAGGTGAGTGGGCGCACATCGACGCCGTCGATCTCCATGATCTGGTCGCCGCAGCGAAGGTCATATTTCTGGGCAGGGGAGCCTGCGTAAGGCTCGTTGATGAACACGTATTCGCCCGGCTTCTTGTGGATGACCGCGCCGATTCCGCCGTAGCTCTTGTGGATAAGCATCTCGAAGTCCTCGTTCTCCTCTTCGGGAACGTAGACGGTGTATGGGTCGAGCTCCTCGAGCATTGCGTCAATACCGGCTTTCATCATCCTGTCCACAGGGAGACTGTCCGCGTAGAAGCGGTTCAGCTCGCGTATCACGTTGTTCTCGATCTCAATCCACTGACCGAGCTTGAAGGTCTTGTTCTGGGCGCCGGCGACCATGCTCACGCCTGCGGCGAGGAGGGCGGCCAGCAATATCTTGTGAGTCTTCATCATCTTGCTGTTTTTCCACTACAAAATTAACAAATAATTATGTACTTTTGTATGTTTATTGGATAGTTATGTCAAGAAAGAAGAAAAGCGGCCCAAGCCGCGCGGAGCGCAAGATAAGGAAGGCGTTTCCGGAATTTGAAGGAAGAGTGCAGATGACACGTGAAGGCTATGCCTTCGTGATCATCGAGGGCGACGAGGACGACGTGTTCGTCAAGGCGTCCAAGATGAAGGGTGCGCTCAACGGTGACACCGTGAAGGTGGTGGTCACCAGGCCCAAGGGCGACAGGAACCGTCGCGAGGGCGAAGTCGTGGAGATAGTAGCACGTTCGGTGAAGCCGTTCGTGGGTGTACTCCATGTCGTAGGAAACCAGGCATGGGT
>JAKSJQ010000054.1 GCA_024402115.1 Bacteroidales bacterium | reverse complement strand
TCTCCTTACGGCTGTAGAGGTAGCCGGTCGGGTTGTTAGGGTTGCAGATCAGGATGGCCTTGGTCCTCTCGGTGATCTGCTCCTCGAACTTCTCTATAGGAGGAAGACGGAAGCCGTTGTCGATGCTGGTCTTGACTGACTTCACCACGGCTCCTGCGCTTATCGCGAAGGCCATGTAGTTTGCGTATGAAGGGTCGGTAACGATGATCTCGTCACCAGGATTGAGGCAGGCCATGTATGCGAACTGAACGGCCTCAGAGCCACCTGTAGTGACGATTATCTCGTCCGGCGAGAGGTTGATTCCGTACTGGGCATAGTAGCCGACGAGCTTGGTCCTGAGTGAAAGATGGCCCTGTGACGGGCTATACTCGAGGATCTCGTGATCGAGCTTACGAGCTGCTTCGATGGCGCAGTCCGGGGTCTTGATATCCGGCTGGCCGATATTGAGATGGTACACGTGAATGCCGTTACGCTTTGCTTCGTCGGCATATCTTGCGAGCTTTCGGATAGGAGAGCTCGGCATATTCTCTGCACGCTGTGAAATTTTCAACATATCTGTCTTGTTCGTTCTTTATTCTAATACAGGCTCGAGCAGGGCTCTCGGTATGTACGAGGTGGCCACGGCAACGACGCCTTCTATGCATACGACCAGTCGCTGGTCCTTGTGTATGCGCTTGATGTATCCTTCCGTACCTTCGAAAGGTCCTCCAACCACCCTGACCTTCTGGCCGAGGATAAGCTTGGAATAATCCACCTGGACTATCTCCATTCCCATGTCGTCAACCGACGACACCTTGATGAAAAGGTCCATCTCCCTGTCCGGGATAGGCTGCGGATCAAAACTGCCGGGCTTCGTGAAAAGCTTGTTGTGACAGTTGATCCTCTTGCGGAGTTCGAGCACATAAGACGCGGTCGACCTTATGAAAAGCAGATTCTTGGCGACGTTCTTCGGCCAGAAGTAGGCCATGCCGTCAGCCGTGAGGAAGGGTATCACGTTTGCCGTCTTGTTGAAGAAGACGTTCATCGCATACCAGCGTGGCTCCTCTGCTCTTAATGTCGATGCTTCATCCATGTTGCTCTTTCCTTGGGGCAAGGAAGTGCAAATCTAATAATTATTTGGGGAACTTTCGGACACGAAGGTGGCAATATGGCTCTCCGCCTGTCTTCTCATAGTATTTCTGGTGATATTCCTCGCCTATGTAGAAGCGTTCGAACGGAAGAATAAGAGTGTTCACCTCATATCCACGCGAACGAAGGTCTGCGATGACGGCGTCCGCCTTGTCCTTCTGCTCCTGAGTCCTCCAGAAAAGACAGCTCCTGTACTGAGGTCCAAGGTCGGGTCCGACTCCGTCGGTCTGGGATGGATCATGAATCTCGAAGAAAACCTGGCAGAGTTTGGTGTAGTCGGTGAGCTTCGGGTCGAACTCCACGATGACGGCCTCGACATGGTGAGTCCTATGGTCACGTACATCGGCATAAGTAGGGTTCTCCTCCGGTCCTCCGGTGTAGCCGGCAAGGGTCCTGAGTACTCCAGGCTCCTTGTCGTACTGGTGCTGAGTGCCCCAGAAACAGCCGCAGGCGAAGATTGCGACATCCACCTCAGGATCCTCAGGAAAAGAATACAGATCCACCCTGGAAGCCTCCTCGACGGCCTTTTCGACCATCGCGAGGGCCTCCGACAACTCCGCATTCTCCCCCGCCTCAAGGGTTTTCCTGAGGTCATTATAGAGCACCTGGAGCGCGATAGGATTGCCCGAAGAGATGACCTTCGTGGCGTGTGCCTTCATATCTGAGGATTCCGGAGTCAGGAGTTCGGTCGCGGCGACTATGCCGAGCGGAACGCCAGCCTCGCGAAGCCTGGTAGCTGTCATGCCACCGTAAAGCAGGGAATCATGCAGGAAACCTGCCATCTTCTCCTCGTCGGTATGGCCCATCAGGCCCACCGCAAGGCTGTGGAGCATGCGCGGATAGCCGGCTGGATCGAGCTGGCCTTCATGCGCGTCCATCGCGCAGCGCAAAGCGATATCTATAGGATTCTTTTCCATGGGTCAAAGGGAAATGCGCGCCAAAGATAGCACAAAAAAAACATCCACGATACCGTCCGGCATCGTGGATGCATCCAAATAAAACGAACTTATAATTATCACTCGGCTACTTTCCCAAATTGGCGCGAGCCGCCTTGAGCTGAGCCGTAGCTTTCACGATCATGTCCGCGGTACCGCTACCGTCGTTTACATATGAAACGACCATGTCTGCGTAGTCGATAGCCTCACGGAGCTCGGTAGTCTTGCTTGAGATCTCCTTGGTCTCGGTAACGAGGGTGAGGAGCTCTGCGAGATCCTCTGGCTCTGCGAGGTTACCAGGACGCATGGTGTTCACGCATACGTTAAGTGCAGAAACCGCATCGTTCACCTCCTCCATGCTTGGCTTCTTGGCAGCGAGGATCTTCTCGGCAGCTGCAATCTGAGCGACCATGCGTGCGTATCCGTTAGGAGCCCATGGAGAGAATGCAGGAACCTTCACTGCGAGAGCGTTCCAAGCATCCTGCTCAGCTACGCGCTCCTTTGCAAGGTTCACGACTGCGTTGAGCTCGGTCTTGTCGAGCTTACCCTTCTTTACCTTCTTAGGAGCGTTCACGTTGAGACGGAGATAGTGGGTCGCATTGTGAGTCTCGTGATAGTCAGGGACGAAGGTAAGGTCGCCGAGAGTCATGGTATAGAGGTTGCCGTCGAATCCGCCGGCTGCGGTAGGTGCATTTGCAACGATCTCTGAGAGGTCGCCGCTGAGGTCGATGTCAGCGTTTGACCAGTCGTGTACCTCCTCAGTCGCCATACAGAGAGGACCGTACATAATGGTACCGAGCCACTGTGGGTCGAACGGAGTACGAGGCTCGTCCGGACCGGTAGCTGCGAGAGCCATCTTGTCAGGACCGAAGTTGATGTGCTTGGTGAATGGCATCTCAACCTCAACTACGTCACCTGGCTTCCAATCATGGCCAGAGATAGCGTAGTATGAGCAAGGCTGGCAGTTCTGCGCGATGACCTTGCCGTTGAGAGATACGGTGAAGCCTTCGGTTGCCCAGTAAGGTACGCGGAGCTTCATGGTGAAGTTACCGCTACCCTCCTTCACGGTGATAGAGGTCTTCTCCGCTGGCCAGAGGCAGTCCTGTGCGAGGGTAACGTTGCCCCACTTTGCCTCAGATGGCATATAGAGAGCCACCCAGATGGTGTTGTCGCCTACGAAGTAAGCAGCCTCCTGATACTTGACGTGGTTCTCTGAACCGGTACCGCCGCAGCATGAAGAACCTGGAGTCTCACTGCCGAAAGGCTTTGCTGCGTTCATTCCGACTGCGTAGTGGTAGGTCACGCCGTAATGCTCAGGATGTACGGAACCAACGAGCTGGTTGTAGAGCACACGCTCATAGTAGTCCATGTAGCGAGCATCGTCCGGATCGAAGCAGTTGAGATCCTTGGTGAGCTTGGCGATGTTGTATGCGCAGCAGGTCTCGTTGAGAGTAGGGTTAGGAAGCATCTGATGAGTCCTCCAGTCTGACATCACGTTGGTGTTCATGCTGAGCATCTGTGAGTAAGGCTGACGGAACATCTCACCATTACCTACACCACCCATTGCGTAGATGTAACGACCCTGGAGCATGTTCCAGAAGTTGTATGAGAGATCGTAGTAGTAAGGATCATTGTTGGTGCGGTAGCTGCGGAGAGCACCCACGAACATAGGGATGTGCTGGTTTGCGTGACGGGTACGTACGTCGTCGATGTTCACAGAGACAGGATCGAAGAGAGCCTTGGTGTCGAAGCAGTTCGCAGCCTCGATGAGCTTAGCCTTGTCCTCGAGGTTGTTCGACATCTCTGCGAGCCTTGAAAGTGACTCGCACATACCGCCGACCTCACCTGCGATGTACATGTTCCACATCTCGTAACGGTTACCTGGCTTTGCCTGACGCTCAGCGCGGTCGCCGTCCATCTTCACATAAGTCCTGTAATGCATACGGTTCCACACCCAGAGGCCCATGTCCTTTGCGATGGTGTATGCCTTTGCAGCAAGTTCCTTGTCATCGACGTTGTTAGCGATGTCGATGAGACCAGCGAGCTGCTTGTGGACGGTATAGTATGGTGCCCACACCCAGTCGTTGTTGTTGTATGCACGGTACATCTCGATGAGCGCGCAGTGCTGAGCAGGGATGGCATTGATGTATCCATATCCATACTTCTCAGGATGCTGCTTGTACTCGTCGAACGCCGCCCATGTTCCGAGAAGGCCACGAAGCTCCTCCTCCGGTGCGAAGTCACGAGCCTCCCAGTAGCGACCGAGTTCCTCGTTCCATACGAAGGTCTTCTCCTGGCACTCGCGCATGCAGTCGAGCATGAACTTCACGTTAGCCTTGAGAGCCGCCTTCTTCGCTGCATCATCGGTAGAAGTGTATGCGAATGCAAGAGCAGAGAGGTAGTGGCCGGTACCATGGCCCTTGAGCTTGGTGGTAGGTGAATCCCAGCCGTCGCCCTCAGGATAGCCCTCGGTGCTGAAACCGTAGGTGTCACGGTAGTTGTAGCACATAGACTTCACGTCCCAGCTGAGAATCTGGTCGATTGCGAGCTCACGATTCGAGGTGAGTCGGTTGGATCCGGTGATGTGGACGTTTGCCAGTGGAAGAGGCTCAGCCTTGATCTCATGGCTGACGGCCTTCTTGGTCACGACCTTGATGTTTGCTACGATAGGATAACCGTTCTCGGTGGTGTTGTCACCGATCACATATCCGTCGATGGTGTACTCCTTTCCTACAGGGTAGGTAGCCTGGAGCTCCTCGACCGGACGGGCAGAGTTGGTCCAGCGAACCTGGCGCCAATCCTGATGACCGTCAGAGTAGGTGACCCAGACCTGGTATGGAAGTACAGGTACCGTTCCGGCAGGGCTCTCGACGCTTACAGCCTCCACCTTGGTGATGGTGCGCTGACGCTTAGCGGCATCTGCGTTAATGCAGACTGCGAGTGACATGCCGAAAAGAATGAGTGCTTTTGCGATCTTGTTCATATCTGAAATTGGTTATTATTCGTTCTGCCTTTCTGGCAAGTACAAAAATATGACAATGGCAGGCAAATATCAAGAGGTCGGAAGTGCAGGACAGTTCTTATGAACGATAGTCCTATTATTTTGTACTATTTTTCAAGAAAGGCTTACTTTTGTGGGTCAAACATCCCTGAATCATGAGAATACCACGCATATTGACCGCTTTCGCAGCACTTTTGTCCATTTTCGCATCCTGCAGCCGAGCATTCGAGTCCGGAGTCCCCCATTCCCTTGCGCTCAGCAGGAAGGCAGAGATCACCGACGTGAGGTACGAGCTGGACTTCGACATACCCCAGGAAATCAGCAAAAGCATCCCCGCAAGCGAGACCGTATGCTTCAATCTCGAGAGCCGCAAGGACGTGGTCCTGGATGCCAGAGGATATGAGATCTCTTCGGTCAGCATAAACGGAAATTCTGTCGACGCGAAGATAGAGAACGAGCACATAGTCCTGCCGTCCAAGCTGCTGAAGAAGGGTGAGAACAAGGTTGACATCTCCTTCACGGCCGGCGAGCAGTCACTCAACCGCAGGGAACATTTCCTCTACACCCTCCTCGTTCCTGACCGCGCCAGGACGCTGTTCCCCTGCTTCGACCAGCCGGACATGAAGGCAAGATATACCCTCAGTCTCACCGTTCCGGAGGGCTGGGTCGCGGTATCCAACACTGCCGTGAGCTCGCACGAGGGGAACAGGATATGCTTCGCGCAGACCGAGCCTCTCAGCAGCTACCTCTTCTCCTTCGTCGCAGGTGAGTTCGAGTGCGTCAGCGAGGACGGGATCAGCGCCGCAGGCAAGCCCGTGCACCTCTATCACAGGGAGACAGACCCCGAGAAGATCGCTGAGTGCAGCGAGGTGCTGAGGCTCGTGAAGAGTTCGCTGGACTGGCTCGAGGAGTACACCGGAATCCCATATCCGTTCGCGAAATACGACCTCATCGTGCTGCCTGACTTCCAGTACGGAGGTATGGAGCATACTGGAGCGACCCTCTACAACGACAGGAGGATATTCCTCAACTCGAACGCGACCACCGCAGAGCTCCTCGACAGGGCCGCGCTCATAGCGCATGAGACCGCCCACATGTGGTTCGGCGACTATGTGACCATGAAATGGTTCGACGACGTATGGACCAAGGAGGTCTTCGCGAACTTCTTCGCGGCCAAGATGGCCAGACCGGAGTTCCCGGAGATCAACCATGAGCTCGGAGACCTGATGAACTACTATGCAGCTTCGTACAGCGAGGACAGGACCCTTGGCTCCAACGCCATCCAGAGGCCTCTGGACAACCTCAACTACGCGGGACTTATCTACTGCAATATCATCTACGACAAGTCGCCGGTGGTGATGGCCATGCTCGAAAAGCGTCTGGGCGAGGAAAAGTTCCGCCGCGGAATTCAGGAATACCTGAGGAAGTTCGGTTACGGAAACGCGACCTGGGACGACCTGATCGAGATCTTCAGCAAGGAGGCGGACTTCGACATCGCTGACTGGAGCCGAGTATGGATCAAGGAGAAAGGCATGCCGACCTACGATTTCGAGATCAGCGGCAGGAAGCTCGCGATCAGGCAGGGAGATCCTTTCAAGGCAGGGAACGTATGGCAGCAGGAAATCGTTTGCAGGATAGTCGGAGAGAAGGACCATGTCGACGTCACCGCTGTCTTCGACGGCAAGGACGTGGTCGGATTCGAGGCTCCTTTCGAGATCGTGAGCGTCATACCTAACATAGACGGCAAGGCCTACGGTTGGTTCCGCACCGACGAGGAGTCGGCAAGGGAGCTCAAGAGGCAGTACAGCACGATGGAGAGCGAGACAGCGAGGATGTCGCTCCTGATGACCCTCTACGAGAACGTATGGCACAGGACCATCGACAGCGCCGAATTCGCGGAGTGGGTGTGCTATGCGCTCGACCATGAGACCAACTCGCTCATCCGCAGCCAGCTCCTGAGCTACGGTTCGGCAGCGGCAAGGTGGGCCGAGAACAGCGGCAGCTTCGAGACCATGCTCTTCAGCATCGCGGCAGACGAGGAGCGCGACAGCGAGTTCAGGCTACTCGCCTACCGCTCGCTAATGTCCCTTTCGACCAGATACAACGACCTGCTCTTCTTCAACTGGGTGAGCCAGGATCCGTTCAACGGCCTGAGCTTCAGCGAAAGCGACTACACTTCCCTGGCATACCAGCTCATGATCAGGTATCCGGAAGGTGCCGAGGACATACGAAAGATCCAGGCGGACAGGATCACCAATCCTGACAGGAAGGAAGCATTCATGTACATCTCGCAGGCCTGCTCCGCCGACCAGGAGGAAAGAGACCGTTTCTTCGAGACCCTGCTCCACGACGAGACCCGCGCCGCCGAGTCCCGTGTGACCAGCGCGCTCTCGCTCCTCAACCACCCTCTGAGGGCCGCAGAAGCCGTGAAATACATCACCCCGGGCCTCGAGGCCTTGGAGGAAATCCAGAGGACCGGCGACATATTCTTCCCTTCTACCTGGTGCTCAGCCCTACTCTCCGGCCACAAGTCCGACGAAGCCAGGAAAGAGGTACGCAATTTCGTCGAGAAGCACGAGTCCGACATGAATCCGCTCCTTATGACCAAGGTGCTCCAGAAGGGCGGATGGCTGCTTGATTAGCCATTCACAAAACATTTCTCGCCGAGAACGCAATAATATTTTTTAAAAAATTTAAAATTTTATAAATTCGCGGCCAGAAAACTACAAACAATCTCATCAATGGGTGGCTTTTTCGGCACTATCCACAAGGAAAAACCTTGTGCGACAGACCTCTTCTACGGAACTGACTATCAGTCCCATCTCGGTACCCGCCGCGGCGGTATGGCTACTTACAGCAAGGAGGACGGCTTCTTCAGGAGCATCCACAGCCTTGAGAACACTTACTTCAGGACCAAGTTCGAGTCTGAACTCGGCAAATTCAAGGGCAACGCCGGAATCGGCATCATCAGCGACACCGACGCACAGCCGCTCCTGATGAACTCCCACCTCGGAAGGTTCGCCATCGTCACTGTCGCAAAGATCAACAACGCACAGGAACTCGCAGACAAGCTCCTCGAAGAGAACATGCATCTGAGCGAGTTCAGCAGCGGCAAGATCAACCCTACCGAGCTCATCTCGCTGCTCATCATCAAGGGTAAGAACTTCGTTGACGGCATCGAGAACGTTTTCCGCAACATCAAGGGCTCATGCAGCATGCTCCTCCTCACCGAGGACGGAATCATAGCAGCGCGTGACAGCTGGGGCCGAACCCCAATCGTCCTCGGAAAGAAGGACGGCGCGATGGCTGCGGCGAGCGAGTCAAGCTCCTTCCCTAACCTCGACTATGAGATCAGCTACTTCGTCGGACCTGGCGAGATCGTAAAGATCAAGGGAGACGGCTTCGAGCAGCTCCGCAGGCCGAACAAGAAGATGCAGATATGCTCCTTCCTCTGGGTTTACTACGGTTTCCCTAACTCCATCTACGAAGGCAAGTGCGCCGAGATCATGCGCAACGAGTGCGGTCGCGTGATGGGAGAGGAAGACAAGACTGAAGTCGACTGCGCATGCGGCATTCCTGACAGCGGCATCGGCATGGCTGTCGGATACGCAGAGGGACACAAGGTTCCTTACCAGCGCGCAATTCAGAAATACACCCCTACCTGGCCACGTTCGTTCATGCCATCGAACCAGGAGCACCGCGAGCTCGTAGCGAAGATGAAGCTCATCCCTAACGCACCTGTGCTCAAGGACAAGAGGGTTCTCTTCTGCGACGACAGCATCGTACGAGGCACCCAGCTCCGCGACAACACGAAGGTTCTCACCGAACTCGGAGCAAAAGAAGTCCACATGCGAATCGCATGTCCTCCTCTTATCTACGCATGTCCTTTCATAAACTTCTCTGCAAGCAAGAGCGAGATGGACCTCATCACCCGCAGGGTCATCAAGAAGTTCGAAGGCGACGCAAGCAAGAACCTAGAGGCATACGCGACAGCAGGTTCTCCTGAATATGAGAGAATGGTCGAGGACATCAGGCAGCAGTTCAGCCTGTCGTCACTCCAGTTCAGCAAGCTCGACACCCTCGTGAAGGCAATCGGACTCGAGAAGTGCCAGATCTGTACTCACTGCTTCGACGGAAGCTCGGCATACACACTCGAAGAGATCAACACTCCAGGCGAGACACTGCTCTAGAATGAAGCTAAGACTTGATACGATAACGAAAAGACGCCCCGCCCTGAGGCGTCTTTTCCGCATTTGGATGGTCACCGGCAGCATTCCTTTCCAGAAGAAGGAAAACCTGCAGCCAATCGAGTGTCCTTCGTGCGGAAGAGTGTTCGACACTGCGTATTGTCCCGACTGCGGACAGAAGCGCAGCAGCTCGGTGAGCTCGAAGAAGTTCTTCAAAGGCAGCTTCGACAGTATCCCGTTCATGAACGACGATGCGAAAAGGACCTTCGTCCACCTTCTTCTCAGACCGGGCTACATGATACGTGACTATCTCCAGGGAAAGAACAGCAGCTATCTCTCCCCTATGACGGCGCTGATCATCTTCTACGCATTCTTCGCCATGGTGGCTAGCATAGCCTCTCCGGAAGCCAGGAACGCGCATAGGTTCAAGGAATACGGAAGCTTCAGGGACAGTCTCCAGAACGCATCCATCAACATAACCATCGAGGGAAAGGAGAAGGCGGATACGGCTTATGCCCAGGAGACAGTGGAAGAGATAGTCGAGAAGTCGGTCGAGAAGGACTATGCCGTGAACGCGATAGGCGCTGCGACCACGCTGCTCGATGCGTATATGCTCCTCCATCTCGACACCAATCCTGAATATGTCGACACGGAATTCAAGGCATCCGTGGCAGCGCTCGAGTCTGCACTTAGGAACGGAGGCATCACCCTCTTCCTGGGGAACCTGATATTGCTCAGCCTCGCGATCTGGTGGGCCTTCAGAAAGAAGTACGGCATATCATATTCGGCGTCGGCGGCTATCTCGGCGTACATCCTCTGCCAGTATTGCTTCTACATGCTCTTCGCCCTTGCGCTGACTTTCGGCAAGAGCACGAAGATAGGAATGCTCCTGATGGCCATGCTGATGATCTTCGATTTCTGCCAGCTATTCGGAATCAACCGCAGGGAGTCATTGAGGAAGACCGTCCATGTGGGTCTTGCCATACTCAGCTTCTGGTGCATTCTTTTCGCCATACTGATGACCGTCATACTGGTGATCACATTCATTTAATCGTTAAATTCGCAATCCTAAAACACATAAGAAGATGTTCAGATTTGACAGCGACTACCTGGAAGGCTGTCTTCCAGAGATACTTCAGGCTCTCCAGGAGAGCAATTTCGAGCAGACCCTGGGCTACGGAATGGATCCGCACTGCGCCCACGCGAAGGAGCTCATCAAGGAGGCCATAGGCGCTCCTGAGGCCGACGTTCATTTCCTCGTCGGCGGTACCCAGACCAACGTGACGGTGATCGCGCACATACTTCGCCCGTACCAGGCAGTCATCTGCGCCGAGTCCGGACACATCAATGTGCATGAGACCATGGCCGTGGAGCACAACGGTCACAAGTGCATCGCTCTCCCTACCGGCAACGGAAAGATCAGCGCCGCACAGATAGAGCATGTGCTCGTAGAGCATCGCGACGACTACAGCAAGGAGCACACCGCGCAGCCTGCGATGGTCTATATCTCCTTCCCTACCGAGAAGGGCACCATATACAGCAAGGCTGAGCTCGAGGCCATCTCGAAGGTTTGCCGCGAGTGGGACATTCCTCTCTTCGTGGACGGCGCACGCCTCGGCTACGGACTCGCATCTCCAGCCTGCGAAATCACTCTCCAGGACCTCGCGAAGCTCGCTGACGTATTCTATATCGGCGGTACCAAGCAGGGCGCGCTCTTCGGCGAGGCAGTCGTGTTCACCGACACCCGTCTCTCGAAGGACTTCCGCTACAGCATCAAGATGAACGGCGGCATGCTCGCGAAGGGTCGCATGCTCGGAATCCAGTTCGAGGCCCTCTTCACCGACGGTCTCTACATCCGTGCTGCGAAGAACGCCATCGACAAGGCTTTCGCCATCAGGGACGCCTTCGCTGCGAAGGGATTCCCGTTCTTTGCGGAGAGCCCTACCAACCAGCAGTTCCCTATCCTTCCGAACGAGCTCGTCGCCGAGCTCCGCAAGAAGTTCAGCTTCGAGTCATGGGGATTCGTCGACGAGGGCCACACCGCAGTGAGGTTCTGCACCAGCTGGGCCACCACCGACGAGGCTGTCGACAGCCTTCTCGCCGAGATCGGGATGCTCTGAGCAATCCCTTTAGTCACTCAATGGTAAACGCAATGTTGTTATTGTGCATTCCGATCCAGTATCCATCGATGATACTATCGTTGTGTAAGACCCCTCCTTCTCTCATTGTACTACAATCAGAGAAAGAATGTTTCATGCCATCCGAGAGCCCCATCTCCTGCGGCAGGCCTATCTCGTTGTACCGTATGCTCCGCACCTTGCCCGACGACGCCCCTGTAAGCCTTCCGCAGGCGTCGTATGATGCCAGGCTTCCTAGTCCCGACGAAAGCCTGTTTCCGTCATAGTCGTGGACGGTGAGCGCCGTCGCCCCTGAACCTGATCGGCTGCGTCGCGTCATGTTGCATCCCAGGTCATACCAGTACCGCTCGCTGTAGTC
>JAKSJQ010000053.1 GCA_024402115.1 Bacteroidales bacterium | reverse complement strand
AGAAACAGGCAGTTATAACTAATTAATAGACAGACTAATAAGTAAAAACCCTTCGGCTATCTAGCCGAAGGGTAAAATGCTAAAAGACTGTCTGTCAAGTTGTTAGGAGAGCCAAGGAGCCAGCGAAAGGAGCCAAGGAGCCAGTAGAAAGTAGTCCGGCTGGTGATATCGGGCATCGGGAGACTTTGGCTCCCGAAAAGGGAGGGGACCCGCTTGCGGGGAGGATCTCCCGATGCCCGATATCACCAGCCGACCTGCTACCTGAAGGCGTTCTCGGTGAGACCGTCACCCTCGAGGGCGAGACGGTCGAAATAGGCAGGAACCACGCGGCCGAGAGCCTTGTCGACGTACATCTTGGCAAGGTACATGCTCATCATGAAACCATGTCCCTGGAGACCGACGAAGAGACCCTTGGCAGGATCGATCACATAGCGAGGCTCCAGGTAATTACCCGCCCAGCAAGCCTGCAGCGGCACATTCGCCATCGAAGGGACCCAATCACAGAGCACATCCGAACAGATCTCGAGGAACTCGCGCGTATTCGTCCTGTTCTGGCTGAAATCATTGATCACGCACTTCGCATCGACAGCCGGAGAAGCACAGACGATAAACTGACCCGTACTCGCAAGCTGCTGACCATAGACCGCAGCAAAATCATTGCGGCGGCGACGGTCGATCAGCATGTCAAGCATATCGCCATCCTTTCCCAGAAGCGGCAGGCGCGGAGTGATGAAAGCCTGGTGCTTGACAGCATAGAAACCGGTATCGTAGCCCAGCATCTGACAGAACTTCTCGGCATTCCAGCCAAGCGCATTCACAAAATGCTCACACACAAACTCGACATACTTCTGGTCATGGGTGTATACGAGAGCATGGTACCTGTCCCCCTCCTTATGGACTTCGATCAGGCGCGTATCCTCGAGAACAACGCCACCGCAGGCAACACCCTTGCCACGGACATAATCGACCGTCCTTCCCGGAGTCGCCTGCCAGCAATGCTCGGAAATCTGAGCCGCGAAATAGGTCTTCTGGTCAGGATTGAAATACGGAGAAACCTCCCTGAGGAAATCCTTCCTGTCGATCATGTAGGCATTCGACCACTCGCATGAATCGACGAGAGACTTGTATGTAGCATCGTCGTGAGCAAACGAGATATACCTCGTCTCACGGTAATTGATATCGTATTCTTTCTGGATATCGACGAAAATCTCCTGGTTCTTCTTCGCAATCTCCGCAAGTTCCGGAACAGAGAAAGCTGGACGGCCACCGGCGATGCAGCGCCAGGTAGAACCACGGTCGGCATTGATCAGCACGGTCTTCCTTCCAGCCTCGGCGAAATAGCGGAATACCGAACTTCCACCCATGCCGCCGCCGGCAACAAGCACATCGACCTCACGGACCTCGCGGCTGCCGGTAACATAGATATCATGGTACCTGCTCGGGAAGGCCTCGCCCACGGTCACACGGTTGGAGAGAGGGGCACGTGGGGTTGCATCGCCCACCAGCTCGATACCATACTCGCGAAGCTTGCTGCGAAGACGAGGAATACACCTCTTGCCGCGGCACGCACCCATACCGAGACGGGTGATATGCTTCACCTCGTCGACAGAAATATACTTGCGGTCACCGATAGCCTCGAGAAGCTTGTCCAGAGGGACATCCTCGCAATGGCAGACGTAAGTCTCCGACTCGACCTCGGTGACAGGTTTGAACTCGATAGGCTCAGGATAATTCTCCTTCACGATGAAACCGGTGACACCGAGAAGCGCCTCTTCGGACATGCCGGAAGCCTTGACCCTCGCGACATTGGTAAGAGTAGGCTTCCTGAGAATCTTCTCGATCACACCCTCGCCCAGTTTCTTTCCGTTATCGTCCACAAGGAACACCTCTGCACCCTCCTCAACCTCGAACTCGATCGGAAGGAAGAGAGTCTCGCGGCGGGTATCATATCCGAAGATCGCAAGACCAGGACACTGGCTCACGCACTGCATGCAGCCGATACACTTGCTGTAATCGAGTGTCGGGGTGACACTGGTCGAAGACTTGGTGATGGCACCCTGAGGGCAGGAGAACGAACAAGGATTGCAGGCAAAACCGTAGAGACAGTTCATGCGCACGAAAGGCCTTGCATCGCGACGTTCCTTGTCAGGGCAGTCCGCAGCCTCCTTGAGGCGTACAGGACGCTGCTGGGAATCGATATACTGCTTCGAAACCGCCAGATATGCGTTGTAGTCATAGCGTACTCCAAGCTCCTGGGCAATCTCGTAGGCACACTGCTTGCCGCGGAGAACCGCGGTGGTACCCTCGCCTATCCTCACGGCATCGCCCGCTCCGAGGCAGCGCTTGCCGAAAAGAAGCTCACCCTTCTTGAGAAGCTGGTTGTCCGGGATGAGACCCGTACAGATATTGATGCAGTCGATTCCGTCGATAACCTTCTCGGTACCCGGAATCGGCTTGAAATTCTTGCATTCAGCAATGACGGCACCTGTCACACCCGTCCTGTCCTCGTTCGGAATAGCCTTGAGAAGGACATGGGAAGTCATGATAGGCACGCCGAGACGGCGGAGACGGTTGGCCTGCACAGGGAATCCGCCCTCGTGGTCCATACCCTCGAGGATAGCCTTGACCTTGGCACCGCCCTGCATGAGCTGGTAGCTGGTCAGGTATCCGATATTGCCCGCACCGATAGTGAGCACATTCTTGCCCAGAAGCGTGAACTCGGCATTCATCATCTTCTGCACCACGGCAGCGGTATACACGCCCGGAAGGTCGTCATTCTCGAAAGTAGGCATGAACGGAACGGCACCCGTAGCAACCACGAGCGCACGCGCCTCGATATAGAAAGTCTCTCCGGTCTCGATATTCTTGACCATCAGCCTGCGGTCCTGGAGAATGTCGCATACCGTCGAATTGAGCATGATTCCGCTCTTGTCCTCACCCGCAAGGTCCGCAGCGATGTCGAAGCCGCGCTTGTCGCCGAACCTCTTCTCCTTCTCGAAAAAGAAGAAACAATGGGTCTGCATCACGAACTGGCCGCCGATCTTCGAATTTGCATCCACCACGATCGACTCGATTCCGAGTTCCTTCAATGTCTCGCGGCACGCAAGTCCCGCAGGGCCCGCGCCGATGATCGCCACATCAGTGACATACACCTTGCTGCCCTCTGTCCTTGGCTTGAGCTTGCTTTCGGTGTCGTAGCTGTCCTTCGAGATCTCCGCAACTTCGCGGACGCCGTCCACCTTGGTGACGCAGATACGCTTTACCTCTCCGTCAACCAGCATCTGGCAGGCACCGCACTTGCCGATACCGCAGTTCATCGAACGGTTTCGACCGTCGACGCTGTGGCTGTGGACAGGAAATCCCGCCTGATGGAGAGCGGCTGCAATTGTCTGGCCTTCAATGCCATGGACCTCTACGCCATTGTAGACAAAGGTAGTTTCCTTTCCTTCAGGAATGGGAAGGATAGGATGGGAGCTGATACGAGACATAACGAGTTAGTGTTTTGTTCTTACTAATCTACAAAATTCTGTAGATTTGCGTATGCAATCAGGCAGAAAAAGTACATACCCGGCAAGAAAAAAAACCATCCCGGCAAAGAAAAAAACTTCCCCGGCAAGAAAAAGATCTTACAAGGGAAAGAAACGCCCGGAAGTGAAGCTCAGCTGGTGGAGCATCTCCATCATCGCCATACTGCTGATCTGGATGATAAAGCCGCTGGTGGAAAAGACCAGGACGGAGCATGGCGCCCCGGTACCGGCCTCGATCCGTGGGGAATACGGTATCGACATATCGCACAACAACAGAGGTACCATAGTCTGGGACTCCCTGATGGTGATGACCGACCGCTCCGGCAGGACGGTAAAGGATATCAAGGCAGCAAAGAACATGGTACCTGTCTCGTTTGTCTTCATCAAGGCGACCGAAGGCCAGAGCATGGTGGACAAGAAATTCAGGTCGAACTGGAAGGAAGCCGCCGAGCATGGCATCCAGCGCGGAGCATACCACTTCTACCGCACATCCAAAGACCCTCTCAGACAGGCCAGAAGCTACATCAGGACAGTAGGACCGCTGCGCCACGGCGACCTGCCGCCCGTGCTGGATATCGAAACCACACACAACGGACTCACCAAGGCAAAGCTTAACGCCGACCTCAAGGTCTGGCTGAAGGAAGTCGAAAACCACTACGGCAGGAAGCCGATAATCTACACCTACGAGTCATTCGCACGCGACTACCTTTCGAAGGACATCACCGGAAGCTACCCTCTCTGGATCGCCCACTACGACACGGAAAAACCCGACCGCGAAGACTGGCAATACTGGCAGTTCACCGACCGGGCTCTCGTATACGGGATGGAAGCACCTGTAGACCTCTCGATCCGCAGAAAATAGCACCCGTCAACGTTAAATTACTTGCCGAACATCTTCGCAAGTCCTCCCTCGGAAGTTTCCTTGTAGAGCGAAGGCAGATCCTTTCCGGTCTGCTTCATGACCTCGACAACGCGGTCGAACGAGATGCGGTGGTTGCCGTCCGAGAACGACGCATAGATATTGGAATCAAGTGCACGCGCAGCAGCAAAGGCATTTCTCTCGATGCACGGGATCTGGACAAGGCCCCCGATCGGGTCGCAGGTCATTCCCAGATGGTGCTCGAGCCCCATCTCCGCAGCATACTCGATCTGCGTAGGGCTGCCGCCGAAAAGCTGGGTCGCCGCAGCCGAAGCCATCGCACACGCAACACCCACCTCACCCTGACAGCCGACCTCCGCGCCGGAGATCGAAGCATTGTGCTTGACGACATTGCCAAAAAGACCGGCAGTCGCCAGAGCGTGCTGGATGCGCATATCTGAAAAGTCGCGGCTCTTCCACAGATGGTAGAGCACAGCAGGGATGACACCGCAGGATCCGCAGGTAGGAGCTGTGACTATGGTACCTCCGCAGGCGTTTTCCTCACTGACGGCAAGTGCGTACGAATAGACAAGGCCTCTGCTCTGGAGATTGGACTTGTATCCGGATGCCTTCACATGGTAGATCGGAGCCTTCCTGGAAATGTTGAGAGGGCCAGGGATGGCGCCCTCGTTGTCCAGACCGGCCTCGACGGCATTTCTCATGTTGTCCCAGATATACTGGAGGAAGTCCCAGATATCCGGACCCTCGCACTTCTCGACATATTCCCAGTAGCTGCGGCCGGAGTCCTGGCACCATGATACAATCTCGCTGATCTTATTGAGGTCATAGACATCGGGGCCGTTGTCGACCGTGTTGTTCTCTCCGGTCGAGAGAGCTCCGCCGCCTACGCTGTAGACAAGCCAGTCGTCAGTCATCCTGCCTTCGGCGTCGAATGACCTGAACCGCATTCCGTTCGGGTGGAAAGGCAGGAATTCGCTTGGTTTCCAGATCAGTGCAAGGGGTGCGACTCTGGTGAGGACCTCGCTGATCGCGACGTCTGTCATGTGGCCCTTGCCTGTTGCTGCCAGGCTTCCGTAAAGGGTTACTTCGAATCTTGCTGCTGAAAGATTGTTCCTGAGAAACATCTCGGCGGCGCGCTGCGGCCCCATGGTATGGCTTGAAGAAGGGCCCTTCCCGACCCTGTACAGTTCTCTCAAAGATTTCATATGCGGTTAATTTGCTTTGCACTACAAAGATACGCATTTTCCTGTAGTAACAATTCACCTACAGGAAAATGCGCAAGTCGCTGATATGCAACAAAAAGGAGGACAGCGGATTGCTGTCCTCCTTTTTATCATTTGGTCAGTCTAATTACTTAGAGATAACGCGTGCCATTTCACAAACCTTGTTTGAGTAACCCCACTCGTTGTCATACCAAGCGCAAACCTTTACGAATGTAGGGTCGAGCTGGATACCTGCCTTCTCGTCGAAGATAGAAGTACGAGCGTCGTTGCGGAAGTCTGTAGAAACGAGAGCCTCGTTGGTGTATCCGAGGATGCCCTTGAGCTCGCCCTCAGAAGCCTCCTTCATTGCTGCGCAGATCTCTGCGTATGTTGCAGGCTTAGCAAGCTCGCAAGTAAGGTCAACGAATGAAACGTCTGATGTAGGAACGCGGAGTGACATACCGGTAAGCTTACCGTTGAGCTCAGGAAGAACCTTACCTACAGCCTTAGCAGCACCTGTTGAAGAAGGGATGATGTTCTCGAGGATACCACGACCACCTCTCCAATCCTTCTTAGAAGGACCGTCAACAGTCTTCTGAGTAGCTGTAGCAGCGTGAACTGTAGTCATAAGACCCTTAACGATACCGAACTTGTCGTTGAGAACCTTAGAGATAGGAGCCAAGCAGTTTGTTGTACAAGAAGCGTTAGAGATAATCTTCTGGCCAGCGTATGTAGTGTGGTTAACACCGTATACGAACATTGGAGTAGCGTCCTTTGAAGGAGCTGACATGATGACCTTCTTAGCGCCACCTGCGAGGTGAGCTGAAGCGAGCTCCTCTGTGAGGAAGAAACCTGTTGACTCAACAACTACGTCAGCGTCAAGAGCACCCCAAGTGATGTTTGCAGGGTCCTTCTCGCAGAAGATCTGGATCTTGTTGCCGTCTACGATCATGTAGTTGCCGTCAACCTGGATGTCGTGGTTGAACTGGCCATGAACTGAATCATAGCGGAGCATGTAAGCGAGATAATCTGGATCGAGGAGGTCATTGATACCTACTACCTGAATGTCGTTTGAGAAGTTCTCAACTGCTGCACGGAATACCATACGACCGATACGGCCAAATCCGTTAATACCAAGTTTTACCATTGTTGATATAAGAATTAAAAAAAATTAAATTCGTTCTGTTGGCCTCCGGAGACCTTTTATCCCCAAAAGCGCAGCAAAGTTAAGCAAAAAAAGTGAATTTGTCTATCTTTGCAATTAAATAAAGTGGGCAGTTTCTGTTACTTAAACGATAAAATCGACAGCGGCATTACGCAGACAGCATGAAGTACTACATCATAGCAGGAGAAGCATCGGGCGATCTTCACGGATCGAACCTCATGAAGGGTCTCTACGCCAGGGATCCAGAGGCGGACATACGGTTCTGGGGCGGTTCCCTGATGGACGCTGTCTTCAAGGCGAACAGGAGCGGCGAAGGACTCGTCAGAGACTACAAGGCGGGGGCCGTGATGGGCTTCAGAGAGATTATCCTGAACGCCGGTGCATTCATGCGCAGATTCAGGGACTGCTGCAGCGACATCGTGGCCTTCGGCCCTGACGCTGTGATACTTATCGACTATCCCGGATTCAATTTCAGGGTCGCCGAATTCGCCCACAGGAAGGGATTCAAGGTTTTTTACTATATTGCCCCGAAGGTCTGGGCATCAAGGGAAAGCAGGGTCAGGAAACTGAAGGAATATGTCGACAGACTCTTCATCGTCTTCCCTTTCGAGAAGGAGTATTTCGACCGCAAGGGCGTGTCTTATATCTATAAGGGCAATCCCCTCGTGGATGCCATCGACAACTCTGCGGACCTCGCTCTCGACAGGTCGTCATTCCTTAATGCCTGCGGACTGGAAGACAGGCCTATCGTGGCGATCCTCGCCGGTTCGAGAAAGGGTGAGGTCGGTACCATGATGCCGGTATGCGCAAGCTTTGCCGACCGCATGCATGAGAGGCCGGAATACAAGGACTTCCAGTTCGTGGTCGCCGGTGCCCCTTCAAGGACAATGGACGACTACTCCCCTTTCCTCAAGGGCCGCGAATCTTACATGAAGGTCGTTTTCGGACACACCCACGGAATCGTCAGGAATGCCGAGGCCGCAGTTGTCAATTCCGGCACGGCTTCGCTCGAGACCTGCCTCATCGGCACCCCCCAGGTTGTGGGCTATGCGTCTTCCGCCTTCAATTTCGCTATTGCGAAGCTTATCATCAAAGTGGACTGCATCAGCCTGGGCAACCTCATCCTGGGCAGAAAGGCCTTCAGGGAGCTTATTCAGCACCATCTCACCCCTGAGAACCTCGAATCGGAGGTCTGCCGCCTCATCGGTGACGAGGAATACAGAAGCAACATGATCTCCGACTTCCAAAAGATAAGGGAAGCCCTCGGAGGTTCCGGGGCTTCCCTGTCTGTCGCCGAAGCGATGGTATCTGAGCTTAAGGACCGCCGATGACGATCCGGATATCCGATTAACGGCTACCGCCGCCGAATCCGCCGCCTGAGAATCCGCCGCCACCGCCGAACGATGTGCGTCCGCCCATTCCGGCGCTTGCTGCAGCGTTCTGCTTGGCAATCGCATTCGCATAGCCAGTATTGGCCATGGTCTGGTTCATGTGGATGGTCCTCATGAGAGTGCCTGAATCCATGCCTGTCTGCTGTGCGATCTCGTCGAAGAACTCAGGATAGAGATTCTTGAACTGGGACGCAACCTTCTCGGCGATGCCGAACATCTGTGCATAGATGAGGTAGCTCTTCCAGAGACCGACGTCCCTCGCCTCACGCTCCTTGGAGAGTGTGAAGTCGTTGAGGAAATTCTTGAATCCGATGACGTTGCGCAGATCCTGGTATCTTGCAGGGACTCCCTTGCTTGTGCCGCTGATATACTTATCTTCCACAAGCTTCGCATATCCTGCGTTCTCGACCTCTGAAGGCCACTTGAGGAGCTTCTCGTAGTTCTTCTTAGACCATTTCTTGAACTCCGATGCCTCGAGGACCATATCGCCGCTGGCCACAACTGCCCACTCGTAGAGCTCCTGTTCCTCCTTGCAAGAGAACTGAGGAAGCTTGTCTGTGAACTTGAGTGTGGTATTCTCGCGACGGGTTCCGTCCGTAGATGGAACGATCGAGCCGTCGAGTATCCACTTGAGGAAATAGGTACCCACAAGATTCTGCGGCTTCATAGGCGAGCTGAAGCGGTTGCCCTTTGTCAGCACGTACCATGCCGCAGGTATGTTTCCGCCCACAGGCGGCTCGCGATACCAGTCGGTGATCTTCGAGACTCCGAACATGCTCTTCTTGTACTTGTATCCCATGGACTGGCATACGACAGCATAGATTGCCATTCCGAATGTCGGCAGGATGAAAAGAAGGATCATCAGAAATTCGAAGAAATCGAAGCCTCCGTCGTCGTAAGAGCTCTTCTTGAATGCCTTGTCCTTCATCTCCTCGAAAGTGATGTTGCGGCTGAGGACAGGTTCGAACATATCCTTGTCGAAACGCACCATCACGATCATGCTCTGCATGCGGCCGTCAAGATAGGCGATGATCTCGTTGTCGAATACATTGATCTCGCCCTCGAATCCGAAGGCCCACACGCGTGTGTTTTCGCTGGTCCACTCGGCAGTGCCGGTGTTGTTGATAATCCTGATCCTGGCGTCCTGAGGGGTTGCGACCAGACCCGGATTGACGAACTGGTGGAGGAAGGCATCGTAGTCCTCGAGAGACTGGACGAGACCTTCGAGATGGTAGGTACAGGTCCAGAGGTGGTCGCCGTAGCTACCCTGTCCCCAGCACAGCTCGACGTCGTTTCCGCTCTTCTCCACAATTCCGCACCTGCCGGCCTTCTTCTCAAGGCTGCGGTCGACATCCCAGCGTCTGCCTTCGTTGACATACTCGACGCCGTTCTCGTACACATGGAAATCCGAAAGCTTCATCTTTCCGAGATTGCTCACGGGAAGATACCACTCCGTGCCGCTCACTACAGTCGCATCCCACTCCTGGGTAACGTCTGCCGAACCGTCGGCATTGAGGACTACCTCAGTGCTGACGTTGCGGATTTCCTGGGCGCTCAGTATATGGAAAGGCAACGCCGCGAGCAGCAGCGTTGCCAACAAAGTCCTGACTTTCATTAGATTACAGGGTATTCCTTCTTCTTCTCGTCCTCTGCGAGGTACTCCTTTGCAGGGAAACCAAGGATCGAAGCCACAACGCTGCCAGGGAACATGCGTACCTGCTGGTTGAACCTGGTAACTGTGTCGTTGAATGTCATGCGGCTGAGACGGACGTTCTCCTCGTAATTGGTAATCTCGTCCATTGTCTTGGTGTACTGCTGGTTTGCCTTGAGGTCAGGATACTGCTCAGCGATTGCGATGAGCTTTGCAGAAACCTCGTTGAGTGCAGCCTCGTTCTTGTTGATATCATCGATAGAAGGGTTGGCGCTGGCAGTGATCTTTCTTGCCTCGACAACCTTCTGGAGAGTGTCGCTCTCGTATGAAGAGTACTCGCGTGTGAGCTTTACGAGCGCAGCGATTGCGTCGTAACGGCTTACCTGCTGGACATTGATCTGCTTGAGAGCGTTCTTGCAGAGCTCGTCAAGTTTGACAAGGAGGTTCTGCACCTTGATGAACCAGAGTGCAAGAGCCGCGATGATGGCGATAATGATAAGTGACATGGTATGAAATGTTAAGTTAATATTGTCTTGGTCCGAAGATCATGGTACCTACTCTGACGCTCGTGGCACCGTATTCGAGCGCTGTCCTGTAATCGTCCGACATGCCGATCGAAAGCTCGGTGAAGCTTTCGTACTGGGGATAATCACGGCAGAGAGACTGCTTGAGAGCGGAGATGCGCTCGAAATCGGCCCTGATCAGGCTCTCGTCGTCAGTGTTGGTGGCCATTCCCATCAGTCCGCAGAAGCGGATGGCGGTGAAGCTGGTACCATGGTCAAGAATCTCTCTGATCTCGCTTTCGGTCAGGCGTCCCTTGGTTTCCTCGGCCCCGAGGTGGAGTTCGAGCAGGCAGCTGATTGTCCTGCCGTTCCTCACTCCCCATTCGTTGACCGCCTCGAGCAGATGGAGCGAGTCGATCGACTGTACCATCGCCGCGTACGGAAGGACCATCTTCAGCTTGTTCGTCTGGAGATGACCGATGAAATGCCACTGGATGTCGTCAGGCATGGCCGGAGCCTTGGCTGCGAGTTCCTGGGGACGGTTCTCGCCGAAAAGCCTCTGACCTGCGTCGTAGGCCTCGCGGAGCTGCTCCACAGGGTGGAATTTCGACACTGCCACAAGGCGTACACCCTGTGGCAGCGAATTGTTTACTTCAGATATTCTTTCAGCTATGCTGCTCATATCCCGGAATTCTATCTGCGTCCCTTCTGCTGCTGTCTCTTCTGCTCCTCGTACATCTTCTGCTGAGCCTTCTGGGCCTCTTCCATCCTCTGCTGCCACTTCGACTTAGGGAGCGGCTTGCCTTCGGACGCCCTTACCTTTTCAAGGATTGCTTCAGGCTTCACGACGAACTTCCTGAGGATCCAGCTCTGCGCCATGGTGTAGAGGTTGCTGAGCAGGTAGTAGTAGCTGAGCGCTGCCGAGAGGTTGTTACAGATGAAGAACATCATGATCGGCATCATGTAGAGGCTCATGAACCTCATGCTTGCCGCATTAGGGTCGTTCGCCGTCGGCTGAGAGGCTGTGGTGATCTTCGAGAAGAAGAACATCGTGATTGCCATCAGGAGGGCGAAGAGTGAAAGATGGTCTCCGATGAGAGGAATCTTTGTGCCGAAGTTGATGATCGAGTCGTATGCCGAGAGGTCGTCACACCAGAGGAATGGCTGCTGTCTCAGCTCGATCGATGCAGGGAAGAAACGGAACATCGCCCAGAGGATAGGGAATGTCAGCAATGTAGGGAGACATCCGCCCATAGGGTTGACGCCGGCTCTCTTGTAGAGTTCCATTGTCGCCTGCTGCTTCTTCATCGCGTCGTCCTGCTTAGGATACTTCTGGGCAATCTTGTCCAGCTCCGGCTTGAGGGCCGACATCTTTGCAGATGCGAGGTATGACTTGTTGGTGAGCGGCATCACAGCAGTCTTGATCACGATCGTGAGAAGAAGGATGATCAGGCCGAAGTTGCCGATGAACCTGTGGAAGAAGTCGAAGAGAGGGATGATCACGAATCTTGTGAACCAGCCCACGAGCCATCCGCCGAGCGGGATGATCTTTTCGTACTTCTGGTCGATTGCCTTGAGTGTGCTGTAGTGGTTAGGACCGAAGTAGAATTCGTTTTCATACTTCGAGTCTCCCCTGCGGAAGTCCGAGCGCATGCTTGCGCGGCAGGTCATGAGGTTGTGTGACTCGTCCTCTTCAGGATAGAAGTTGAGCGATACCTCGCCCATTCCGAATTCTTCCTTCGAGCGCATGATTGCAGAGAAGAACTGCTGGTGGAATGCGAACCAGCTGAGCTTGCTGTCGAACCTCTTCGAGCCGCTTCTGCCGCGTCCGATCTGGGAAGGCTTCTTTTCGCCGTCGAAGTAGTAGTCGAGCATAGAGTACTGGCTCTCGTTCTTGTAGCCCTTCTCCA
>JAKSJQ010000052.1 GCA_024402115.1 Bacteroidales bacterium | reverse complement strand
GCTGGGCGCAGAAGTACGGACAGCTCTGGATCTGCTGCGGACCGCTCTTCGAGGACAGACCGCAGACCATCGGAAGGGAGTGGTCGGTGAGCGTGCCATATGCATTTTACAAGGTCGTGATGAAGGAGTTCCAGGGGGAGAAGACAGCCATCGGATTCGTCATTCCGAACGAGCCTCTGGAGGATGATTTCTTCAATTACATAGTGAGCGTGGACGAGGTGGAAAGGATGACCGGAATCGACTTTTTCGCCTCTCTTCCTGACGATATCGAGGACCCGATCGAGGCCAGCTGCAGGAAGAAAGACTGGACATACTACCTGATCAAGCCGAAGTCTTAGGCCGGACGTTCCGGGATCGTATATATCTGTTGTAAAACCGGTAGATTAACAAAAGTAAACGGTAAAATTGTAAATTACATAATACCAACGGGGTAGGGGAGTGTACATAAAGTGACATTCCCCTTAATTTTTGTATACAATACATCTGTTAACGCCTGGTTTGACCAGTTTTCTGATGTCGTTATAAATTTTGTGTTTTCTTATAACAAAAATGTGCTATATTTGTTAAAATACATTAAAGGAAGTGGACGGAACAGTAAAACTGATGCGCAAAAGGATCATGTCCTGGGAACGCGGAAGGATATTTTTCATTGATGACTTCGCATCGATGGAAGGCCAGGGGAGTGTGAGGATAGCACTGAGCCAGCTCGTGTCTGAAGGTATGATCGTGAGACTGGCAAGGGGTATTTACTGCTACCCGAAAATAATCTCAGGAGGCAAGTCCGTCTCCCCCACTTCCTATGCCGCACCGGGACGATTCAGACTTCCGGATCCGGAGCTTATCGCACATGCACTGGCCGCCAAAGAAAGGGTGAGGATCATGCCTTATGGGGACAAGGCAGCCAATGAACTCGGACTGACCGGGATGGTCGTCTCTGACCATAAATATCTGACCGATGGGGCGCCGAGAAAGATATCACTCAGCGGTGGTAAGAAGATCTATTTCTTCCACACATCGGAAGTGAAGATGTTCGACTTCAGCAACGACACCATGCAGAAGATCTCATGTGCAATCAGGGCGCTGGGGGAGGATGCAATAGGACCGGAGGAGAAGCGCAAGCTGCATGAACATCTCCGCACCGTACCGCAGTGGGAGTACGACCGAGACATCAAACTTCCTCCGGCCTGGGTGCAGGACATCATCCGTTCGATCTGGGAAGGTTGACGGCAATTCACGTCGTGCAAAAAATGATAGAATATTGACCAATCTATCGTATTCGAAACGGGTTCAAAATAGCTGCAGATAAAAGAGGTCTACAAATTTGCGAACTATCAAAATTGTCATACCTTTGTTAAAAATGCATATAAAACATATTATAATAGACATGAAAAAGACAATTTTACTTTTTGCTGCTGTGATCGTGATGTTCAGCTCATGCAAGCCGACAGTCCAGCAGCCTGTAAAAATTGCTGATTACCTTTGGGAGGTAACAGTAGACGATTACCCTAGTGAGGCACCGAACTACATGATTGACCAGGTGGGTACCGAGTTCGGTTGCAGCGCAGTTCGCAACGGCAACTATTACGGACGTAACCTTGACTTCTTCGTGAGCGAAGTTGCAGAGGTGATCGTTCATACCACAGCAAAGGCAGACCGCCACGCATCAGTAGGCGTAGGTCGTCTTCTCACCATGACAGACGAGGACATCGCCAAGGGCGTCACTGCCGAGGAGTTGGCCCTCCTCCCATGGGGAATGTTCGACGGAATCAACGATGCGGGTCTATACTGCAACATGAACGTAACACCGTCATCGGATTCGGGAATTCCGCATACCTCACCAAACCCTGGACTTCCAGAGGTGTATTGCGCATTCCTCGTACGTGCGCTTCTCGACAACTGTGCTACCGTTGAAGAGGCAATCCAGTTCGTAAACAGCCACGACGTGACCGGAATGGACAAGGGCGGCTTCGACCTCCACTTCATGATCGGCGACCCTGAGAAGACCGTTGTCCTCGAATTCATCGACAACAAGGCTGTTTTCGGCGAGCACAACATCATGACTAACTTCCTCGTAAACAAGCTCCCGGAATACACTCCTCATGCTGATGGAGTCGAGCGCTACGACATCCTCGTCGAGAACTACGACGAAGGCGGCAAATCGATGGAAGGAATGTACAATCTGCTCAAGAGGGTGAGGTTCTCTCAGTGCTACGACCCTGAGACCACTCCTTTCTGGAAGAGTGAATTCGCAGGCGAGGAGAGCGGCCGCACTATCGACTGTACTGTAGAGGAAGTGCTTGCAGACCCATCTGTGCAGCAGGCGATCGAATACTTCAAGTCTTTCAAAGAGACCGGAAACTACACCAAGGAGATGGGACTCTGGTTCACCACCCATACCAGTATCTATGATATCGCGAACAAGAAACTCTGTGTTACGATTCGCGAGAACTATGACCAGAAATTCGAGTTCGCGCTCTAGTGTAACGACATATACAGAAGAAGCCGTGGTCTTGCGAGATCACGGCTTCTTTTTTTATTGCCAGAGACGGCCAAAATTCTGCGATTTAAGCGGCTCTGATGATTTAAGCGAGTTCCGGATTACTTCTTGATCCTCTGGCGCTCTGCGGCACCGCTGCCGTGGTAATTGTCGAAGCAGGTGAGGTCGAGCTCGGTGATATGGATGTCGAGGCTGAGTGCCGAGAACCTGTCGATGGCGGTTTGGATCTGCTCGCGGGTGATAGAATTGTCCCAATGGGCCTGGAGACCTACACCATCGATTCGTGTAGAATTATTGGATAATAATGCAAAGGCCGGCTTGGGTAAACTTGTCGATGCTACGGAACATGCCGTAAGGGCAGATGCCGTGATACGCCCTCAGGCCGAACGCGACACGCGAGAGATAGCCGTCATGATCCTTCTTGTTGTAACGGAAGCCGACGAAAACATTGAAGGTGAAAGCACGCGAGTCACTCAGGACCTCTGTGGGAGCATCTCCGGCTTTCGCTGTGAGATCATAACCGTACTTCGCGCGATTCCTCAGCTCAGCCGATGCTATGCCCTGGATTCCATGACGTTCGGTCGGGCTCTGATACTGGTACTGCAGGTAGCCTTCCCATGCACCGCCCTTCGGACCGCGAGCAACCTTATAGCCTTTGGCAGTCTCATCCAAGGTAGCACCAGGAACTTGATCCAGCTGACCATCGCGCTCCTCGACGAAATATAGACCATGCTTGGGTGAATGCATCAGCATTATACCCGCCTTGAAGGTATGGCATTGGTCGAACCTGTTCTCGGGCTCATTGAGAGTAAATGCGAGTTCAGTATAATTATAGCTGACGTTTACTCTGCGGATCGCATAAGCGAGATCGTTTCTCTGAAGCACCATCTCGTCTCCTATATGAGTCGACTCATGGCGAAGGGGAGCAAAGTGGATGCTGTAGTTCTTGAAGAAACGGTCAGGGGAGAAGCGGTGGATAAAGGTCGCAGCAGGTGCTCCGATTCTGTAGTCGGTATTTACAATTGGAGATGTAGAGGATTCGAGCAGATCCATCCATATATCTGCAGACACTGTATGGGTAATGCTGAGTCCATAGCGACCGTCCGAAAAGTTGCCGCACCATATAGGAGCATTGAAGGCGACATTGCCGAAAGTCTGCAATCTCGCTAATTTGTCAGACTGTGCGTAATCGAACATCAAATTATTGTTGGTCGCAGCGATGTCCATCCTAAGGAAATAAGGATGCCTGTCGGCATACAATGACTGGCCATAAGGTGCAAAACAGAACCAACCCTGTGCTCTGGTACCGTGCGAAAGTGTCGTGAGGACAAAAATGACGAGAATATACTTAAATATATGTTTCATAACCGATTTAACTAAATTGTTTTGTGGGCAAAAGTGACAAAATCAACCATTGAGGTGAATCTTGTCATGCCGTCTACAGAACAAAGGTAATGATAAAAAAGCGAAAATCAGTCTAATCTCTGATTATTGAATCACGTAAGTTACAGCAGATTGAATAGTGGCTTCGACGAGATCAAGACAGGGCAAGGGAGTCTCAATTTATTTGAAGTATCTTATGATTTTGATATGAAGATATTTATGAGAATTATTTGATGTACGATTATGTTTAAGTTGTACTTTAATTGATATAATGTAAATCTACGTGAGTTTTCACTGAATTCTGGCTTGACGAGGCTTGACAGCGGTGGATTATTACAAGCTGGGAGTGGGTTTCGTAGGCAATTTTCGAGGTAATATTTGACAGAAATTGCCGGAAAAGGCTGTTGATAACTCAATTTTTCAACATATTCTATACTTGAGAAATAAACAATTTAGTTTTGTAGTTTAACAAATTTGTTTGACGCCAGACGGCTAAAAAGATTGCGGTTTCGGGCCAAAAATTATGTCAATTATTTCTGTATGATTTCAGGTGAAAATGTGAGCCGTAACCAGATCCTCGAGACGATGTATTCAGAGCCCTCCAATTTTGCATGAAATCCATTTTATCTATATCTAAGATTCAACGAACACGCAATATGTATCTATATTACAATAATATAGACACTATTTTGAGCCTCCTGCTGAGATTTACGTATTAGCGAGCGAAATCACTGATTATCGATAAAACGTCCGGAAATAACGCTCAATCGGGCATTAAACTGTTCCAGCTAATCCATGTAACTCGCTATTCCACAATGCCATGGATTGACTTTAATATGCTCAGTCATTGTATTTCCCGAGGTATAGAAAGAATAATGGCTGACATATGAAATGCCAGCCATCACTTATAAAAGCCCGCAAAAAGGCTTAAGTCAGTCGTCAGGTGAGACTACTACTTATTCTTGATACAGCGTACCATCGCGCCATTGGTCTTTGCGGTACCGCCTGTAGAGACCTTAGGGGTAGAGGTGCTGGTGTAACCCTGGAGATAGTACAGAGCCTTGGTATCGTCGCTTGATGACGCTTCGTTGCTCCATACGAGGGTTGAACTCTCGAAGAGAGAGAACTTGCCTGTGCTGCCGTTAAGCTGGCCAGATACCCAGAAAGTGAGCTTCTTGCCATCAGCAGTCGTATACTCGATGTGCTTGTTGCCCTCATCGCGGGTGAGAACCCAATCGCACTCGAAAAGCTCGTTGAAGTCGGCAACACTTGGAGTGCGCCATGTGCCAGCAGGCGCTACGAGCGCGCATGGATCATCATTACCGTAAGGGATATCACCAACGGTAGCATATTCAGTCTCACCTGGGCCATAAGCCTTGCCAGGGAAGGTTGAAGAACTTGTAGGATTGTCATATACGACAGCCCACTTGCTCTGCCACTTGAAATATGCTCCGCGCTCGGTAGGGGATGCAAAGGTATATGCGCCATCCTTGACGGTGAGGTAACCCTCACTCCACTCTACGCTGAGAAGGCCAGGAACACTGGCCTTATCCTGCTCGACGCTCTTTCCGGTGCTGACACCATCGATGAGGATGTCCCATACCTTCTTGTCAGAGCTGGTGTTCTCAGGGATATTGATCGAAACTGTGAGCTTGTCCTTCGAACCGGTCTCAGAATAAGTCTCGGAACCGCAGGTTGCAGATACGGTGAACTCGTCCTTATCGCTGCTGCAGGTCACCTTGAGAACGAATGCATCCGAGCTCTGAGGACCGACAGGGGTGTGAGAGACATACTTCACATAATCCTTGATACATGGCTGAACGAAAGAGGCTTCAGACCTGATGCCGTTGACGAAGATGTACCAGATTCTGTCGGAAGAGGCAGTGTTTTCTGGGATCTTCAGGGTGACAGTCGACCCGCTGTCTGTAGCAACCGCCTCGGCAGTCCTTCCGTCAAGAGCCGTTGCAGAAACGGTGTAATGGGTATAGTCACCAGGGTTGGTGGTGATGTCGATGGTCGTTGCAGAGTGGTCAGGAAGGTTCTCAGGAGTATGCGATACATAGAATGGAAGAGGCATGTTGCGGACGCAACGAACCGATGCGAGATTCTGCCTTTCGATGTCATAATATACATACTGGTATTCCTTGTTGACCACATAGATGGTTCCGTTGCCGTAGAGATCGCTTCCGAGACCCCACCATGAGCCATAGTTGTTCTCTCCGAGGACGGTGGCCAATTCGACGTTGAAATAGCCGCTGAATGGGAGGAAGAGGTCAGAGCCAGCATAAGTCACACCGGTGACGCCATCTTTCTCTGGGAGCTGGTCAGCGACGATGTTGGACCAGAGATTATTGAGTTCCTCGTAGCTTGGAAGACGGAGGGCAGGAGAGAGGGCATAACATGGATCCTCACCCTTTCCGTACTCGATGTCAGAGAGTGCGATCTCCACCTTTTCAGGCTTGTAAGCATAGCCCTGGTACCTGTTGTCTGCAGGAATGCCGTAAAGACTCTCATGCGAGAAGAAGTGGCCCGGATCGGACACCTTGTCAGCGAGAGCGAATTTCTCATCCTTGACGGTAAGGTTGGTCTTTGCGTAGAAATAGCTGACACCGTCATAAGAGACCTCGGTCATCGCAGACTCCTGTACTGACTCGAATACCTTGGCGCCGATTGACTGGGTATAGTCAATTGGGCTCTTGAGATAGATTGTTATCTTTCTCTCGGCGACATTATAGTTAGGCTTCACCTCAAAACTGATTTCATCGGTCTCTTCGGTCACCATACCCGTCACTGCTGAATCATTTCCGAAGTAGATTCTATACTCCCACGGCTCATAGATCACAGCCTTGGTCTCGGTATGGGTCTTAAGCTTGATGGTGTACTCGCCACCGTTGAAAGGGACGACCTCAGGCATGTCACAACTCTCGAAATCTGTGATGACATACTCGTCAGTTTCGGTTGGCTGATCCGGTTCGTCATTGCCTCCATTGGCTGGCTTCTCGACGCATCCTACAGCAAGAGCGGCAAGCAGGGGGAGGATAAATAGCTTCTTCATATCTAATTCATTTTAACTAACAGACAAAGTTAGTAAATTTGCCTTTCGAATGAAACAGGCTAAGAAAAAAGTCTGTTTTTTAATTAATTCAGAGCAACTAAGAATTTATTACGAGTAAGTATGAAAAGATTCAGAATAATTTCGATCGCGTTGGCCGCTGTGGCGCTCATTACGGCAGCATGTTCACAGAGCAGCAAGACTGCCGATGCCAATGCCAGCAACATCACTGAAGCTACCGTCGCGAAGACCGTGCAGGAGATCAGCAAGAACTGTCCGAACGCGGATGCAAGCCTGATCGAGAGGGGAGTCTCGCAGGCGGCTGCACTGTGGAGGGAAAGTGATGGTACTGAGGAGGAATTCGCAGAATATATGAAGGAAAACTTCAAGGGTACGGCAGAGGAAAAGGAGCGGCTCCTGAACAGCCTCTCTCGTGCGCTCGAAGTATTCAGCTGGACCGCAAACCAGACCTCGGTGGAGCTCGGACGCCCTACCACTCTCGTCGGAATCGAACCTACCGAAGTCGACTACATCCTCAGCGGCTATAGCCCGATGGCGCACTTCTCGGACGACATGTTCGCGAACAAGCTCGCCTTCATGACCATACTTAACTTCCCTAACTTCTCCCTCGCAGAGAAGGACGAACTCGGAAAGAATTGGAGCAGGCTCGAATGGGCTTATGCACGAATGGGCGACAATTTCACCCAGAGGGTACCGGCGGAAGTCAATGCGCTCTCTTCCGAGGCTTATGCTGATGCGGAGAACTATATCGCCGACTACAATATCATGATGGGTCACCTCCTCACCGAGGACGGACGCAAGCTCTTCCCTGAGGACATGAGTCTTCTCTCGCACTGGAACCTTCGCGACGAGATCAAGTCCAACTATGCAGACGTGCCTAACGCCAGCGAGAAGCAGGAGATGATCTACAAGGTGATGGACCGAATCGTCAGCCAGCAGATCCCGGCAGCAGTGGTGAACAACCCGGAGTATGACTGGGCGCCGGAGAGCAACAAGACCGACAAGGACGGCAAGGGGGTGAACCTTCCGGCAGAGGGAGCAGCGCGCTACCAGCACATCATCAACCAGTTCAGGACCATGCTCACCGTGGATCAGTACTGTCCGACCATGCCGAACGCCATCCGCAGGCACTTCGAGGGCGAACTCGAGATGTCGGACGCGGATCTCGAGCAGATGTTCATCCGACTCATCTCCTCTGACGAGATCAAGGCAGTCGCAAGCATCATCAAGGAGCGCCTCGGACGCGAGCTCAGGCCTTACGACATCTGGTACGACGGATTCAAGAGTCGCTCGACCATGCCGGAGGACAAGCTCACCGCCCAGACCCGTAAGCTCTATCCTGACGCTGTCGCATTCCAGAAGGACATGCCTCGCCAGCTTATGAACATAGGATTCGACCCGAAGAACTCCCAGTACATCGCCGACAGAATCGTCGTCGAGCCGGCCCGCGGATCAGGACATGCATGGAACTGCACCGGCCGTTGGGAGCCTGCACGACTTCGCACCCGCATCGGAAGCGATGGTATGGATTACAAGGGCTATAACATTGCAGTACATGAGTTTGGCCACAACGTCGAGATGGTCCTTGACCTCTACAAGATCGACCAGTACATGCTCTATGGCGTGCCTGCGACCGGCTTCACCGAGGCCATGGCATTCATCTTCCAGGCACGCGACCTCCAGCTTCTCGGCTACGGCAGGCAGCAGCTCGACGACAACAGCACCCTCGACATCTTCTGGGGCATGTACGAGATCATGGGCGTGAGCCTCGTGGACATGTACATATGGAGATGGCTCTACGAGCACAAGGACGCGACCGCAGAGGAGCTTCGCGATGCAGTGCTCGAGATTGCGAAGGACGTCTGGAACAAATACTATGAGCCGGTGGTGGGAGAGCACGACTCTATCCTACTCGGAGTCTACTCGCACATGGTCAACGCACCGATGTACCTCCCGAGCTACCCGATCGGGCACCTGATTCATTACCAGCTTGAAGAGCACCTTGCTAACTGCAAGGACAGCAAGGAGTTCGCTGCCGAGCTCGAGCGCATCTACGTGCAGGGACGCCTAACTCCGAAGGCATGGATGCAGGGAGCGGTCGGTAGCGAGGTGAGCGTCGATCCTGTCCTCAATGCTGTACGCAGGATCGTGGAGCGCTGATGGGCTCCTCGCTGCGCGAACGTAACCAGCTGAACATCAGTGCTTTGCTACACGGACGGCTCCCTCGGGCGGGGGAGCCGTCCGTATGGGATATGGCTGAGCGTCAGGCAGTTACGATCGAGGGGAGAGACGTTACGATCGAGAGGGAGAGGCGCTGGGACGTTGGGAGGAGCGAGGAGAGGCTCTAAGGACGCGGGGATGGGTGAGAAGGGACTTTGATGGTTGCAGCGTAGAGGCTGTTCAGGAGGCCGAGGAAGGCTGAAACCATGAAGAGGGTCTCGATACCGAGCGCCTTCCATATCCATCCGCCCATCAGGGCGATGAGGACGGTGATGAGATGGTTCACCGAGATGCCGGTGCTGATGGTGGCGCGCATCTCCTCCTTGCTGTCGGAAATGTCCTGCACATAGACGTTGGACGCCATCGAAGCGAGCGAAATCACCGAATCAAGCACATAGTTGACGCAGCAGACCACGAACGCCACATGCATTGGGAAGATGTGGTGCGCGAAACCGTAGAAGAAGCATACGACGATGAGGATCAGCGTGTCGGCGATCATCACCGGCTTGTAGCCCACGCGGTCGATGATCTTGCCCACGAGAGGCGCGAAGATGAAACCGGCGATCGCAGAGACCGCAAAGAGCAGGCTGATGACGGCCGTGTCCGCACCGTAGAAAAGAATGAGCACATACGGTCCGAAGGTGAAGAACACCTGCTTGCGTGCACCGTAGAACACCTCGAGCATGTAGTACTTCGTGAACTTCCTGCGGAAATAGAAGCGGCTCTTCGACTTGTCCGTCTCGCTGCTGCCCTTCAGAAGCAGGCCGCACACCATCGCAAGGAACATGCAGACCGCCGAGACCATGAACACCGGCTTGAAGAGGCTTACGCCGGAGATCAGCATGAATGCGACGATCACGGCAACGTAACCGGCGAGATTGCCGATCTGGTAGATTGAGTTCTGGAAACCGAGCGCGCGGCCGCCATGACCCTCGTTCGAATACTCCAACGATAGGGTGTTCCTCATTCCGAGCTGGATGTGCTCGCCGGTCGAGTACAGGAAAATGGCAGCGATAACCAGCATGCGGGTAGGGGACACGAGCGCCTGCATCGTCATTCCGATGAACATTATGATCACGCCCATCTTGTAGAACTTCTCCGCCGAGAAACGGTAGAAGAGCGCCAGGATGCCGATTAGCGCGAGACCCGGAAGCTCGCGGAAGAACTCCGTGATACCGCGGTCCATCTCGCCCATGCCGACCACTTCGGCAAGATAGTTGTCCATTATGCCCTTGTACAGGCCGAATCCAATGGCAGAGAGGAGTATAGAGAGGAAGAGGGCCTTGTAGCCCGAATTCTCCTTGAAGATTTTCTTTTCCATGGCCGCAAATGTACAAAAAGTCCGTAAATTTGCACAATAAGTGCGATGCCAAGCCATTATATTAGCATAAGCGCACATACAGTTACCATTGAAATAACACAGACTTAAGATATGAAAATCAAAATGTTCGCGATTGCGATCACGACTGCATTACTCACGATTTCCACCATTGCCAGCGCCCAGATCAAGGGCCAGAGCTCGATGCCCGTACCGATGCACTATACCTTCGCCGGCCAGAGCGTCGACTTCACCAGGACCGACATGTACGAAAGGATGGACCGCGAGATCATTGCATTCACCTACATGCACTCCACCTCTATCCTGATGCTCAAGCGTGCAGGGATCTATTTCCCTATCGTAGAGCCAATCCTCAAGGAGAACGGACTTCCGGACGACCTTAAATATATAATGGTGATCGAGAGCAACCTCAGCCCGAGCGCACGTTCATCCGCTGGAGCAGCAGGACTGTGGCAGCTTATGTCTGCAACCGCAAAGGAGCTCGGACTCGAAGTGAATGCGAACGTCGATGAGCGGTACCATGTCGAGAAGGCGACCAGGGCAGCGTGCAAATACCTCAAGGCCGCATATGCGAAATATGGCGACTGGCTCACCGTTGCGGCGTCCTACAACGCCGGACAGGCGAGCATCAGCCGTAGGCTCGAGGCTCAGCACCAGAAACGCGCGACCGACCTTTGGCTCGTCGAGGAGACATCGAGGTACATGTTCAGGGTGATGGCGGCGAAGATGATGTTCGAGAACCCGCTCGCCTTCGGATTCGACGTGCCTGCGAACCAGAGATACAAGAGAAACGAGCCTCGTGAAGTGGTCACCGTGACCAATGAGATTCCCAACCTCATCGACTTTGCGGACAAACATGGCGTGCGCTACTATGAGCTCAAGCAGGAGAACCTCTGGCTTCGCGAAGACAAGCTGAATAATTCGTCGCACAAGAAATATGAGATCATTATACCTGATTACGAATAGATTATATTTTGATATATTGTATTAAATAATTACTTTTGCCCCTCTTATTAAAGAATTTTAAGATTTTTATTAGAATATGAAAAAGTTTGTTGTGCTTGCTGCACTCATGATTGCAGCGTTTACCTCTGCTTCAGCACAGGTTGAGCAGGGTTGGAAGGTTAAGATGTACGGTGGTTACGAACTCAATGCTGTCAAGGGCTCACCTAAGGATAATGCTGCAGCTCTCGACGTTGTAGCTGGATATCAGATCAACGACTACGTTTTCGTAGGTCTCCAGGCTTCTACCGAGGCTTCAGTTCACAGCGGTTTCAAGGGTGAGGGTAATCCATTCTTCATGTTCCCTCTCTCAGTGAACTTCGGTCTTACCATCCCTACCAACAGCGTGGTTACTCCACTCATCGACATCAACGCAGGTTGCTCTATCTTCACCGCACAGTTCCACAACAGCCAGGATGCGATGCCACGCGACGCAATCGTTTCTGTTCTCCCTGGCCTTGCAATCCGTCTCGGCGATCATTTCTCAATCCTCGGCAACGTAGGTTACAAGGGCTACTTCAAGATGAACGACATTGCTAAGACTAGCCACGGCGTTTACGCTCGTCTCGGTCTCATGATCGACTTCGAGTAATCTAATTGACATCTCGGGTTTAATTACCCAAAACGTCATACAAGAATCATGGAGTGAAATACCCAAAAGCTAAAGACTTTTGGGCTTCTGGCTTCACAGGCGGCTGCCTACCGAAGTAGGTCTTACACTGCCTCCACCAGTGTAATCGACG
>JAKSJQ010000051.1 GCA_024402115.1 Bacteroidales bacterium | reverse complement strand
GAGGTGGGTGACCAGACCGTCATCTTCAACTCAACCACCATGGATGCGAAGGACAAGAAGGCCGTCGGCGATGCCGTTTCCGAAGTGCCGGGCGCGATAGTCGCCGACCCTTACTATTACATGAGCGACATGGTCGAGCTCGTGCATGAGGATTTCAGCAAGGTGCTCCTCATTTCGTCGATATTCGTGCTCCTGGTGCTCCTCGTTTCGTTCAGGAACATCATCACGTCATTCATCGCATTCCTTCCGATGTTCCTCAGCTGGTTCGTTGTCGAGGGAATCATGGCGCTCACCGGACTCGAGTTCAACCTGATCAACATCGTGGTCTCCAGCTTCATCTTCGGAGTCGGTGTGGACTACAGCATATTCATCATGGACGGACTGCTCGCTGACAGCAGGGGAGAGGGAGGCAAGCTCCTGACCTACCACAAGACGGCGATCTTCCTTTCGGCGGTGATTCTGATCTCCGTGCTCTGTAGCATACTTTTTGCAAAAAGTCCTTCGATCAGGAGCGTCGGCCAGTGCGCACTCATCGGAATGGTGACAACCATCATGATCTCGTACTGTCTCCAGCCGCTTCTGTACAGGCTTGCATGCAGGTTCATCCCTGCCTATGAGCGCTCGGTGAAGAAATAATGAAATTACTAACAGACTATGAATAAGATCCGACTCAGCGGCGCCAGAAAGTTCCTTCTGTCCGCCATGGTTGCATTCGCTGCAGCCTTTTCGAGCTCTGCCGACCTCCGTGCTGCCGACAATGATGCCATCCTCTCGAAGATCGCATCCAAGAATGCCGGCTACAAGACCATGGAGTACAGGTTCGACCATGTGAAGACCACGGCCACCAAGACCCAGGTCACCATGCACGGCACCTCCTACTACACCGCTTCAGACAAGTTCGCGCTTATCTACACCGACCCTGCGACCGAGCGCTTCATCATCAACGGAACCAAGCTCTACATGAACCGCAGCGGCAAGGTGCAGAACATCGACATCACCAAGGTGCAGTCGATGAAGATGATGTCCACCTGCGTGCTCTGCGGAGTCTCAGGACGCATCTCCGACATACTCGAGGCAGCCGACTACGACTGCAAGGTCGAGGAGACCAAGGACGCATACGTCGTCACCCTCACCGCAAAACAAAAGGCAGCCAAGGGATACGCACGTATTCTCCTCAGCTACCGTAAGTCTGACTGCGTCTGCAGCCTTCTCGAGATGGAAGAGTTCAACCACGTTGTGAATACCTATACCATGCTTGACGGCAAGGTCAACGGCAAGGTTGACGACTCTGTCTATTCAATAAAGTAAGGCGCGGCTAGACACCGAAATATCGGAGTATCTCCGACCAAAGCAGATCCTGGGACTGAGCTCCTGAAGGATCTGTTTTTTTTGCGCCTCTTTTGCTCTCCTTGTTGATGACGTGCATGAAATCCATGCCGATGGCCATCGCTCCGCCGTCGGTGCGCATCTTGTCTCCGATCATAAGCGCATCCTTGGGATCGACATCGAGCAGCCCGCATACGTTCCTGAAGGTCTCAGGACATGGCTTGAGACCTCCCACGGCAGGAGCCTCATAGACTCCGTCGAACCAGGTCGGCTGATAGCCTGCAGCAACGAGCTTCTCGTTGACCATCGCATAGTCCGAAAGCACGGCAAGCTTGATGCCCCTGCTGCGGAGCTTGTCGATCAGCTGCTTTGCGTGGTGGCGCGCGGTGTAATGGGTGCGGATGATTCTGATCATGTTAGGCATATACCTGTCCCAGAACCACTTCGAAGCCTTCTCCCATTTCACGCCGGCATTGTCGCCCATGATCTTGAAGAGCTCGTCGTAGTATGCTTCCGCCGTCTTGAAATGCTGTCCCTGAATCTTCTTTCTGCTGACTCTCTCGCTGCCGAGAAGCCTCATGTGGAGAGGGTCGCGGAGGATCAGGTATAATGGAAATCGATGGGACTCGTAAAGGGTCCCATCGAGATCGAAGACGACTGCCTTGTATTCCTTCTTCATAAAGGAGGCTTAGTCGATAGTGAGCTTCTTGAACTTTGCGTGCCTCTTCTCGTCCTGGAGGAGGAGAAGGAGCTTGAACTGACCGTCGCGTGCACCTTCTGCGATACACTGTGCCTTGAAGGTCTCGAAAGACTCTCTGATGAGGCGATGGGTGTTCGCATCCTTGAGACGGAGAGACTCCCTCTTTGCGAGGTACTCGACGTTCATCTTCTTGAGGTTCTCATCCACCTGCTTGGTGAACATCTCAGCCTGCTCCTGGGTGGTGTCGAGGTCTGCGAACTCATAGTAGAAGTCATAATTCGAAGCCTCGAGGTTCGCGAAGCCGATGAAGAACCTGGTAGCAAGACCGGTCTGCTTCTCTGCCTGGTGAACAGCATCGATGAACTGCTTCTCATAGAGCTTCTCACCGGTGATGGTGACGATACCGTTGACCTTCTGGATCATGTGGACGGTAGGAGTCTTGTGGAAGCAAGGACCTGCCTCGACGATGTCGTGCATGTCGTAGCGGTAGAGACCAGCGAAGGTGGTCACGTAAGGACAATACCTCTTGCCGTTCACGAGCTCGTCGATCTGGTAGAACTTAGGGTTAGGATTGTCGAGATCCTCCTCGGCCACGAACTCGTAGTAGTGGTAGTGAGGGAACATCACGGTGTTGAGGGTGTCATCGATCACGAGACCGAAGCGGCACTCTGAAGAGAAGTATCCGAACTCCTGGTGGAGCATGGTGTCAGGGAAGCTGTCTGCGAACTTGTCGAGATATACGCGGGTGTTACCGCACTTCCAAGTGTTGAGGATCTGGATGTTTGGCCAGTAGTGCTTAGGGAGCACGTTGCCATACTGAGCCTTGAGGGCGCGGAGCTCTGCCGCACGCTCCGGATTAGGCTTGAGGCACGCCTCGAGCTCCTTGCGGATCTCAGGGTCGATCTGGACCTTTGCTGAGAGGGTACCCTTCTCGATGTCCTCGACATACTCGTCATAGAAGCGGTTCACGTTGTTCTGGAGCTCTACGATGGTAGATGGGTTCGCAGTCACGAGGAGAGTCACGTCCTGCTCGATACCCATACGCATGAGCACATAGTAGCGAGCGTTGTAGTCAGCGATAGAGTATACGCACTGAGGGTTGGTGTAGAGAGCCTTCACGAAGCCTGGAGCATCCCTCTGGGTCACACCTGAAACCGATCCGAATACTGTTCCGTCCGGTGCGTAACCCTCGATGACCTTGCCGACGATAGAGAGGATCTTTCCTGAGAAGACCTTCCTTCTGTTCTGGATGAAGTTGTAGAGCCATACCTTGGTCATCTTACCGTACACGGTCTTGAGGTAGGTCTCGGTGATAGGAATCCACTTTGGCTCTGCGGTTGAACCAGAGGTAGTCGCATAGAGGACAGGCTTGCCAGGGAAGAGAATGTTCTCCTCGCCGTGCTTGTGCCTCTCCACGTATGGACGGAGGTCCTCATAGTCGTTTGGCTTCACGTTCTGGGCGTAGCGCTGGAAGAGTTCGTCGTCGCTGGTTGCGGCGAGAACCTCTGCGAAGTTGTGCTCCTTGCCGTAAACGGAGTCCTTGGTGTATTCGAGAATAGCCCTGAGGGTCTGCGCACTTGCAGACCTTGGTGATTCACTAGCCTTCACGAGGGCGCGGTGCTGGATGCCACCTGCCATTCCGAGAAGGAAGTTTGCCTTGAGCATTGCTGTGTTCATGAGAAATCTGGGTTAGGTTATATACTTATTCTGTTGTTTGTTCGTGGTTGGATGTGTCAGTCCAGATGCGACGGCCATGGATTCTTTCCCTCCCATCCGGCCATTCTGACCATCTGCTCATGTGCCTCGTCGCGAAGCCTTGCAACTTCGACCTTCCTCGGAGTCTCTGCCGACGGGAGGATAGGAGTGCCGACGGTGATGTCCACGCACGGACCCTTGCCGAAGAGCTTGTAGAGGCCCTTGCGCTCGCGATAGGAGATGACCATAGGGACCACCGGGATCTTGTATTTCCACGCCATGTTGAACACTCCTGTATGGAAAGGTCTGATAGGCGCATAGAAATCCCAGCGTGCAGCTTCAGGGTAGGCGAGTATCCACTCTCCTCTGCGGTGATATTCGTCGAATGCCTCGTTGAACTTCATCAGTCCGCCCCTGTCCTCAGGGATGGGGATGCCGCCGATCGAGCGGAGGAACCAGAGGTCCTTTCCGAGGAAATGGCCGCTGAACATGGGAACCTTCACGGTACGGTAGCGTATCGCGTCAAGCACGCAGAGCGCGTCCCATCTGTATACATGGTTGCAGACTGCCATCGCACCGGAGCGGAAGAGCTTCCTGTTCTGACGGATGTTCTTCCTGCCGTGGACGCGGAGTCCGTGAATGAGGCGGTTGAGGAGAAATGCGAAGGACCAGAGTCCCGCATAGCACAGGAATCTGTTGTACTTATAATCGAACGAGTCATCCAGATAAGGATAGGTAGCATCAAAGACGAAGTCGTGATACTTCTGTCCTACCGGAACAATCTTCGCAGACGGGTCAGACGGATAGTCTATGCCTGTCTGTGGTACAAAGGGGGTCGAGGTCTGTTCTTTACACATTTGGTTGTAAAGGTAGCAAATTCCCTCATAAAAACCTAATATGTACGTATATTATGAAAAAAGGAACAGATTACTGTCCCTTTTTTCCTGTCAGTATGTCATATTTGGACTATTCTTCCGTCACATTCAAAACCGTGTCCGGGCCGAACTGGGTGCCCCTGAGCTTCTTCTGGGTGCTGGTCGGAAGCCAGAGTCCGTAGACCTCGCTGCAGTTTCCTGCGGTGATGAAGGCCTGGATCTTGTTCTTGCGGACATATTCCATGAGCTTCGCGAACTCGGACTGGGTGAGAAGGCTCTGGATCTCCTTGCCCTTCGCTCCGGTGAATCCTCCCTCGACGTCATATACGCTGCATCCCCTGACAAGGTCATGGATGATGTAGTCCCTTATCTCCTCATGTCTGCTGCTGATGATGCAGACCCTCTTGCGCTTGTTGAGGCTGGCGGTGAAGTAGTCCACCACGAGTCCGTTGATCCATGTTCCTATGAGGCCGATCACCACCATCCTGAACGGGTTGATCGCAACGGCCATGAGACAGATCACTCCGCCGGATACGGTGACCGCAGTGCCGATGTCCATGTGCATGAACTTGTTCACGATGAGGGCGACGACGTCAAGACCTCCGGTAGAGGCGTTGATCCTGAAAAGGAAGGCCTGGGATGCGCCCAGCAGAAGCACGAAGCAGCACAGGTCGAGCCACGGGTCGTTCATCACCGAATACTGCCCCGGCTCGGTGAGGAATTTCGTGTATGGATATATCCACTCCCATACGTCCATGAAAGGACCGAGGAGGAGGGAGGCTATGGTCGTCTTGATTCCGATCTCGGAGCCGAGAAGGGTGTAGGCGAGGATGAGCAGCAGTGCATTGAAGATGAGCACCAGCAGCGACACCTTGATATTGACCCCTATCGCCGCGAGCAGAGAGTTAACGATCATCGCGAGGCCGGAGATCGTTCCGATGATGATCTTGCTCGGAAGAAGGAAGTAATATACGGCTGCAGCACCGGCGAGAAGGCCGAGTATCATCGTGATGACTTCCTTCCAGAACTGCACGCTCTTGAGAAGCTTGAAGAATTTTTCCATTATCGGCTATTAATTTGCCCGCAAATTTAAACGAAAATAAGATATTATATAATTTAATTATATATTTGCACCCAAATTTCCGGAAGTACCGGAGCCCGGGGCATAGCAGTTTTTCCGATTGCTTAGCACTCTGGTCAAGTTTTATGTAACCAACCTTTTTATGGTACGAAATGAAGAAGCTTTCAGTACTCGTCACGGCATTGTTATGCTGCTCTCTTGCGTACTCGCAAGAGGTTGACGTCCGCATCATTCCGAGAGTCGACGTCAACACCTATGTCCCAATCAACAAAGATGGAGGCGCAGCCGTCGATTTCGGCAACACTTCTTTCTATTCTCTCGTAGAAGGAACCTTTCTCGAGAACTTTTCCTACTCAATCGAAAATCACTGGATCTCTGTCTACGGATATGAGACCCCGGGTCAGGATATAGCCGGTCTGTATACAAACACCCTCAATTCCAATGCGGGCAACTGGCTTGACTGGGCCAATCTCACCTATACCCTCAATACCGACAATGCCGGAAGCTTCAGCATCACCGGCGGAAAGGACGTGCTCTCTATAAGCACCTTCGAGTACGATGCGTATGATTTCGATGCCCATTTCGGTCTCAACTCGATGCTCTGGAACTACCTCCCCGTATACCAGTGGGGCGGCAAGATCGCGTACACCACTCCGAATGAGGCGAACACCGTATCGTTCCAGGCTGCGACCTCTCCTTTCGGCGGCAGACTCTTCAAGGAGCGCCAGTACGGAGCATACAGCCTCCAGTACAGGGGCGAATACGAGGTTTATTCTCCAATGGTCGGCGTGAACTTCATCGAATATGAGCCGAACAAGTACCTCCAGATCCTTTCATTGGGCCAGCAGGCATACTTCGGAGACTTCACCATCGGTCTCGATTGGATGAACAGGGTCAGCACTGCGAAGACCTTCTTCGGTCAGGAGATGCAGCTGATGGGCAACTTCTCATACAATTTCGACGACAGGTTCGAACTTTTCGGAAAGGTCGGCTGGGAGAGATTCAAGGCTCCCGTGATCTTCACTCCTGATGATGACATCTTCGGTATCTTCGAGGACTACGGCTACGAACTGAGTGAGCAGAATCCTGTCCTCGCCGTTCCTACCAATTATATCTTCGGAGGTGTAGGCCTTAACTGGTACCCGCTCAAGGACAGCCAGGATCTCCGCGTGCATGCTGTCATATCAGCGAACAACTGGGTTAACGAGATGTCAATCAATCTCGGTGTAACATACAACTTCAGCGTTTTCAGCAGGTAAGTCAAGATAATGATCCAGAACGACATCATCATCAACATTGAGCACCTGAGCAAATCCTTCAACGGCAAGAAGGTGCTCGACGACATCAACCTCTATATCCAGCGCGGCGAATTCATCACACTCCTCGGCCCTTCAGGCTGCGGAAAGACCACTCTGCTGCGCCAGATCGCCGGTTTCCTCCAGCCGGACGAGGGAAGGATCACCATGGAAGGAAAGGACATCTCCGATGTTCCACCGCATCTCCGCAAGCTCAACACAGTGTTCCAGAGGTATGCGCTCTTCCCGCATCTCGACGTCTATGACAACGTCGCCTTCGGCCTCAAGCTCGCAGGAGTTCCCGAAGACGAGATCGAGACGAGGGTGAAGAAGTTCCTCAAGATGGTCAGCATGTCCGGATATGAGGACCGCGACGTGAACACCCTTTCCGGCGGACAGCAGCAGCGTATCGCGATCGCACGTGCGCTCGTGAACCAGCCGAAGGTGCTCCTCCTCGACGAGCCGCTCGCAGCGCTCGACCTCAAGATGAGGAAGGACATGCAGATCGAACTCAAGGAAATGCACCAGAAGCTCGGCATCACCTTCATCTATGTGACACATGACCAGGAGGAGGCACTTACTCTCAGCGACACCATCGTCGTGATGAACGAGGGCAAGATCCAGCAGATCGGAACTCCTACCGATATCTATAACGAGCCTAAGAACGAGTTCGTCGCGGACTTCATCGGCGAGAGCAACATTCTTAACGCCACCATGATCGAGGACCGCAAGGTCAGCTTCATCGGGCATGAGTTCGAGTGCGTCGACGAGGGCTTCGGCGAGAACGTGCCTGTGGACGTTGTTGTGCGCCCTGAGGACATCTACATCATGAAGAAGCTCGACGGAGCGCAGTTCACTGCCGTCGTGAAGTCCTGCATCTTCAAGGGTGTGCATTACGAGATGTTTGTCAATACCGATTCCGGCAACGAGCTCATGATCCAGGACTACAACGGATTCGAGGTCGGCAGCACCGTGGGACTTCTCATCCGTCCTGAGGACATCCAGGTCATGAAGAAGCCATGCATCAGGAACGTCTTCGACGGCGTGATGAAGTCAGCCACCGAGGTCGAGTTCCTCGACGGCGTCTTCGAATGCAGGGAATGCGGACTCGAGGCAGGGGATGAGGTGAAGGTCGAGGTGGAGTTCTCCAAGGTAGACCTTCTCGACATGCAGGAGGACGGAGTGGTTTCCGGCTTCGTGTCGTTCATCCTCTACAAGGGCGACCGCTATCACCTCACCGTGACCACAGACGAGGGCTACAAGGTGCTCGTGGATACGACCGATGTCTGGGACAAGCTCGACCTCGTCGGCATCACCGTCAAGCCTGAGGACATCCATATCACCAAACTCGACAAACAGGAATAGGAATGGGCAAGAGATCCACCTGGGCACTCCCGTATTTCATCTTCCTCGTTCTCTTCGTGGTGCTCCCGCTCGTGCTGATTGCGGTGTATGCGTTCCAGGACGGGAACGGAGGATTTACGCTGAGGCACCTGACCGCCTTCTTCACGGACCCGAAGTTCGTGAACGCCTTCCTCGTGTCGCTGGAGATCGCCCTTGAAAATACGATTATCTGCATCCTGATCGGCTATCCGGTCGCATACATACTCGCAGACAAGTCCCTCAACCGTTCCGCAGTCACCGCGGTGCTCTTCATCCTTCCGATGTGGATCAACGCGCTGATGAGGACCATGGCCACCGCCGAGATCTTCAACTGGCTCGGCATCCACCTCGGAAAGGGAACCCTGCTCTTCGGTATGGCGTACGACTACCTCCCGTTCATGATCTATCCTATCTACAACATCCTCGACAGGATGGACCACTCGTATGTCGAGGCGGCACAGGACCTCGGAGCAACTCCTTCACAGGTGTTCCTCAAGGTGACACTTCCGCTCTCGATGCCGGGCGTGCTCAGCGGCGTAATGATGGTGTTCATGCCTACGGTATCCACCTTTGCGGTCTCTGAGATTCTCACGAACAACACTATCCAGCTCTTCGGATCCGTGATCCAGGAACAGTTCTACAACATGATGTGGAACCAGGGTGCGGCACTCGCACTCGTGATGCTCATCATCATCGGAATCACCACCCTCATCCCGGGTAACAAGAGCGCAGAACAGGAAGGAGGACTCTTGTAATGAACGGAAAGAAGATCATAGCAAAGGCATATCTGTGGTTCATACTCCTGATCCTCTATGCACCTATCCTTTTCATCGCGGTATTCTCCTTCACCAAGGCGAAGTCGCTCGGAAACTGGACAGGATTCACATTCGACCTCTACAGGAACCTCTTCACTGGGGCTGATTCGGCGCAGTCGCTGATAGCGGCGCTCAAGAGCACCCTCATCATCGCGCTCATCGCCAGTGCCGTCTCCACCGTCCTCGGAACCCTCGCCGCCATCGGCATCTTCAACCTCCGGGGCAGGAGGAAGGCGACAATCCAGTTCCTCAACAACGTCCCTCTTCTCAATCCGGACATCATCACCGGTGTCTCGCTCTTCCTCCTCTTCGTGTTCCTCCACGTGAGCAAGGGCTATGTGACCGTAATCCTCGCCCACATCACCTTCTGTACGCCTTATGTCGTGCTGAACGTGCTCCCGAAGCTCTCTCAGATGAACCCGAACATATATGAGGCGGCGCTCGACCTCGGTGCGACTCCGTTCCAGGCCCTGCGCAAGGTGCTCATCCCCGAGCTCCGTCCGGGCATGATCTCCGGTTTCATCATCGCTTTCACGATGAGTCTCGACGACTTCGCCGTCACCTTCTTCACAGCAGGAAGCGCCGGTCTCGAGACCTTGTCGACCTATATCTATGCAGACGCCCGCAAGGGAGGACTCACTCCCGAGCTCAAGCCTCTGATGACGATAATCTTCCTCATCATACTCGTGGGCCTGCTCATCATGAACCTGCGTGCAGTAAAGAAATCAAAGCAAAACGAATTAAGATAAATGAAGAAAATTTTCAAGCTTTTCTCAGTAGCGGCTGCTCTCCTTGCCGCCGTTACCGTATCAGCGAAGGACAGGGATGCTGTCCTCAAAGTCTACAACTGGTCATCCTATATCGATGAGTCCGTGCTCCCTGAGTTCGAGCAGTGGTACTTCGAGCAGACCGGTGAGAAGATCGAGGTGATCTACTCTCTCTTCGACGTGAACGAGGCCATGCTCTCAAAGATCGAGAAGGGTCACGAGGACTACGACGTAGTCTGCCCATCTGACTACATGATCGAGCGCATGCTCAACAACGGCCTCCTCCTTCCTCTCGACTTCGAGGCTCTCAAGGCTACCAACACCGTGAACTATATCGAGGATACCAGATCTCCGTATATCAGGGACATCTTCCGCAGCATAAATCCAAGGATCGATGCGAACCTCTATTCAGTCGCTTACATGTGGGGAACCACCGGTATCATCTTCAACACCGACAAGGTGAGCAGGGAGGACGCTTCTACCTGGGACATCATCCGCAACCCTAAGTATGCAGGCCAGATCCTTCTCAAGGATGCTCCAAGGGACGTGTTCGCACCGGTGCTCATCTACCTCCGCCAGGAGCAGCTCAAGAACGGTGAGGTGACTCTCCAGGAGCTCATGTCCGACTCTTCTGACAAGAGCATCGCAGACGTCGAGGCATACCTTCTCGAGTGCAAACCCGGCGTTTGCGGCTTCGAGGCCGACCTCGGCAAGGAGCAGCTCACCAAGGAGCGCGCGCTCGTATCCCTCAACTGGAGCGGTGATGCCGTATGGGCCATCGAGGAGGCTGCATCAGTTGGCGTGAACCTCGACTATATCGTGCCTGAGGAGGGCTCTACTGTATGGTTCGACGGCTGGGTCATCCCTAAGTACGCGAAGAACATCAAGGCCGCAACCTACTTCATCGACTTCATGTGCCGTCCTGACATCGCAATCCGCTGCATGGAGGAGACCGGATATATCGCGGCGAACGGTGCCATCGAGGTGCTCGAGTCGCAGATTGACGAGTCCTATCCTGCAGTCAACCTCTCATACTTCTTCGGTGAGGATGCCGACAGCGTGCATGTCAATCCTGTCCTCTATCCGGACATCACCGTCGTCGAGCGCTGCGCCCTCGAGCATGACTGGGGTCAGGACACCGAGAAGCTCCTCGCCATGTGGCAGAACGTAAAGGGAAGCCGTGCAGGCCTCATGACCTACATCATCCTTGCCCTCGTACTTGCTGCAGCTGTCGCATATTTCCTCGTATCTTCACAGAAGAAGAACCGCCGCCGCCGTCCATCACAGCGCCGCTAAATCCAGACAGAGAGATGAGCGTAGTAACATTCAAGGACATCCAGGAATCCGAAGAGATCCTGAACTATATCCAAGCGGCGGACAAGTGTCTCGAGAGCCTCGGATATACCGAGCACAACCTTCCGCATGTGTCAAAGGTATCCAAGGTGGCCGGAGACCTTCTCTTCGACCTCGGATATGCGCCACGCATCGTGGAACTCACCAGGATTGCCGGTCTCATGCATGACATCGGCAATTCCGTGAACCGCATCGACCATGCGCAGTCAGGAGCCATGATGAGCTTCTATATCCTCAATAAGATGGGAATGCCTAGCGACGAGATCGCGATCATCGTATCCGCGATAGGAAACCATGACGAGTCCACGGCCTTCCCGGTGAATCCGGTCGCTGCCGCCCTCATCATCGCAGACAAGTGCGATGTCCGCCGCTCACGCGTACGCCCCGGCAACACGGGCCCGGACATGGACATGCACGACAGGGTGAACTACTCTGTGATCCAGAGCGGGACACGTCTGGACAAGGAGAATCATCAGTTCATTCTTGAAGTCAACGCAGACACCGGAATCAGCCCTGTGGTGGATTTCTTCAAGGCTTTCCTCTCTCGCATCGAGCTATGCTACAAGGCTGCGAGCGTGCTTGGCCTCAAGTTCCGCCTCTTCATCAACGGCGCAGAGATCTGCTGATAATACTAGCCATTATACTGCGAGGCGGTATAGGATGACCTTTGGGTTGCCTATACCGCCTCGTAAAGTATTTTCTTGCAGTGGAGGTCACTTCAACTTATCCTCCGTCGAAGAGCACCTTGCTGAGCGCGGTCGCCGTGAAGATGTGCGTATGTAGGTTAATGTTATTGTTTCTTAGGATAATCATGGCCTAATGCTTCAATATAATGGTGGAACTGACCATCATAATTAAGTATTTCGTTATTCTTTGCCCATGTCGAATCCTTCTCAGATACTAATTTGAGCACATATTTATAAACATCATTGTCATCAAATGACAAATTGTTCAGTTGAACTCGACTGTTATCACCTATGGATATTGTGTCAACAGAGTTCTTTGTATATGCGAGTACTGCAACAATACAATCAACGCCATCTTGGTAACCTCCAGGTATATTGACAGAAACTTCATCATTGAACCGGTAAACTGAAGGCGGAAACCACGTAAGAGTATCATAATCAGGTCTGTCAAAAACGATTCTGGCAAAACTGTCAATTGCTTCTTTGTCATAAATATTTAAACGGGAAACTCCACCCAAGCTAATCATATCATTGGCGGTATGGTCTTCATGGTCAAGAACTATTACATATCCAGCCCCAAGGCCATATTTTGTCCCTCGTTCAGCAATATCAGAGTAAAACACCAACAAAGAATCTATACCATCATTGTTGTCATTTTGATCAGTGACAATATCTACCTTCGGGTGACAAAGAGTCAATAGCATACTGAATAATAACAATGTAATACCCATCAAGGACTTATTCATTATCAATTAAAATTTAATTGTTCATATATATACAGCGATATCTCTTGAGGAGTCATTGAAGCCCATCCGTTCACTGGTGGCAGGACAGGTTTACCCTGGTGATTATAACGAGTTTGTTGGTCATCACCAACCTCACCATGTTGTCGTGCCGCATATTGCTCGGTTTGCGTTATTGTTACCATTTCTTCCTTTGTGTCATATTGATCATCCGAACCTATGGCAAGCATCATCATAATATATGCAGCCAGATATTCATCGCCTTTATCCGCGGCCTTGTCATACCTGTTAAGATGGCCAAATTCATGTGCTAAACTTGTTGATGGTGACCATGACACACCAGTACCTTGATTAAATACTACCAAATACGGATTCCAATATATTGTGCCGCCACTTCCGTCTTTTTGGACAAAAGAGAAACTGGATTCCCTTCTATTCCCATGCTCATCTAAAGGCGCATTTGAAATATCGTCTACGTAATAAACTCTCTCTGAAGCTTGGACTGCCGCCATGTTATATGAAGTCCCACATGAATTCATGAATAATACCGTCTGTTCAAAACGAGACATAAACTGTTTTGACACTCCTTTAGCGAACACGATTTTTCTTCCATCCGGATCCACCCTATTCACCGGATCACCAGCGCAGTAGGCGTACGGGCTGATTGACGGATACTTCTCGGCGAGCGGGTCGATCGTGGTGAACCTTCCCATCGAGGTCTCGAGATATCTTGCGCAGAAGTCGTAGAGTCCTGTCTCCGTCGCGAGCTCCTTGCCGGTGAAGCGGTAGCGGTTGTCTGATGATGTCCCCTCTGCCATGTTTGCGTCCTCGATCAGTTCCCCGTAAGGGTAGTACTGGTTCACCTGCCTTACGGTGCCGTTCTCGTCTGCCACGACCCTCACGC
>JAKSJQ010000050.1 GCA_024402115.1 Bacteroidales bacterium | reverse complement strand
ACATACAAGAACTGGATCACCTCATGGAGGGATCTCCCTATCCTCTGCAACCAGTGGGCTAACGTCGTTCGCTGGGAGATGCGTACCCGTCTTTTCCTCCGTACCGCAGAGTTCCTCTGGCAGGAGGGTCATACCGCGCATGCAACTGCTCAGGAGGCAATCGAGGAGACCAACCGCATGGTAAACGTATATGCGGATTTCGCACGCAACGTGATGGCTCTTCCAGTGATTGTCGGTCATAAGAGCCCTAACGAGAGATTCGCAGGTGCGCTCGACACCCTCACCATCGAGGCCATGATGCAGGACGGAAAGGCTCTCCAGGCCGGTACATCTCACTTCCTCGGCCAGAATTTCGCCAAGTCATTCGACGTGACCTATACCAACAAGGAAGGCAAGCAGGAGTATGTGTGGGCAACATCATGGGGCGTTTCCACCCGTCTCATGGGTGCTCTCATCATGTCTCACGGTGACGACAACGGTCTCGTGCTTCCACCTAAGCTCGCGCCTATCCAGGTCGTGATGGTTCCTATCTTCAAGACCGAGGAGGAGCACAACGCCATCCTCGACAAGATGTACGAAATCAAGAAGGAGCTCGAGGCTGCAGGCCATAGCGTCAAGGTCGACGACCGTGACACCCTCCGTCCAGGCTTCAAGTTCGCAGAGTGGGAGCTCAAGGGAGTTCCTGTACGTGTTGCCATCGGCCCTCGCGACCTTGCAAACGGCACCGTGGAGCTTGCACGTCGTGATACCCTCACCAAGGAGTCCGCTCCTGTGGATGGTCTTGCAGCCCGCATCGACGCTCTCCTCGAGGATATCCAGAAGAACATCTATGAGAAGGCAGCTGCCTACCGTTCCGCAAACATCCGCAAGGTTGACACCTGGGAGGAGTTCAAGGCCGAGATCCAGAAGGGCGGTTTCCTCCTCTGCCATTGGGACGGTACTCCTGAGACCGAGCAGGCCATCAAGGACGAGACCAAGGCAACCATACGATGCATCCCTGAGGATACCGTCGTATGCGAGGAAGAGGGCAAGTGCATCTACAGCGGCAAGCCTTCATCAAAGAGAGTCGTATTTGCAATTTCATATTAATCCTAATTCATAAAGAACATGAAGAAGACTATCATCATAATCGCAGCAATGCTCAGCTCATTCGCTGCAATGGCACAGGACGACGCAGCAGCTGCAGCAGCCGCAGCAGCCGCAGCAGCACCTGAGGCTCCAGCCCCAGCCCCTAAGTTCAAGGATTTCTGGGTAGAGTCCCTTGCCACCAACATCAACCTCGGCCAGACCTCCCTCACCAACTGGGCTGCCGGTGGTGACAACACCGTTTCACTCGCAGCCTATATCGACGGAAATGCGAACTACAAGAAGGAGGCTATGTTCTGGAACAACCGTCTCCAGCTCGACTACGGTTTCCTCTATGCCTCTTCGAAGCCGCTCCTTCAGAAGAATGCCGACCGTATCTACCTCGAGTCACGCTGGGGCTACCAGATCAAGGACAAGCTCTATTTCTCAGCCAACTATGACTTCAAGTCACAGTTCTCAACCGGTTACGAGTACAAGACTCCAGCACCTAAGATCGACAGTGAGGGCAATCCTATCGACCCTACCAGACAGGACTGGAAGGATGCCCGAATCGGCAAGTCAAACTTCCTCTCACCTGCGTACACCACTCTCGCGCTTGGTATCGACTGGAAGCCTAAGGATTGGTTCAGCGTCAGCTTCGCACCTCTCACCGGCGGTTACACCTTCGTGATCGACCCTGCATACCGTACAGCTTACTCCATGAAGCTCAAGAAGGAGTGCGAGGGCCTCTCAGACGAGGAGATCGCAGCAAAGAATCAGCAGGCCATCGAAAAAGGCTTCAGCGGCGGCAAGTACAGCCCATACCGCTCACACAGATTCGAGTTCGGTGCCATGCTCAAGGTCGACCTCAAGGCTCAGATCAACGACAAGTTCTTCTATACAACCCAGTTCGTTCTCTTCGAGGATTACCTCAAGGACCACAAGGCTCATCCATGTCCTCGTATCAACTGGGATAACCGTATCGACTGGAAGCTTGCTAAGTACTTTGCACTTACCCTCACCACCAACCTCATCTATGATGATATGGTCAAGATCGTGACCAAGAAGCATCCAGAGGGCGGTCCTGCAGTGCAGTTCAAGGAGTCTATCGCGTTCGGTTTCACTTATACCATCTCGTCTAAGAAGTAATCGAAGACCAATATGAAAGTTCTCCTGGCTGTAAGCGGAGGCATCGATTCAATGACTATGGCTGACATCATGTTCAGCCATAGTCGTTTATATGAGGGCCTCGCCATCGCACACTGCAATTTCCATCTCCGTCCCGGCGATTGTGACCAGGATGCGGAGCTGGTGGAGCAGTGGGCTGCAGCTCGTGGACTCAAGTTCCACAAGGTGGACTTCGATACCTTGGCCTATGCTCGGGAACATGGTGTCAGCATAGAGATGGCGGCACGTGAACTCAGGTATGGGTGGTTCGCGCAGCTATGCGCCGACGAAGGCTACGATGCCGTGGCAGTCGCCCACAATGCGAACGACAATGCCGAAACCCTCATGCTCAACCTGCTGCGCGGAACGGGTCTCAAGGGTATATGCGGGATGTCTGATGGCAAGGTGCGTCACACTTCGTCCCATTCTTACAAGATGCCCCCTGCGGTGATCCGACCTCTTCTCGGGATGACCAGGGCGGAGATTGAAGGCTATGCCAAGGAGCACGATGTGCCTTTCAGGACAGACAAGACGAACCTGGAGAACGAGTATAGCAGGAACAAGATCCGCAATCAGGTCTTTCCTCTCTTTTCCGAGATCAACGCGTCCTTCGTCCAGGTCCTTAACCGCGATATGCAGCACTTCTCAGCAGCTTCCGCCATCGTGGAGGACTGGTGCACAGAGAAACGCGCTGAAGTCATGGACGGCGAAAGCATCGTTGTCTCAAGGCTGCTTTCTGTCAAGCATTGGGAGTACCTGCTTTATGATATCCTGGAAAGCTACGGTTTCTCTTCTGCCGTGATGAGTGACGTTTGCAGGCTCCTGTCTGACACCGGTGCCACATTCTCCGGCAAATGCTTTGACGGCCCCGAGTTCAGGCTCTATTCGGTTTCCGACAGGCTTCTGATCTCTCCAAAGGCAGACTCTTCTGAGCCGCAATTCGTCTTTGAGCAACTGCCTTATGACCCTGCCATGGATCTTCGCTGCCCGAGCGGCACCTTGATCTACGATGCGGATAAGCTCCCTGCTGATGCACTCATCAGGCCTTGGACTGACGGCGACTGGCTCAGACCTTTGGGCATGAAGGGGAAGAAGAAACTCAGCGACCTATTCACTGACCTTCACCTCTCGCTTCCGGAGAAGTCCGCAATCCGTGTCCTTGCTTCATCTGACAGTTCGGACCATCATGTCTACGCAGTTCTCTGCCTTCGTATTGATGACTCCCTCAAGGTCACTTCTTCCACCCGTACTGTCATCAAAGTCACCCAAAGGTAGATTCATCATTTGCCTTGTTCCTGGCTGTTTTTGCCTCCTGCTAGTGGCTCGTCCATGGCACGAGCGACAAAAAACGGCTTGTTTTTGTCTTTCGTGACGTGTTTTCAGCGTTTTTCCTGCGTTTTGCTGGCGCGAACTCCAAAAATCCTTTGTTTTTTGTCGTTCGTGCCAACCTCATGTGCATGCTTGGCTTCGGCAGCAGGCTGTCCCATCCGGGACCCGTAGTCACCCGTGACTTCGTAAACGGGAGGGGCCCGCAAGCGCAGCGCAGTGGGAGGGATGGAGCGAAGCGGAAGGTCTCCGATGGGACCGCCTGCCGCCGGGGAAACCTACGGTATAGCCCACCGCCGGAGCACCCGTAGTCAACCGTGACAATGAGACGGAAAATGAAAGCGAGGTAGACCGAAAAGGTCGACCCCGCTTTCATTCTGTTATGTAGGTTAAAATTAGCCGAGGAAAGAGATGAGTATACCGGCAGCGACCGCTGAGCCGATGACACCGGCGATGTTCGAAGCCATGCAATAGTTGAGCACATGGTTCTTCGGATCGTACTTGGTGCTGATTCCGTTACATACGCGGCTTGCCATAGGCACTGCAGAAAGACCGGTAGCTCCTACGAGCGGATTGATTTTCTTCTTCGCGAAGAGATTCCATACCTTCACCATGCAGATACCACTTGCGATGCTGAGAGCGAAAGCAAGGAAGCCTCCGATCACGATACCGATGGTAGTGAGGTTGAGGAATGCCTCAGAAGTCATGGTCGCACCGACGCAAAGACCGAGGAAGATGGTCGCTGCGTTCATCAGGCCGTTGCTTGCGGTATTGAAGAGACGGCTTGTGTCCGGGCCTATCTCCCTGATGAGGTTACCGAACATCAACATACCTACGAGCGGAACTGCGGTAGGGACGAAGATGGCTACGATGGTGGTGACAGCGATAGGGAAGATGATCTTCACCGCACGCATGTTCTTGATCTCATTCTTCTCAGGGTAGAGCTTGTCCTGCTCCTTCATGTTGATCGCGAGCTCCTTCTTGCTGCAGAGAAGCTTCACTACGAGAGGGATGATCACCGGAACGAGGGCCATGTAGCTGTATGCGGCAATGGCGATAGGACCGAGAAGGTGAGGTGCAAGCTTGATGGTGGTGAAGATTGCGGTAGGACCGTCTGCACCGCCGATGATACCGAGAGAACCTGCTTCCTGTGGGGTGAAGCCCAGGAGAAGGGCAACGATGAACACCGCGAAGATACCGAACTGTGCGGCTGCACCGAAGATGGCGAGCTTGAGGTTACGGAGCATAGGGCCGAAGTCTGTCATCGCACCGACGCCCATGAAGATCACTGGCGGGAGGAGACCTGACTTGATCAATGCGTAGTAGAGGTAGTTCATTATACCGAACTCATGCGCAATCTTGTGGAGAGGCATGTCCCAGATAATTTCCTTTGTGCCGTCGGCGAGGGTCACGTAGCCGAGAGAGTCGGCCTGGATGACACCCATGTCGCCTCCAGGGAAGTTCGCGATGAGGACACCGAACGCGATAGGAATGAGAAGAAGTGGTTCGTACTTCTTCACGATACCGAGGTACAGCAGTCCGAACGCGATGAGATACATCACGAGGAAAGTAGGATCTGCGATGATGCTGCTCAGTGCAGTCATCTCGTAGAGCTTCCTCAATATTTCAACGAAACCGTCCATTCCTGTCCTCCTTTAGTTTCTTGCGATCTTGAGGATCACGTCGTCTTCGTCGATAGTGTCGCCGTTGTGAGCGAGGATGGCTGTGATGGTGCCGTCAAAGTCAGCGCTGATGGCATTGTTCACCTTCATTGCCTCGATATAGCAGAGCGTGTCACCCTTCTTCACCTTGTCGCCGACCTTCTTAGGCTGCTCGCCTGGCTCGCTGGTAAGATAGAACTTGCCGGAGAGTGGAGCAGGGATGTCCTCACCTGCACCTGCAGGGGCAGCAGGAGCTGCGGCCTCTGGACTTGCGGTAGGAACAGCGTCGCCGTATGCGACGTCGAGCTTATAGGTCTGGCCGTTGAGAGTCACGGTGATTACTGAAGGCATTGCAGCTGCAGAAGGAGCATTCTTCTCAGCCTTGCGCTTTGCGAGGTCTGCCTCGAAGTCTGCCTTTGCCTTACCGCTCTTGTATGCCTCATACTGGGTAGGATGCATTGCGTACTCGAAGAGCTCCTCGTCGTCCTGACCTCTGTCCCAACCGTTGGCCTTCATCTTCTCGATGAAGCTGTCGAGGCAGTCTGGATAGTTCTCCTGAGGGTCGTTCTCGAGGAATGAGCGATTCTGTGACTTCGCGAGCTCGACGAGCTCTGGAGCGACAGGACCTGCAAGCTTTCCTGCCTTGCCGAGTATCATGTCCCAAATGTTGTCGCCGATCATGCTCCAGCGCTCCTTGCCCTTCTCCATCTGGATAACGTTCATGAGGGCGAGATTCTTCACGTACTGTGAGAACGGAGTCACGAGGGTAGGGTAGCCGACGCGTGGCCATACATATGCGACCTCGTCAAAGAGCTTGATGAGGATCTGGTCCGTGGTGAGGGTAGGCTGACCGTTCTTGGTCTTCCACTTGTTGAGCTGTGCGAGGTTGTCCTCAAGGTCGGTCATGAGCGATCCCATCATACCGCCAGGGAGACCTGGCTTGATGAGGAGCGAATTGTTGACCCTGTTGAGGTCCGGACAATAGTAGCCGAGGAAGTCGTCAAGCATCTCCTGAATCTGGGTGCGAACCTCCATGTATGCCTCCATGTTGATCTCCTTCACCTTGAATCCTGCATCCTTGAGCATCTCCTGGACTGCGATCACGTCAGCGTGGCCGGTACCCCATGAGAGCGGCGACATTCCGACGTCTACATAGTCGCAACCATTCTCGCAGACTGCGAGGATAGAAGCCATATTGAAGCCAGGGCCTGCGTGAGAGTGGTACTGGATGATGATGTCCTTCTTTATAGCCTTGATTCCGGCTACGATCTTTCCGAGCGATGCGGGACGTGCGATACCGGCCATGTCCTTGAGACAGATCTCGTCTGCGCCAGCCTCGATGAACTGCTTCGCGAGGTCGATATAGTACTCGACTTTGTGGACAGGGGAGAATGTGACGCAGAGCGATGCCTGAGCGATCATTCCAGCGTCCTTGGCGTACTTGATCGAAGGAATCACGTTCCTTGGGTCATTGAGTCCGCAGAAGATTCGGGTGATGTCTGTACCCTGGGCCTTCTTTACCCTATAGAAGAGCTGTCTCAGATCCTTTGGACATGGGCTCATCCTGAGTCCGTTGAGTGCTCGGTCGAGCATGTGTGTCTGGATGCCGGCCTCATGGAAAGGCTTGGTCCATTCTCTCACAGCGATGTTAGGGTTCTCTCCGAAAAGGAGATTTACCTGCTCGAAGCCACCGCCGTTGGTCTCGACGCGATCGAAGCATCCCATCCTGATGATTGCAGGAGCAACCTTCACGAGCTGATCTACCCTAGGCTGGTACTTGCCGGCGCTCTGCCACATGTCCCTGAATACGAGACTGAGTTTTACTTCTCTCATATAGATATTAGTTGATTCTGGTTAAGTTTACAATGTGACCCTTGCCTCCGGTAAGCTGTGCGACAGCCTCCTGGAGTATTGCCATTGGGACTTCTCCCTCTGACGATGACTTTTCTTTCTTTACCTCCTCCGGAGCAATCTTGTTGATGACGGAAATGAGGAGCTTGCTGCCGTATATCACGATCATGAGGATCATGAACACGGTAACCATACCTATCAGCATAAGCTGAAATCCCATTGCCAAGTTTTCCATAAAAATCTTATTCTACGGTTATTGCATACGGCATTCTGGCATAAACCTGTCCTGCCTTAGTTTCATTGAAATCTCTGAAAGCCCTCTCTACGCCAGCGAAAGGAGTTCCTGCGAACACGAGCTCTTCCTTGGACATGCCTACCATCTCATATACCTGATCCATGAGGGTGAGAGGCTTAGGGTATGATACGATCTGCCAGCTGCTGAGGTCGCTGCCGTTGACTCCATGGGCAACCTCCGCTGCATAGTGTACCGCATCCTCCAGGGTTCCGATCTGGTCCACGAGACCGATCTTGAGTGCATCCGCACCTGCCCAGACCCTGCCCTGGGCGATTTCGTCCACATAGCTTACCTCGAGTCCGCGACCCTCGGCAACTATGCTGGTGAACTTGTCGTAGATGGCCTCTACTGATTCCTGCATGTATTCGAGCTCATCCTCGTCGAACGGCCTCATGAGGCTGTACATGTCACTATGGGCGTTGGTACCGATGGTGACCACATTCACATGGGCGAGATTCTTCGTGGTCTTGCTGACCTCAGGTATCATGCTGAATACGCCGATCGAACCGGTGAGGGTAGTGGCGTCAGAGAAAATCTTGTCACAACTGTTTGAGATCCAATATCCGCCTGAAGCGGCATAAGCTCCGTAAGAGGCGATTACAGGCTTGCATTCGCGCAGAAGCTCGATCTCGTTCTTGATCTTCTCTGAAGCGAGAACGCTTCCTCCGGGAGAGCTGACACGGAATACCACGGCCTTGACGCTGCTGTCCTGGCGTACCTTTGCGATGATAGAAGCGAAACGGTCGCCTGCGACTTCCTTCTTGTCGTTTCCATCGATGATCTCACCGTCTGCATAGACGATCGCGATCTTCTCCTTGGACCTGTAATTGGTGGTCACCTTCGCCGCGGCGTATTCAGGGAAGTCGATGAACTTGACCTTGCTGAACTTGTCTACCATATATAATGTGGCAAGCTGGTTCTGGAGCTCTTCCCTGGTATAGAGGGCGTCAACGAGCCTTTCGTTGAGGAAGTCCTCTGGACTGTTGAGCAAGAGGTAGTCGATGCATTCGTTGATGCCATCAATGCTTATTCCGCGTGAAATGGCAATCTTTATGCACATGTCATCCCAGATGGTGCCGAGGAGAGTCTCGTACTGCAGCCTGTTCTCCGCGCTGATGTCGTTACGGATATACATCTCGCCGGCTGACTTGTACTTGCCATGACGAATGAGCTGCACGTTGACACCGAGCTTGTCAAGGAGGTCCTTGAGGAAGATGATCTGGGTTGAGAGACCCACGATCTCGTTCATTCCGCCCTCGCATGAGGTCATGTATACCTTGTCTGCTACCGAAGCGAGATAGTATGCGGCGTTGCTGGGGTTCTCGATGTATGAGATCACGGCCTTACCCTTGTTGCGTAGATTGTCGAGGGCGATTCTGAACTCCTCGAGCTCAGCGTAGCCACCGGACGCTCCGTCAGCAAGGAGGTATACGTACTTGACGCCGGGGTCCTCAGCAGCAATGTTCAAAGCCTGAACGGCGTTCCATATTCCAACCTGGGTCTTCGAGCTTCCACCCTGGAGAGACTCCATAGGATTGGCCTCCCTGCTCTGCTCGGAAATGGTCATCGTCGACATGTCGATCTTGAGCACTCCGGTAGATGGCGGCACAGAGGCACCTGAGCCTATTGATGCTATTCCACCGAGCATCATCAGACCAAAAATAGAGCAGATTATGCTGGCGATAATCACGCCGACAATCACTGCGAGAGTCGTTTTCCAGAACTTCATTTTCAAAGGCGTTATTTAGGTCAAAGTTATGAAAATAATTTAAAAAATACTATATTTGCAGCCTGAAATGTGCATTAGGAAGGTCATAATTACCCTTATATCGCTTACCCTGGTCGTTTTTTACGTCCTGGGCATCGGTGGTGTCAATGTCCACAGCTGTAGCCATACAGGCGAGCGATACCTGACCTTGCTCATCGAGGGCATTTCCTGCGATGAGATCCATCCTGACCACCATCATCACCATGGCCATTGCAGCTGCGAAGACTGCTGCGAGTGCTGCTGTCAGGAGCATGAAGATTGCGATTGCTGCGACGATTGTGATGATGAGGACGGATGCTGCACCAACGATTCCATCCAGCTTTTCCTTACCGGGGACAGCGACCATGTTTCAGGTTTCGAGCATGTTACGATAGACTGTCAGACCCTGCTCGTTCCCCAGTTCCCAAGCCTCGAGCTTGGCTCCTTCTCTTCTGTGGCCTTCAGGCCGCTCGCCGTCTCCCTGCCTGGGGTGGACAGGCTATTCAATTTCTGTATCCTCAGAGTCTGATACAAGATCCGGCCACGTTGTGGCCTGCGTGAGGACGTGCTGAAAGTGCGTCCCTGCCTATACGTATGCACGTACGTGCGTACCGATGTATCATTCGTTATCATTTAGAGGATTCAAAGATGAAAAAGATAATCTATACCATCATTGCAGTCATGTCCATCGCGCCGGTTTCCGTATTTGCGCAGGACATCGACACCGACGACATCTACGGAGACAGGGCCGACAGCCTCAATGCAACCGTGTTCGTAGGTCGTCAGCAGACCTCCTTCCTTTCCAAGCAGAAGCCAGTCAGGACAGAGGTCATCACAGCGGCAGGTCTCTGCACCATGGCTTGCTGCAACCTTGCGGAGAGCTTCGAGAACTCTGCGAGCGTCACCGTCGGCTATTCAGACGCAGTGACAGGAGCACGCCAGATCCGCCTGCTCGGTCTCAGCGGAACCTATACCCAGATGCTCGATGAGAACCGTCCTGTCATGCGCGGTCTCGCTGCTCCGTTCGGACTCGCGTATGTGCCGGGCCAGTGGCTTGAGAGCATCCAGATCGCAAAGGGAGCGACTTCGGTCATCAACGGAGTTGAGTCCATCACAGGCCAGATCAACATGGAGCACCGCAAGCCTACCGACGAGAAGCCCCTGTTCATCAATTTGTCGACCATGAACGATACCAAGACCGACTTCAACATTGCGTCTTCGCTTCAGCTCAACGACTCTTGGAGCACCGTTCTCCTAGGTCATGTCAGCGGTAACTTCATCAGCATGGACGAGAACATGGACGGCTTCCTCGACGATCCTAAGCAGCTCCAGTTCAACCTCAGCAACCGTTGGCTCTACTATTCGCTCAACGGCGTCCAGGTCCGTTTCGGCGTGCGTGCCATCCGCGATACCCGCCGCGGCGGTCAGTACGAGATGCATACCAACAAGAAGGGTGATATGTCCATGTGGGGCCAGCCGGAGTACGTGTATGACAACTACATGGCCGACAAGACCAACGCATGGGGATCGAACATACTCAACCAGTCCATCGGCGGCTACCTCAAGGTAGGCGTTCCTCTCAACGAGGATGGTTGCAGGAACATCGCAGCCGTGCTCGACTATACCTATTATGACATGAATTCGCATTTCGGTGCGACCTCATACATCGCAAATCAGCACTCAGCATTCGTGAATCTCCTCTATCAGGATGAGATCAACGAGGACAATCATTTCACTCTCGGTCTCAGTGCTACCGGCGACGTCTACAAGGAGAATCTCGAGAGGATACTCCTCCTGGGCAAGTACGCTGAGGAAAAGGCTCCAGCGCTCGTGAATGCCGGCATCTTCGGCGAGTATACCTTCCATGCGGGTGAGAAGTTCTCTTCTATCCTCGGACTTCGCGGCGACTGGTTCAAGGGCGACGGATTCAAGTTCTCGCCTCGTCTGACCCTCAAGTATGCTCCTGTCGAGGATGTGCTCGTACTTCGTGCCAACGCCGGTCGCGGTATCAGGTACTCGTCACCGCTCACCGACAATATCGGTGTGTTCTCGACTTCTAAGGAGTTCAAGGGCGACTTCAACAAGCATCTGCTCGAGGATGCATGGATATTCGGTGGCAATGCGACCTATTATTTCCCTCTCGGCGCATCTGACAATGCTTATGTGAGCTTCGACTATTTCCGCACCCAGTTCGTGCAGCAGGCTATGGTCGACTATGAACATTACATGGGCGCGATCGATTTCTATGACCTCAAGAGTCTCGATCATGGCCGTTCTTTCACCGACACCTACCAGCTCGACTTCTCATGCGAGCCTTTCCGTGGATTCACTGTGACCCTCACCGGCCGCTACACCAACGCCAAGACCTCTCTTGCCGACAGGGTGGGTCTCGTCGAGAAGCCTATGACCAGCAAGTACAAGGGTGTGCTTACCCTCCAGTATGCGACCAACCTGAACAAGTGGATCTTCGACTTCACCGCATCGGTGAACGGTCCTAGCCGCGTATATGACTTTATGGCTAATCTCAAGGATTCCGAGGGCAATCTCCTCTACAAGGATGGCAAGACTCCTGTCTATCCTTTGCTCTACGCACAGGTGACCAAGAGATTCAAGGGTGTCGACATCTATGTTGGCGGCGAGAACCTTACTAACTTCAGACAGAAGAACGTGATTCTCGGTCACAAGAATGGCGAGGTTTTTGATACTTTCGCTCCGGACTTCGACGCAAGCTGCGTATGGGGACCTCTCATGGGCATCAAGGTCTATGCTGGCCTCAGGTTCACACTTTGGAAAACAGAATAAAAAACTATAACTTAGCAGAATATGAAGAAGATAGCAGTAATGGCAATCCTCGCAGCTGCAATGCTCGCAGGTGCCCAGACAGCTTCGGCTGAAAACATGAACAACACCGAGATCCAGCTTTTCAAGAAGGGCAAGACCGAGACAAAGACCGTGACCTTCAAGACCACCATCCATTGCGAGAATTGCGCAAAGAAGGTGAAGGAGAACATCTCTTTCGAGAAGGGCGTCAAGGGCCTCGAGGTCTCTGTTGACGACAAGATGGTCAAGGTTACCTACGACCCTTCAAAGATTACCGTTGAGAAGCTCAAGGCTGCTCTCAAGAAGCTCGGATACGACGCAGAAGTAATCGCATAAGTATATGAAGAAAAGACTGACCAGGATCTGTGCCTGGGGCGTGGCTGTGTTGCTAGGGTCCCTCGCAGGAGCTTGCTCGTCGTCTTCGAAAGTTTCCAGAACCCCTGAATCAGAGCCCGAAGAAGGCCCTGGCTCAGGGGCTCTTGCACCCAAGGACACTGTCGTCAGGAGGCAGGATGGTCCTGGCTCCATAAGACTGCTTTACGGCATACGCCCGGTCGAGTACCGTCAGATGGAGCAGGATAAGACTGAATAGGATGTCGGAACTTTCGATCAGACAACGTCTGGCGCTCGAGCTGAACCGTCAGCTGGTGAAGGATGCCCGCGAAGAGCACCCTCTGACCCAGCTTTTCTGGGAGTCGACCCTCAGATGCAACAATGCCTGCCGCCACTGCGGAAGTGACTGCAAGGTGTCTGACGTCCACCCTGACATGCCCTTCGAGGACTTTGAGAAGGTCCTCCTCCGTATAAAGGAGAAATATGATTCTCACAAGATCATGGTGATCGTTTCCGGAGGTGAGCCACTGGTGCGTCCGGATATTCTCAGCAACGGACGCCGCATCTATGATCTTGAATTCCCATGGGGAATGGTCTCCAACGGCCGTCTGATGACCCCGAAGATGATTGACGGACTTCTCGGTGCCGGCATACATTCCCTGACCATCAGCCTCGACGGCTTCGAGGATGACCATAACTGGATGCGCGGTTGTCCTGACGGTTTCCAGTATGCATCCAAGGCCGTGGAGATACTTGCCCACGAGCCTTCGATCGAGTTCGATGTCGTGACCTGCGTGAATAACCGTAACTACGAGAAGCTTGCTGACTTCAAGGATTATCTCATTTCCCTGGGCCTCAAGCATTGGCGGCTCTTCACCATCTTTCCTGTCGGGCGCGCTGCGAAGGATCCTGAGCTTCAGCTCTCGGCAGAACGCTTCCGCGGGCTGATGGATTTCATTTCCCGGACCCGCAAGGAGGGAGGGATAGATGCGAGCTACGGCTGCGAGGGTTTCCTCGGACGTTATGAGGGCATGGTGCGAGACCATCTCTTCAACTGCCAGGCCGGTCTCAGCGTTGCTTCCGTGCGTATTGACGGTGCAATCTCGGCTTGCGGCAGCATACGTGCCGACTATGATCAGGGTAATATCTACAGGGACGATTTCATCGACGTCTGGGAGAATCGTTTCCAACCTTATCGCGACCGCTCATGGGCCAGGGAAGGGAAGTGCGGTTCGTGCAAGTGGTGGCGCTATTGCGAGGGTGGTGGTATGCACCTAAGGGGAGAGAACGGTAAGCTCATCCTCTGTCACATGGACCGAATCAGCTGCGATTAGCCCGGATTTTTAAATTTTTTATAAATAAAATTTGCGGATTAAAAAATCTTGCGTATCTTTGCAATCCACATCGCGGGATAGAGCAGTTGGTAGCTCGTCGGGCTCATAACCCGGAGG
>JAKSJQ010000005.1 GCA_024402115.1 Bacteroidales bacterium | reverse complement strand
ATTTTGGCCTATTTCAGGCTGGAATTACTGGCCGACCATGGTCCGGAATACGTACGCTATGTGCTCGGCAATCCGCTGTTCCTCTGGAATGTTTTGAGGGAGAGGTTGGGGGAGTAGGATATTCCCTGCGGCTGCCATGAGCCTGGAACGTGCGGTCGGTTTCCATGAACCCGGAAACGGAGATTCGGGCTGTGTGCACATTTTCATGAACCCGGCATGGGCGGGACGGAGATTTCGATGACGGTGGCGATGGCGGGGCGGGGCTTCAGCATGGACCTTCGCGTTAGCGTTTCTGCCTTCGAAAATGTGCCTTTCTCTTGCGAACCTTACGTCCGTCGTGTACCACATAAGAGGACGAGATGATGGTAAAGATTTTGAACGTCAGCTCCTTGACAAGTCCGTCAAAGAGGTGCTCAATGTTGAACAATCTTCTGACGGTATTGTACGAAAATTTTATATAACCAAACACTCAGGTTATTAAAGATTAGCCGTTGTAAACTTCCCGTTGGGATGTCTACAATAATTGGGATGTCTACAAAAACGGGAAGTTTACATTTATAGGGAAGCGTACATTTATAGGGAAGCGTACACCGGCAGCAAGGTTCCTATTGTGGATTTTGACACGTATTTGTGTGATAAGATGTAGTATTATCATAAGTTATCTGTCTCAGTACGGAAGAAACGCCCTTTGACAAAGACGGATGGCGAGTAGTTCGCACATTCGGTATTAAGGACTGACGCGAACTGCAAAATTTGATTGTTTTTTTGAGTTCGTGACGCGGATCTGCCGGTCTGGTGCCTTGCAACTGCCGCGAACGACAAAAATTGCTTGTTTTTTTGAGTTCGTGGCGCGGATCAACCGAATAGAGGTCATTCTTCCGACGCGGACCACAAAATTTGGTACTTTCTGGCGGAAACGCTAAATTTATCAGCCAATAGAATAGAAAGATGCAACTTGTACTATTATCCGGAGGCTCTGGTTCGCTTCTGTGGCCTCTCAGCAACAACGCGCGCTCAAAGCAGTTCCTCCCGCTCCTCGAAAAGGAAGACGGGACGATGGAAAGCATGATCCAGAGAGTGGTGCGTCAGGCACGAGAGGCAGATCTCTCAGAAGATATCACTATAGCAAGCGACAAGAGCTGTCTCGACATAATCACAAACCAGCTCGGTGACAGCGTGACGGCAGTCGCAGAACCCGAAAGGCGCAAGACCTTCCCTGCAGCTGCCCTTGCTGCATCGTACCTCAAGCTCGAGAAAGGCTGTACGGATGACGAAATCGTGGTCCTCATGCCTTGCGACCCATACACCGACACAGGATACTTCGAGACCGTCAAGAAGATGGTGGAGACAGTTGATGCAGGAGCTGCAGACATCGTCCTGATGGGCATCCCTCCGGCATCTCCGTCCGAGGAATTCGGATACGTCAAGCCGGCAGCCGACAATGGAACCCAGGGCTACAGGCTCGTGGAAAGCTTCATCGAGAAACCCGACAGGCAGCTCGCCAAGGAACTGATAAAGATAGGAGCCTACTGGAACGGAGGAGTCTTCGCCTTCCGACTGGGATACCTCCTCGAGATCGTTGGCCGATACCTCCCAGTCGAAGGCAGCATCGAGACCATCCGCAGCCGCTACTCCGAACTCCCGAAGATCTCCTTTGACTGCGAGGTCGTGGAGAAAGCGAAGTCGGTGGCGGTGGTGCCGTTCGAGGGTGAATGGAAAGACCTCGGAGACTGGGCCACCCTCTGCGGCAAGATAAGAAAGAACACGATAGGCAATGCCGTGATGGGCCCTCATTGCGAGAACACCCATGTCATCAACGAGCTCCAGAATCCGATCTATGTAGATGGGCTCAAGGACATAGTCGTAGCGGCATGTCCGGATGGCATACTCGTCTGCAGCAAGGAGCACTCCGGAGAGATCAAGAACTCAGTCACGAACCTCACCCCACGTCCGATGTACGAAGAGCGCAGGTGGGGAACATACCGTGTGCTTGACGACAGCTACTATGCTGACGGCCGCCATGCGCTCACGAAGACCATCACTCTGAAACCCGGAAGGAACATCAGCTACCAGATCCACCACCACCGTTCCGAGACATGGACCTTCGTGGAAGGCAAGGGCATCTTCGTCCTTGACGGGACCGAGATCTATGTGCAGGCCGGCGAGACGGTAGTAATTCCGGTTGAGCACTGGCACGCCATCAAGGCCCTCACTGAACTCACTTTCATCGAGGTTCAGAGCGGCAACCCGCTGATCGAAGAGGACATCGAGCGAACCACTTGGGAGTGGAGCAAGTGAATGGAGTGAGCATGGACCCTATTAACGAAGCCCTGGTGAGGCTTGTGCGAATCGCTCTCGGGACGTCGGAGCCCGGGCTGGGGCACAAGTACAGTGCGAAGGAGTGGCAGGCCGTATACGGTGCCGCTTCCAAGCATGCGATACTCGGCGTGCTTCTTCCCGCCGTCGAAAAGCTTCCGGAGGAGGAGCGCCCGCCGATGCCAACGGCTCTGCAGTGGCTCAGCGACCAGACTCTAGTCCGCCTGAAGAATGAGAAAGTCCGCGTCAGGGCAGCAGAGCTCCATGGACTTTTCAAGGATGCCGGTTTCCGGACCCATGTGCTGAAAGGCATCACACTCGCATCTTTCTATCCCGATCCGGGCATACGCCAGTGCGGCGACATCGACCTGTGGGTGGATTTTCTGAAGTGTGAAGATGAGCGCAGAGGCGTCAACGACCTGAGGCGCGGGATAATCCGTTTTTTGAAGGGGAGGGTCAAGGTCGGCGAGATTCTGTTCCACCACTGCGACGCTCATTTCTTCGACGACGTGGATGTGGAGGTCCATTACCGCCCGTCGTGGTTCTACAATCCGGTTTTCGACCGCAGGTTCATGGCATTTGTGGATGCGCACCGGGAGAGGGTGTTCGGTTCTCAGAATGGTGGCGGCGACGTTCTGGGCAGCACCTCGAACAGCATGGACGGAGCAGCAGGCTCCAGCAGAGACGTCGTCTTCGAGCTTGTATACAACATGGTCCATGTCTTCAGGCACATATTCCACGAGGGGGTCGGCATGCGCCATCTGATGGATTATTTCTATGTGCTCAGTGCGAGCAGTTCCGATGAGCGTGCGGAGGCTTTCCATGTGCTCAGGAGCCTGGGGCTCGAGAAGTTCTGCGGTGCGGTGATGTACATCGAGACTTCGGTTCTCGGCCTTCCGGAGGAGTTTTCGCTGTGCGGACCGATTTCGGCAGCCGAGCCGATCTCCGATTCCGCCAGCGTTGGTGCACAGACTTCAAGCCGGCTGCGTGTTGCCGAAAGCTATGGCCGGAAGCTGTTCGATGAGATCATGCTGACCGGCAATTTCGGAATGATGGACCGGCGCAACGAGGGCCGCATCCGCAAGATTTTCCGTTTCATCATGATTTCGCCGCGCGAGACTTTATGCGCGATTCCATGGAAGTGCTGGCACCTCTGCTGGCGCGCCGTCCATAATATCGGCAAATTCTGATCGCGACCGACTGTATATTTATTCACCGACCGATGTACCACCTTTTCATACCATGGCTGCTTCTTGCGCTCAGCATCCTGCTGGGCCTGCTGCTCATATGCATCGGTGCCGCTGCTCTTCTGAGAGCTTTCGGCTCGCGGAGTGACGCTGGTAAGGCTGGGGGATTGCGATGGTCTATTGGTTCTGCAGCTGTGCTCTTCACCGTGATAATCGCGCTTAACTGCAGTGAGGAGGTGTTTTCAGTGGGCTCTTTGCTCAACAGGCGGTTCATGAGGCATGATGATGAGACTTTCAAGGTCATGTCCTTCAATGTCAATGGCGGTTCCGAACTTTTTTCGGCGGAGCGCATGAAGGTTCTCATCGACGCGGAGGATCCTGATTTTCTCTATCTGATCGAATGTGCATGGACGGATGATGTGCTCGACGCTCTCGAGCGCTATCCATTCAAGGTGCGCACTTTCGACGGGGTGATGGCAGCGAAGTCGGAACATCTTGACAGTTCGGACATGCCGGGTGCGAGGTGCGCGAATGTGTCGTATCCGGGGTTGTCTTTTTTCCTGTGCCATCTTGCCAGCAACAACAGTTTCAAGGATGAGCAGGGCGGAGAGGTATACATCACGCCGGACAGGCTGGCGGATGCATCTTCGCTGAGGTTGTATCTCGAGAATGTGGAGGCGCAGTCGGCGGTGCGATCCGGGCAGGCGGAGATGATATGCGAGGCCTTTGGCGGACGGGCTGATACGAACTGCGATGCCACCAACGATTCATTCGGCGGGCAGAAAGAGGGTGCTCTACCGGCGAATGCGAGCGAAGTAAGCGTGGTGAGCCATCCGACGATAGTTATGGGCGACATGAACGATGTCGGCGGGTCGGAGGCGCTGCGTCAGCTGAAGAAGGCCGGATTCCGCGATGCGTGGTGGACTGGCGGCTTCGGTTACGGCGCGACTTACCATGAGCCTTTGCCTTTCCGCATCGACCATATCTATTACTCTCCGGAACTTCGTCTGCACGACATCCGCATCCTGCGCTCCGCTGAATCTATTCCTCTTTCCGACCACGATGCCCTTGTCGCGACTTTCTCTTTCCGCCAGCCCTAGATCGGGAGTGGGCTCTGGTGGTGGATGCCTTACTCTTCACGGTACCGTTTGGTGCGAAGGAAGAGCGGTTCAAGCTTTTGCTAATACAAACAAAGCAGTCTCAGAAAGAGACTGCTTTTAGTTTTGCCCACGTGAGCGGGATTGCTTTGGTGTGCCAGGGCAACGTATGCGGGACTTCGCGCTTTCATCGTAAGCCCAGCCGATCTCACGATTTTGTGCTGCAAATGTATAGATTTTTTTTATTTTGCAAACAAGTAATTTGTACGTAGTGACGACACCAAGGTCCAGTACTGCATCACAGCTATTGATTCATGCATGTAAGATGAATATGGGTATGACTATCGAAGAACATCCATTGGAACCGTTTCTGCCGGCGAATGCTCGGGTGCTGTTTCTGGGCAGTTTTCCTCCGCCCCGGACGAGGTGGAGCATGGAGTTCTTCTACCCCAATTGGATCAATGACTTCTGGAGGATTCAGGGTCTGATTCATTTCGGGGACAGGGCGCATTTTGAGATTGCGGGCGAGAAGCGGTTCGACAGGGAGAGGATCATGGTGTTCTGCCGTGAGAAGGGGATTGCGCTCTTCGATACTGCCCGCAAGGTCCGCAGGTTGAAGGACAATGCGGATGACAATTTCCTGGAGATCGTGGAGGGAACGGATGTGCTCGCGCTTATGGAGCAGATGCCGGAGTGCAGGACGATCGTGACCACGGGCGGAAAGGCGAGCGAGGAGTTGCAGGTGTACTTCGAGTCGCGCGGTCTGGCGGTCAGCTGCCCCAAGGTGGGGGAGTGCGTTGAGGTCATGGTTGACGGGAATGGACACGGCCGTCCTCTCTGCTGGTGGCGGATGCCGAGCTCTTCGCGCGCGTATCCGATGAAGCTGGAGAAGAAGGCCGAGTACTACAGACTGCTGACCATGTAAATTGTCGTCTGCGGCTCTGAACCCACTGCCGAGTCCGAAAGCAGACATGTATTTCGGCTTTTCATGTCTGAATCGGCCGCAAACCTCAGCAAACAGACACGGAATCGGCAAATACGCGTCAGAAACACCGGCAAAACCCGAAAACAGACATGAATTTCGGCTTTTCATGTCTGAATCGGCCGCTGACCCCAGCAAACAGACACGGAATCGGCAAATACGCGTCAGAAACACCGGCAAAGCTCGCAAACAGACATGTATTTGCCGATTCCCGCTCTGAAATCCCGCACAGCACCGTCATCCCCGTCAGAACCCGCTGCCACACCCGCCATCCCTCCCTCACTGCTCGATGAAGAGTGACTCGCGCTGCTGGAGGACCCACTTGAGGCGCGATGTGTCGAAGCCTCGGCTCTGGGCTTCGTAGATGATGGACTGCTTGACGGCTGGCGGAAGGGTGAGCTCGCGTGAGAGGATCCACAGATAGTTCGGGCCCTTGGAGCTGACGAGGGCATACTTGTAGTCCGGATCGATCATCAGGACCCGATAGTCGGAGTAGAACGGACCGAAGAATGACACCCTCATACGTGCTGGTTCCTTCTCGGCATCGGGTCGGAAGGCCTTGCCGATGGAACGCTTGAACTTGGTGTCCTTGATGCCGCTGTTCTCAACCCGAACTGTCCCGTCCGGCTTGAGCGAGTAGACGGCCTGGGTGAACTCAATGCCCTTTTCGAACCGGTGGTCGAAGCGCGCGATCTCGTACCATGTGCCGAGGTAGCGGTTGAAATCGAGAGTCTTCACAGGAGTGTCATTGACCTTCCTGACCTGTGCGCATGCTGCACAGCTGAAAATGATGCCCGTGAGCAGAATGATTGAAAATACCTTATCCATATTGTTGCTGTTTATTCGCGACCATCGTCGGTCACGGAGCAAAGGTATTGCAATCAGGGTCTGCGGGCTAATTTCCTGTGTGTGAGATGGTATGGACTTCGTACGCGTCCTGGGCGCATGCTGTTCAGACGTTGTGGACGTACTCGGACCAGAAGCGTTCGTCGCAGAATTTCTTAAGCGCGGTCGACATCAGCACGAAGGCTCTGCTCTGCAGGCAGCGGTTGGAGTAGGAATTGAACATCTTCTCCACACCGCGGGATTTTCCACGCACCTCGTCCGGTGCCGGTCTGTAGTTCATGTCGTTCCTGAGCATGCGGATCACGATGATCGCAATCTCATCGCTGGTCATTCCCAAGCGCCTGAGGTATTGGACGCAGAGCATGCGCGCATCGACATAGGATTGCTGCTTGCATCCGTTCAGCACCCCTTCGGCATCAACTTCACAAAGACCGCAGACCTGGACAAGGATGGTATTGAACATTTCTGACTTCTTCATAATGCTTTAGTTTTGAACTTTTTAAAGATAGTGGTTATTTATCAATCTTTTTGTAAAATCTGATAGAATCTGTATCTTTGGTGCTTAGAAATTGATAAAAGTATTGGAACTATGGATATAAATAAGGAACTTATTGACAGCCTTTTCGTTAAGGCGGAAGCATCGGAGAGCAGGAGAGCTCAGTTCGACCTCCGCACTTCGCTGGACGATGCGGGTCAGAGGATGTTGAACGTGATGCTTCCGGGCAGCGAGGTGGCTATCCACCGCCATCCGAACAGCAGCGAGAACGTGATCCTGCTTTCCGGCAAGCTCGAGGATGTGCTCTTTGAGGAGATCATCGGTGAGCCGAAGGAGGGCGATGAGGTGATTGTCACCGAGACCGGAAAGAGGGTGAAGGTGGCTGAGCGTCATCTTCTCGATGTGTCGACCGGCAATTTCGGTTTCATCGTGCCTCGTGGCGCATGGCACAGGGTTCAGGTGCTCGAGCCTTCATGCATCTATCACGCAAAGGACGGCAAGGCCGGCGAGGACGGCACCGAGAGCATCTAAACTTCCTCCCGACCGCACTTCAAACCTTAAAAACCATCTCAAAAATTGAGGTGGTTTTTTATTTATCTGTAAATTTGTCTCATTATGAGAAAGAAACTGCTACTTATTATATGCCTCGTGCTGGCTTCATTGTCGCTCGCGATGGCGGCTGAGCCGGATTCGAAGGATCTTCTCAGCGGGATCAGGATCAACAAGTACGAGATCAAGTCACTGGTGCCCAGGGGATTGACCAGCGTGAAGGGAACGATCAAGGTGAATGTCACCTGCGATGTGCCGAGGATGGTGATCTCCGGCATCAACGGGGTGGTGTACACAAAGAACGGCAGCGCCTTCGTCAGGGGTTCGGCGGACGAGATCGTGCTCGAGAAGGGCACGCATGACGTGCTGATCACGGGTTACGGCAGCCTCGAGTCGTTCTCGGCTCTCGCATCTCTGATCATGTCCGGTGCGTCTCTCAATCCGGCCGACTACACTGCCGACATCTATGCGTCCATCCGCACGGACAACAAGCCCGCCCGCAGGCTCAGCTACAAGAACATTTCGCTGGGCATGCTGAGGAAGTAATATCATAACTACCTGATTATCAGCGATAAACCATACGGACGGTTCCCCCGCGCGAGGGAGCCGTCCGTATAACAAATACCTAATACTCAACAAGTTACGATCACGGCATTCGGAAGAGTCATTCTGAATACGTCACGACTCCTACAGCACAATCACCTTGATGAAGTCCTGCAGTCGGACAGGACCTTTGCCGTAGCCGCCCTGTGAGTCGCTGATCAGCAGGAGGGTCTGGAGGCCGTCGGAGAGCTTGGCGCCGAGGCACATGCCCTCGTAGTTGGCCCATGCGACGTTCGAGAGGGAGAGGCAGGTGGTCCAGCTGGCGATGAGCTCCTTGCGCATGAACTTCTTTTCCGGGAGCGTTGCCATCTCGGTATACTGCGAGATCTTCTTCGAGCCCTTAGGGTTCACAAGATAGAGTTTGCAAATCACATCAGCACCCACATAGAGCTTCGGAATATTGGCTTCGCGCTCGAGGATGAGGAGGCGCCCGTTCGGCAGGGCGCATATCTCTGGACATCCGAACACATACGGTGAGCCGAAGTCGCGGGTGCGGCCCGGGTCCATCTTGTACGCATACTGGCGGTGGGGTGCGAGGTTGGTCTTGAAGCTCTGGATTCGGAGCATGTTGGCAGTTCCAGGTGCATTTGGGCCTGCTGCAGGTCCATCGGATGGGAGAGTGGTCTCGGTAGTGGCCCAGAAGCGTGCGCGTGAGCCTTGGCCGCCGAGTGCGAGGGCTTCGAGGCCCATATTCCCGACCGATTTGCGGAACTGGTCCGGAATTCGGAGTTCGCGTCCGGTCCTCTGCCCGTCCATGTCGTATTCGAGTATGCGGTTGTCGGACTCGCCGCTGATGAACAGAGTGCCGGCAGCACGTGCGTTTCCAGTGCCGGTTGCTGCACTTGAACCGGCTGCATCAGCGCTGGCAGCCTTCTTGCCGCCGGCTGCTTTTTTTCCACCCGCCGGAAGGTATGCGATTCCTTCGCAATCGCGGTCGGAGGTCGGCCCGATCTTGTTGGAGAAGTAGCCCTCGTTCTCGACATTGATCACGCGTCCGGTCTGCTGGTCCTGGGTGATCTTCCAGATATAGAAGCCGTCGGAGCTTTCCTTGTCGCTCACGACCGCATAGCGTCCATTGCCGATGGGGGTGATGCCGCTGTAGTTCGCGGGTTTGATGCCCCAGAGGGAGAGGTTTTGCTGGGGGATGCCGACCTTGCTTTCATCTTCTTCGCCCTGGTCGCCGACTTCTCCGATCATGGCTCCGATCATCGAGCCGAGGAGGTCTCCGAGGCCCTGGGCCTTCACGGGCATCGCCATCATAAGGGCGACGAGTGCTATCGCTGTCTTCTTCATCTTTCGTTTTCTTCTAGAGTTTCTCTGCCCTTGCTTTCAAAAGTCGTTCCCACAAAGTTAAATATGCCGTTTCATTTTGACAACGACCGGCGTTTTGCTATCTTTGAAAAACTAACCATCCGTAAACCACACATGAAGAAAAGATTTTTGCTTGCAGCGGGGATGCTGCTGATGGCGGGCGTTCTGTTCGCAAAGGACCATGAAGGTATCACTTCGACAAGCCTCGGTGCAGGCCGTTTCACTCTCATAGAGAATTCGCGTCCGACTTCGATCCTCATTTCGGCGGACGAAAAGAAGGGCGTGAAGATTGCCGCTGAGGCGCTTCAGGCTGACTTCGAGAGGGTCTGCGGTACGAAGGCGGCTCTGCTGAACGCACCTGCTGACGGTGCGCGGACCATCATCGTCGGCACGCTCGAGAGTCCGTATATCCAGCAGATCGTCAAGGCCGGAAAGCTCGATGCGGATCAGCTCAAGGGCAAGGTCGAGAAGTATGTGATGACAGTGGTGAGCAAGCCTGTCGAAGGTGTCGGTGAGGCGCTCGTGATCGCCGGAAGCGACATGCGCGGTACCATCTACGGCATCTATGAGCTTTCGGAGCAGATGGGCGTGTCTCCATGGTACGACTGGATGGACGTTCCGACGGTTCACCAGGACAATCTTTCGATCGCGAAGGGCACATATTCGGCGGGGGAGCCAGCGGTGCGCTACCGCGGCATCTTCCTCAATGACGAGGCTCCGTGCCTGACGACATGGGTGAAGAACACTTTCGGCACCGATTTCGGCGGTCATGAGTTCTATGCACGTGCGTTCGAGCTCATTCTCCGTCTCAGGGGCAACTTCATGTGGCCAGCGATGTGGGGATGGAGCTTCTATGCGGACGATCCTCTCAATTCGCAGACCGCCAATGACATGGGTATCATCATGGGTACCAGTCATCATGAGCCTATGGCCCGCAACCACCAGGAATGGGTGCGCAAGAACGGTTCCGAGGGCCAGTGGGATTATGTGAACAACCAGAAGGCGGTCGACAAGTTCTTCCGCGAGGGCATGCAACGTGCGAAGGATACGGAGGACCTGATCACTATCGGCATGAGGGGTGACGGTGATGCGGCAATGGGCGAGAGGGAAGGTCTCGACGATGCGTTCATCATCAAGACGCTCGAGAAGGTGGTGAAGAACCAGCGCAAGATCATCGCGAAGGAGACCGGCCGTCCGGCGGCTGAGCGTCAGCAGGTATGGGCTCTGTACAAGGAGGTCCAGCGCTACTATGATCAGGGTCTGCAGGTTCCGGACGATGCGATCATCCTTCTGAGCGACGATAACTGGGGCGACATCCGTCGTCTTCCTTCGAAGGAGGAGCTCGCGCACAAGGGCGGTTTCGGAATGTATTACCATGTCGATTATGTCGGTGCTCCGCGCAACAGCAAGTGGTTGAACGTGACTCCGATCCAGCATATGTGGGATCAGCTGACGCTGACTTATCAGTACGGTGTGGACAAGCTTTGGGTGCTCAATGTGGGCGACCTCAAGCCGATGGAGTATCCGATCAGCCTGTTCATGGACATGGCATGGGATCCGACCCGCTATGACGCGTCGAATCTGCTCGACCATCCTCGCACGTTCTGCGCGCAGCAGTTTGGCGAGGCTCAGGCTGCGGAGGCTGCTCGCATCCTCAATCTGTACAGCCAGTACGCTGGCCGCGTGACCGCGGAGATGCTGGATGCTCGCACCTACAACGTCAATACGGGCGAGTGGAAGCAGGTTGCGGACGAGTTCATGCGTCTCGAGGCCGAGGCTCTCCGTCAGTTCATCACTCTTCCGGCCGAGTATCAGGATGCATACCGCCAGCTGATTCTCTTCCCGGTTCAGGCGCTCGGAAATGTTTATCAGATGTACTATGCGCAGGCCATGAACCTCAAGCTCTACGGCGAGGGCAATCCGGAGGCGAATCTCTGGGCTGACCGCTGCGAGGAGGCGTTCAATCGCGATGCGGAGCTTTGCCGCCAGTACAATGAGGATATCGCCGGCGGCAAGTGGAACGGAATGATGATCCAGAAACATATCGGTTACCGCAGCTGGAACGACAATTTCCCTGCCGACATGCTCCCACGCCTGCAGAGGTTCGAGGATGCTGCTTCGATGGCCGGCGGTTTCACTTTCGCCGAGGCTAAGGGTGCCGGTTACATCGCGATGGATGCCGAGCACTACTATTCGAAGACCGATGCCGGCGAGGGTCAGTGGACTCTCATTCCGCACATGGGACGTACCCGCAGCGGTATCTCCATCCAGCCATATACCGCGTCTGCCGAGGGTGCGGGCATCACCTACAAGGTCGAGCTTCCGGAGGGTGTGAGCGAGCTTGATGTACATGTCATCACCGCCACCACTCTAGCGTTCTCGCGCAAGGAGGGCCACCGCTACACTGTCGCTTTCGACGGTAACGAGCCGCTCGAGGTGAACTTCAACGGCGAGCTCAACGAGGAGCCGCAGAACGTTTACCGCGTCATGTATCCGGCAGCTGCCGCACGTGTGATCGACATGCCTGTCAAGGTCAAGGTCGGTGCCGGTGTTGCTGCTTCTTCTGATGCTGCTGGTTCATCGAATGCCGCTGGTTCATCGAATTCTGCTGGTTCATCGAATTCGGCCGGCCGCGTCCATACGCTGACCATCAAGCCACTCGACCCGGGCGTCGTTCTCGAAAAGATCGTAATCGACCTCGGCGGCTACCAGAAGTCCTTCCTATTCGGCACCGAGTCCCCTTGTGTCAGGAGGTAAGCGCGACTTTGGCTCTTGTAAAACGCTCGTTCTGGATATTTTCAAGGTCGTAAGGTAACCAGAACCCCGATGTGCCATCTCTCGCCCTTTTCGGCGTGGCAGATAACACACTGGATATCAGCAAGTTAGTCCAAAATGGGTAGTCAATTTTTGACTACCCATTTTTCGTTAAAAACCCTGTCTATAAGTCACTTAACCGCCACGGCCAAATGGTGCCATCTGTATCAGCCTCACTGACGCTGGTCATGAAACTAGAGCATCGCAGCCTGGACTGTACATAAAACCCCACCCGCCACGGTAAAAGAATTGTAATATTTGCTTAATGTCAAGTCAGCACGAGAAAAATGACTATATTAGTGTCCCCAAACGAACTTAAGAAATATGAAAATCACCATAATAGGTGCCGGCCACATGGGTGGTACGGCTGCTCGAAGTTTCTCGACAAGCTCACTCTTCACTCCAGGTGACATCACCGTTACCGCTCATAGCCAGGCGACTCTCGACACCTTCGCCGGGACCGGCATCCACTCATGTCTCGACAACAGGGAGGCGATCAAAGGTGCTGACGTGATCATCCTTGCCGTCCGCCCGAACACGGTGGAGAAGGTGTGCATGGAGATAGCTCCGGCAATCGATTTCGCGAATCAGATCATCATCAGCTTCGTCGCCGGTGTGCCTTCTACAAGGTATCAGGAGTGGTTCGGGGCCGCATCCACCGGTTCTGATACATGCGAATGCGCGAGCAATGAAGCTTGCGGATGCACCGGCACTGGCGCTTGCGGATGCACCGGCACAAACGCCAACGAATCGCCTATCCTTTTTCTCGCGATGCCGAACACGGCCATGGAACTGAACGAGGGTCTCACCTTCATCGCTCCGATCTCGGCGACTCCGATACAGATTTCGCTCGTGAAGGCAATCTTCGACAGCGTCGGAAAGTCGCTGATCATCGACGAGAAGATGATGAACTCGGGAATGGCACTCGCTTCATGCGGTGTCGCGTACGCCATGAAGTATATTCTCGCTTCTGTTGACGGTGGCACTGATCTCGGCTTCGACAGGGATGACGCAATCAAGGTCGTGCTGCAGACCGTCAAGGGCGCGGCAATGCTGGTTGCAGCCCATGGAACCAATCCGGAGGAGGAGATTGCGAAGATCGCAACCCCGGGCGGCTACACCATCAAGGGTCTCGAGGTCATGGAAGGCTCCGACTTCACCGACATCGTCCGCAACGCCCTCGACGTTTCGTCGAGGTAGGGATTATTCCGCTTATAAATGAACATTATTGTGATTTCAAGATAAAGTCTATTCCGTTTGTACTTAATATTATGTAAATTTGTACTTTAACCACTTTGTGCATTAGTTATATAATAACCACACGGTATGACAAAATCTTTACGGACTGTTTTTTCCGTATTCTGTTTCCTCATGATGTTACTGCCATTCACTTCTTGTGGTGGCAATGAAGATAATGTAATTGTTCACGTCGAAAGTATATCATTGAACACTAGCTCACTTGTCCTCACGGAAGGTAAGAGCGAGAAACTCTCAGTGACCATACTGCCGACAAACTCCAGCAACAAAAAGGTATCATGGAAATCCAGCAATGAGGCTGTTGCTTCCGTTGCGAACGGCGTTGTCACGGCGAATGGCGTCGGTAGTGCATCTATCACGGTCATCGCTGAAGATGGAGGCAAATCCGCGACATGTAAAGTTTCTGTAGAGCAGTCCATAATTGCTGTTACAGGGATAACCCTCGACAAGTCACAGATTGAGCTAAATAAGGGCGAAAGTGCCGAGATTGTCGCTTCCATCGTACCGTCCAATGCCTCAGACAAGACAATCTTCTGGGAAAGCGCCGATGATGAGATTGCTACGGTCAAAAACGGTATAGTCACCGCCGTTGACGGAGGCTCGACAAAAATCACAGCAACTACTCAAGATGGAGGATATGTTGAAGTGTGCTATGTCACAGTCAACGTTCCTGTCACGAATGTTGCAATCAACAAGTCCTCTCTTACAATGACCGAAGGTGAGAAGCAGAGGCTTGTCGCATCTATTACCCCGGCCAATGCAACAAACAAAAATGTCACCTGGGAAAGTTCAAATACTGAAGTAGTCACGGTATCTCTCGGAGTAGTCTCTGCCATTAAGCCGGGAACTGCAACGATTACAGTAACCACCGAGGATGGCAATAAGACCGGAAAGTGCGAAATCACTGTCGTGGAGAGGACGTACCCTGTGACCGGTGTTTCGCTCGACAAGACATCCGTATCGTTGGTCAAAGGAGAATCCACTTCTCTCACGGCTACCATAACTCCATCTAATGCGACGAATAAGAATGTGACATGGACAAGCTCCAATACTGCTGTCGCAACTGTGGCTGGCGGAACAGTGTCTGCGGTTGGCAGAGGATCGGCTACGATTACTGTAAGGACTCAGGACGGGGAATTTACTGCGACATGTTCGGTAACGGTGACCGTTCCCGTCACCAGCGTCAAGCTCGACAAGTCATCTATATCATTGACTGAAGGAGAATCTCAGACCCTCACTGCAACGATTAGTCCATCAGATGCGACAAACAAGAATGTGTCATGGGAGAGCAGTGATAGTGAGGTGGCGACCGTCAAAGGTGGCAAGGTGACTGCCGTCAAGCCAGGTACAGCCACGATAACCGTAACTACTGAGGACGGAAATAAGACTGCCTCATGCGAAGTTTCTGTCAAAGCAAAGGTATATCCCGTTACAGGCGTATCTCTAGACAAGACCACATTATCAATGGTCAAGGGGGATATAACAACTCTCACCGCCACGATAACTCCATCCAATGCCACAAACACGAATGTGACTTGGACAAGTTCGAACACCGCCGTCGCAACAGTCATAAACGGCGAGGTATCAGCTGTCGGAGGAGGTTCTGCAACGATTACAGTCAAGACTCAGGATGGTGGTTTCACCGCGACATGTGAGGTTTCTGTTTTCTCTCCTGTTACCGTAATATCGCTCGATAAGACTTCAGAAACCTTACGAGCTGGACAGTCTGTGACTCTGACCGCAACCGTGACTCCTGACGATGCCACTGACAAGACAGTGACGTGGTATACTTCAGACGCATCAGTCGCAACTGTGAAGAACGGAGTAGTAAAAGCTCTTAAAGTCGGAACTGCAACAATTACAGCGACCGCAGGTGAAAAGAGCGCCGAATGCAAGATCACTGTCGAGCCGACTCCTGTAACCGGAATAACGCTCGATAAGACTTCAGAAACCTTACGGGCTGGACAGTCTGTGACTCTGTCCGCAACCGTGACTCCTGACGATGCCACTGACAAGACAGTGACGTGGTATACTTCAGACGCATCAGTCGCAACTGTGAAGAACGGAGTAGTAAAAGCTCTTAAAGTTGGAACTGCAACAATTACAGCGACCGTAGGTGAAATGAGCGCCGAATGTGAGATTACTGTCGAGCCGACTCCTGTAACCGGAATCAGCCTTGACAAGACATCATATACTATGTTCGAAGGTCAGATCGTGACCCTCGTTGCGACAGTGACTCCTAGAGACGCCACAGACAAGACCGTTACCTGGTCAAGCTCTGACACGTCTGTGGCGGCCGTCAGCGATGGTGTAGTTAAGGCGCTTATTCCAGGATCAGTGGTCATCACCGCTGCGTGTGCTGAGTTTGAAGCGACATGCACCATTACCGTAAAACAAGTTGACGTAATGAACCTCAGTTCTAGTGCAATAGAAGTCGACAGCAATGGTGGGGCCACGGAAATAACGATATCGTCGAACATAACCTGGGAAATCAGTTCTGATTCGAGCTGGTGCACAGTCAGTCCGACATCAGGATCGGGAAACGGTAGCTTTACGATCACGACCAGCAGGAACATGACTAACAGTAAACGCGTAGCAACCATCACTGTCATTGGAAATGGAGATACAGATCTGATCAACAAGAAAGTCACTGTCACTCAGTTGAAAGACGTGGACAACGGCATCGGAGCTGGAGATTGGGAGAACCGAGGTGAAGACTAAGAGAGAAGGATAATGATGAAAGTCAACAGAATATCAGCATTTTTGCTTGCAATCACACTCTGTGGATGCTCGCGAGACACAGACAGGAATTGGCTTGGATTGAAACCTAATGTAAGTCTGACCTTGTCTGCAGAGATGCCTAGTGGCGAAGAAGAGACGAAAACTATTTTCTCTTCGAACAAAAACATATGGTCGGAGTCCGACAATATCGGCGTAGCTATCGGCGAAAATGGAAAACTCAAGCAGTTTGATCTGATTGAGGGTTCCGGTACAACAAAAGGTGTTTTCTCCGGAAAAGTCAATCCATTCAGTGATTCCAAGATATACGCCGTATATCCATATTCCGAGGTGGAGGACATTCACTACCTTTCGCTCTCCATGGAAGATCGCACATATAAGGGAAATTATCAGTTAAGTGGAAACTTCAGTGATTATTCAAAGTATTCTTTCTTGGTGGGATGTTCCGATGAGTATTACTCAGTAGCTGAGGGAGGAGATATAAATGCTCCGACCATCCAGATGGATTATGTATCCTCGATGGCTTATTTCAGAATTGTCTCAAATTCAGAGAAGACTATTACCATCGATTCTATTGAGTTGCTATGCGAGGGTAACGAGGAAAACAAAGTCTATACAGACGCAGTAACTCTTGATTTGACAGAATTGTCCGGAGACTACTTGAATCCTGTACGTTTCTCGGATCATCAACTTGTCAATATCAGTCCAGACACTCCTCTAACCTTGAAGAACGGAGATGAGAAGTATGTAAAGATGATGATGTTCCCAGTCAACTATGAGGACGGGGCAAATGTAATTATCCGCTTGTATGGGCGTATCGGAAGCACGCCAGCAGTTTTTTCAACTGCGAAGACACTTAACTCTACCTCGTCAATTGGTTCAGGCCAGATAAGAGGATTCCATATACCTCTCTCTGTTGTCAGCGCGACTGATTTTCAGACCGCAGAAAGCGCCTTCAATTCAGGTGCGACCAACGTTACGGTCAGCAGGACAGTATATGAGAATGAAGCGATAGTCGTTCCAACCGTTGGTCAAAACTCAAGCAGTTCAATCAGTTTGAATGCGTACATCGTAAAAGGAGGTACACTTACTGTCAACAACACGAATGAGACACCTATCATCATTCTGAATAACACCTATTCCGGAGGTCAGACTATTGCTGGAAATGCAGTTTTGGATCTACCGAAGAGTACTGCTTATGTATCCGGCAAATATAATTCAGTCGTTTCGAACATTGTGGACAATCCTCTGATCATCGAGAAATCGGCGTCTATTGACAGCTTGGCAGTCAATTCTGGTGATGTGTTCATTCATGGTTCAGTCAACGGACTATACACAGACGAGAATTATAACGGGCGTATCTTGATCGAGAATGAATACGGAGACATGATGGATATCATTACTGTCCAGGAGATCTCATTGACCCAGACAGATTACGTCAAATACGTCGGAGACGAGTTTCAGATAACTTACAGGACTAATCCTTATGACGCGACATTTCCACTATGTGCCTTCAGCAGTTCTAATTCCCAGGTCGCTTCCGTAGAGAACGGGCGCGTTCGTTGCAACATGCTTGGAACGGCTGTCATAATGGCTAGCGCTGGTTCAAAACGCGCATACATCACGGTCAATGTCGTTCCAACACCGGTAGGCAATATATATCTGAACTTGACAGAATATACAATGCGTGTTGGCGAGTCTGTCATCATCACTGCGACAGTGGAACCATACAATGCGACAGACAAGACTATCAATTGGACAAGTTCAGATCCTTCAGTAGCTTCCGTAAATGATGGTCAGGTTATAGCTCATGGTCTTGGCACTACGACAATTACTGCTGAAGCAGGCGGATTGACAGCAACTTGTCAAATCGCTGTCCTTCCTACACCTGTCACGGGTATTTCTCTTGACAGGCACGATACCAGCATTTTGTTAGGAGACTCTATGACTCTAAATGCTACTATATACCCAGAAGATGCCACGAACAAGAATGTAATTTGGAGCACAAGCGACGAGAATACGGCAACGGTTGAGAATGGTGTCGTTACTGGTATCAGACCAGGATATGTTACTATTTATGCGACTACTGAGGATGGAAGTTACGTCGATTGGTGTAATCTGTACGTCGTTGACACAGCAATTCATGTAGACTGGATATCAGTAGACATTGAAGGATCTACTTGCCTCAGTCCTGGTGAGTCCGTCAGGTTTATTGCGTATGTATATCCAGAAAATGCGACAAATCCTAATATCATCTGGACGTCAAGTGACGAAAACGTTGCAAGCGTGGACAACGGTATCGTAACCGCGAAGAAAGTCGGCTCTACGGTCATCACCGCAACGGCGGAAGATGGCGGCCATACATGGAGTACGGAGGTGACAGTAGCTATTCGAGTCCAGAAGATTCGTCTTGACATAACAGAAGCTACAATTAATTTGGGAGAGACCCTGACTTTGACAGCAACTATTCTTCCTGAGAACGCCACAAACAAGAATGTAAATTGGTGGAGCGGTAATGAAGAAATAGCTACCGTCGAGGGTGGAGTTGTCACTGGAATCAAGAGAGGAGACGCATGGATATATGCATACTCGGAAGATTCTGGGCACCAAGCTAACTGCTATGTCCGCGTCGTTGACCCAAATATCATCGAATTCCGTGATTGGCATTTTAGGGAATTCATGTTAGAAAACTATGACGCTGACGGTGACGGGGAGATTTCCAAGGATGAAGCAAAATCTGTCACAGAGATTGACTACTCATACGATTACCTCGATTTTTGGGATTTACAGCACTTCACAAATTTGAAGAAACTGTCAATACGCTCAACTGTTGACGGATGGTATACCGCAAACAATATCGGAGCACTATCTTACTTGACACAATTGACACATCTTGAACTCTTTAATTGGGGACTTCAGGAAGGCCACTTTGACATTTCTGCAATGGTCAACCTTGAGCATCTTGAATTGATAGACTGCTATTTGGATGAACTGAACGTCAGCAATAATACGAAATTAAGCTATCTCGATTGCTCTCCGTCTAAATATGACTCACTACGTTTACTAGTGATTCATCAGGGTCAGATAATTCCGAACGTGACAGTCAGCCGCAATTCAGATTATATCCCAGATTACACTAAGATATTTATAGAAGGATCTGTGGATGCCGGCGGCAACGAGGGTACCCGTGAGGGTGATGAAATTTAAATGGAAAGGCCATGAAAAGAAATTCAATCAAATTGTCAATCGTTTTCGTAGTCCTTTTCATGTCATCATGCGTAAAGGACATCACAAAGGGACTCGTCCAAGAGAAAATCGAGGACGAATATATAACTATCGTTGCACGCCATAGTGAAGATGAGACAAAGACCGTACTATCTGAAGGTGGTTCAGTACTTTGGCTTCCGCATGATTCAATAAGCGTATTCTACGGAAGCGATTATATGAATTCAAGGAATCTCAAATGTGTGGCAAACAACACTTCGCCTGCAAGCGTAACTACTTTTGTCGGAAAGGTACCGGCAAAAGAATTCTATACTGAAGAGCAGGCAGGTGAGGGCTATTACTATGCGATATACCCATATAGACCTGAATCCTATTTCTCTGGCGGGTTTATTTATTACAGTTTTCCTTCTATACAATACGCGAAAAAAGGCACATTCAATGCTGATTTATTCCCATCTGTAGCAAGGTCAAAGGATTTGGAGATGTTCTTCTACAATGTTTGTGGAGGAATAAAACTGTCCGTCACGAAGGAAGGTGTCAGAAAAATCAACATAAAGAGTAATGCCGGTGAAATTATCTCTGGTGGCGGTAATATATGGTTCGAAGAAAACAACAGGCCACGTTCATCATTATGGGAATCTGACAAGACATCCATTGACCTTATAGCTCTAGAAGGCGGTTTTGAAGTAGGACAGCCGTATTATATCATAATTCCGCCTATTACTTTCTCTGAAGGCTTCACCATGACATTCATGACAGACACGGAAACAGCCGTCAGGAATGTAGAGAAGACCGTGGAGATACGTAGAAGCGTTTTCAGCAAGATGACCAATGCTGACCAGGATGTAATATACGAAAAACAGTCTACACTTATAGAGATGCTCGCCGGTGCAGATGGCGAGAAGTATTGGTTCTGGGATACCACGAGTGATTACGAAGGACACTCTTGGGGAGCTGGCGAAAATAATGGAAATGGATATCTTGCTGATAATGGATTTGTGCCAGACAAATGGTGGGGTTGGTCATTGAGAGATCTGTATCGTGACAGCAATCTCTTCGAATACATGAAGATAGACAGTGACCTCAACTGTATTTCATACTATGAAAACGGCGATGAAATACGACGAGGTAAGATTACTGTAGATGGCTTCAGCAGGGTTAACCGTGCTGATGGATGGAGCCTAGGCAAATTTTCAACCGACAGTGCTGCTATTTTGCACCCTAACATCCATGGCGGACCAGAAATCAAGGAGTTCGACATACTTTACCTAAGCGACGACCAGATGATACTTGCCAAGAACATCGAATCTACGAAGAACGGCAATGGTGGTGAGTATTTCTGGTGGCGCTTCCGCAGTGTCGACAAGAGCACCTTCATGAAAGGTAAGCCAACATCAATCAGCTTCGACAAGACATACGTCGATGTATATCAGGGAGATGATATAAGAATTAATGCCAACATTTATCCCGAAGAACTGTCATACTGGGGAGTCGAATGGATTACAGAAGGGAATCTAAGCTATTTCTCAGAACCAGGTCATTATTATGCATCTGAATCTGGAACATCCAAGGTCAAAGTTAGAACGGCAGGAGGATTAACTGCTGAATGTGAGATAGTGGTAAGACCTAGAATTCCTGTGGAAGAATTCCGTTTGGACAGGTACCATGTCGAAATGATAGAGGAGGATACTGTACGCATCCACGCAACTGTACTTCCGGAAAATGCCACATTGCGTAATGTCACATGGGAAAGTCAGGACACAAACATTGCGACAGTTGACTCGACAGGCCTTATCACAGCGGTTTCCCCTGGATGGACATACGTTATTGCATCGACAGATGAAGGACGCAGAAGCGAATGGTGCCAGATCTATGTCAGAAGCAACAGCGTTGAAGGTATCAATCTCGACCAATATCACATTGATATGTATCCAGGTGACAAGTCTACGATATATGCAGAGATTTACCCAGAAACGGCGAAGAACAAACGGATTCTATGGGAAAGCTATAATACCGACATCGCGACAATTGACGAGGGCGGAACTGTCACCGCAGTATCACCTGGATGGACCCAGATACGAGCAGTTACTGAAGAGAACGGATATGAGGCATACTGTTCTATCAATGTCATGCCGGTAGCTGTAACTGGAATCACCTTGGACAAGGAAGAGGTAGAGATGTTTATGGGCGACAAACTTCAGCTGACCGCTTCGGTCATGCCTGAGAACGCTACCAATAAAAATGTAGTTTGGACCACAGATAAGAGTAATATCGTCACTGTGGAAAGGAGTGGAATTGTCAGAGCAGTAGGTTCAGGCAGGGTGACAGTGACAGCAAGGACAGCAGAAGGTAACTACACGGCATATTGTACCATAACAGTCAGGTCTAATGGTGTTGACCCTGGAATTGGTGACTGGGGAGACGGTGACAATAATTCCGGAGACGCAGAATAAATAGAAATAACAATTATAACATTCATTAATGATGAAGCATTTACATCCTATTCTAACTTTAGCCGCAACAGTAGCTTTTGCTGCTGGATGCGTGAAGGACCCTATGCTTGAAAATGGTCATCCTGACGGAATGATTCCGTTGAACATCGACGGAACGATAAGCCAGGTGCAGACCAAGGTCACAGCATCAGGTTTCTCGGACAAAGATGCGATCGGTCTCTTTGCCGTTAACTACTCAGAAGGGAACACTGTTCCCGGAACTCTGCTCCTCTCGGGAAACCAGGCGGATAACGCCAAGTACATCTACAACGAGACTGAGTTGAAATGGAAATCGACCAGGTCGGTATACTACAAAGATGTCTATACTAATGCGGATCTGTATTTATACTATCCATACCAGACGTCTATTGACAATATCAACTCATACAATTTCGAGGTAAAAGCTGATCAGAACGTCACTGCAAATGGCGCTCAGAAGAGCGGATATGAACTTTCGGACTTTCTCTGGGGTAAGGCGGAGAACGTAGTACCTACCGAAAGCAAAGTTTCAGTATTGTTGAAACATATCATGTCCAGTGCTGCAGTAACATTGAAAGAAGGTACTGGTTTCAGTGAAGGTGAATGGGATGATCTTGCAAAGAGCATCGTTGTTACCAATACTACCCTTAAGTCTCAGATCGACTTTGCAACCGGTATCGTTACCCCTATCGGAGACGCGATGTCCAAAGGTATCGTAATGACAGATCAGGAGGACGGTTCTTTCCGCGCAATAGTGGTTCCACAGGATGTTGAAGCGTCGCTGCCGGTATTTGCAATCACTATCGGTTCTTCAAGCTATAGCTTCAAGACTGACGGTGTGACGAGATATGTGAGCGGAAAGATGTCAACCTTTGACATCACTGTCAGCAAGAAGAACGCTAGCGGCGAGTATGAACTCACACTTACTGACAGTCAGATTACCAATTGGGTAGAAGACAGGAATTCACATGGTGGAGAGGCAAGGCAGTATTTCGTCGTCAATGTCGCAAACAAGGGTGAGCTTGGCAGGACCATCAAGAATGAGAACAAACATCCGGACCGAATCAAGAATCTCAAGATTACCGGCGAGATTGGTGGCAGTGACTTCATGTTCATGCGTGACTCAATGAAAATACTTGAGGCTGTCAACCTGAAGGAGTGTCGAGTATTCGGCGCGTACTCAGAAGAAACAATTGCATGGTTTGAGGAGACCTGGGAATGGGCAAACCTCGACGATTACATAAATGATTATGGCCAACCCGACCATATTTGGCGTAGTGGCGAAGACGGTCACTTATGTTATGAATGGTACAAGTATAAAGACTGGGGTGTAATTCCTGTCAATGCTTTCAACGGCAAGAAATCTCTTACATATTTCGTATTCCCTGAGGACGTTAAGATAATTGCATTTGGTGCATTCACTCAGACAGGATTGTCTGGAGCCTTGATAATCCCTGATAACGTTACAGAGATAGGAAATGATGCTTTCAGTAATTCCAACGTAAGCAGCGTCTCTTTTGGAGACATATTGAAAACCATTGGAAATAATGCATTCAATAATTGTTCAGCCCTGTCAGGAGAACTTCTTTTGCCAGAGTCAATCACTAGAATAGGTGGTTGGGCCTTTTACAATTGCCACTTCTCAGGCCACCTCACTCTTCCAGAAAATCTGGAATACTTAGGCGATTATGCATTCTACAATTCTGGATCATACTACGGGGATCTCGAAATCCCAGAACGTCTTTATGAATTACCTTACGGAGTTTTCCAGAGTTGCTCATTTGCCGGGTCGCTCAATCTTAATAATGTAACCACTATCAATAACGGTTGTTTCCAATATTGCAACTTTAGAGGAGAACTCGTTTTGCCGGATGGTATTACGGAAATTGGAGAGTGGGCTTTCTACAACAATGCTTTTTCTTCCATCTGTTTTCCATCCTCATTGAAGAGAATAGGCAATTATGCTTTTGGTTGGAATCAAAGATTGAATTGCGACCTTATTTTCCCAGAAGGACTTATCTCTATCGGAGAAAGTGCCTTCGCTGAAGCGCGTGGGGTTACAGCCATTGAACTTCCGTCTACTATACAGTCTATTCAATCAAACGCATTCAGTGGGTGCTACTATGTATCACGTTTCATTTGCAATGCAGTAGAGCCACCTATTGTACAGAATAATGCTTTCAACGGTATTGCTAAGGACAATTTCACACTTGAAGTCCCAGCACAGTCGGTTAAGAGATACCAGAGCGAAATTGGCTGGTCTGACTTCAAGAGAATCGCTTCACATTATGATTTCTCCATCAGCCGCCGTCAGATGAGAGGCCTTAACGATGAGATTTCCCGCACTTACGTTCTCCGTGCTCCGTCAGGATACAATTGGAGTGTAAAGAGCAAGCCTGAGTGGGTAACAGTGAGCCCGTCAAGCGGAACTGGCAAGGCCGACGTGACCGTGACATTCAGTCAGATGGAAAGAACATACGATCAGTTCGTTTATTATGAGCCTGATGAGTGGGGTAATATCTATGATCGTTATGCTTATGGACGTTCTGGCGAAATCGTATTCGAGCTCGACGGTAAGGACTATACAAGTACTATGACCGTTGAGCAGTTTGACAGCGATTACTCCGACGAGGATGTGCGTACATTCCAGACCGCAAGCAAGGGTGCCGGTATCGACATCGTATTCCTTGGTGACGGATATGACGCTAAGGACATCGCAACGGGTAAATTCTTCCAGGATGCAGAAGAAGGCTTCGGCCATTTCTTTGACGTGGAACCTTACAAGACTTATAAGGATTACTTCAACGTTTATGCAGTTGTCGCCATGTCTGACGATAGCGGAATTGGTACTGTCAACACTGTCAATGACACACGTTTCGGAACGTACTTCACCCAGAACAGGCTCTTACCTCCTGATATGGACTTATGCTTCGAATGGTCTAGGAAGGCTAATCCTTCACTTGACGAGACCAAGTCACTTACCGTGATGCTGATGAACACATCTACCTACGAGGGTATTACCATGATGGGATATGACAACTCTGCTGTTGCCTGCTGCCCAGTCAGCCGTGAACCATATCCTTACGATTTCCGCGGAATCATCCAGCATGAGGCGGGTGGACACGGATTCGGTAAGCTCGCAGACGAGTACATATACCACAATGCATTCATCCAGACATGTGGTTGTGCCTGCTGTGACCATCCTCAGAGTGATGACGATCTGTACAGCAACTTCGGAATCGCAAAGATGCTCGGTTGGTACAAGAATCTCACTATGAAGTCAAATGCATCACAGGTTCCATGGGCACATCTCATCTACAATGAGAATTACTCTGACTACGTGGATATGTATGAGGGTGGTTATATGCATAGCCGCGGCATGTTCCGTTCAGAAGCGACCAGCTGTATGAACAACAACATTCCATACTTCTCTGCAATCAGCCGCCAGGCCATCGTTGAGAGGATCATGGAATATGCCGGCATTCCATTCAGTCTTGAAGATTTCTATTCGAAGGATAACGACAGCTTCGGTCCTGTGACCAAGAGCGCTGCTTTCGATCGCACCTTCGGTGTTGATCCGGATTTTGTAAGGGCTTCCGAGCGTGCACCTATTTTTGTTGACAGAAAATAAGTAGGAGGAATGATCATGAAAAAAACATTACTTTTTATATCAATGGCAGCTTGCCTGATGGCTTGTTCCAAGATTGATGATGCATCTTTCTCTGATAAGATCCGTTTCAATGTGGAGCATCCTTCTGCAACGAAGGCAACAGCTACAGCATTCGAGGAGAATGATGCCATATCGCTTTTCGCAGTTGAGAACGTGGAAGGAAAAGAATCCATCCTTCAGGCTGCAGGCAATTATATCAATAACGAGAAGCTCGTCTACGCAGATGGATTATGGACACCTGCAAACGATTTGTTCTGGAGCGACAATGCGTGTGACTTCTATGGTTTCTATCCATATCAGCCACATTTCAGCTCAATCGAGTATTATCCATTCAGCGTGGCATTGGACCAGAACGATGGGGGATTCGAGGAATCTGACCTCATGTATGCCAAGTCTGAAGGCGTATCCAGGTCAGATGGTTCTGTCGACCTTAAGTTCAATCACATGATGACACGCCTTGTCGTAGAGTTGAAAAAGGGAGACAAGTTCACAGGAGAGATTCCTGACGATGTGACTGCGCACGTTTATAACACCACTAACTCATGCGTCGTCAACTGGCTCAACGGCTCGGTTGAGAGGGATGCTTTCGGAAAGAAGGGCACTATCACCATGAAGAAGTGCAGCAACACTGAATTCGAGGCGATTCTCGTTCCTCAGAACATTGAAAAGAAGACTCCTCTCGTTGAGCTCACGATGGGTGGTATCGCTTACCTCCTTGAGTACTCACTCAGCCTCAAGGCAGGTTGGACACATACCATCACCGTCACTCTCAATACTTCTCCTGACCAGGAAATGATCGAGATTTCCATCGATCCTTCACAGGGTGGCTGGAATTAATCTTGACTGAATCATCCATATCCAGAGCCGTCGGCCAATCAAGGTCGTCGGCTTTTTTACATCATCAGGAGCACAACCAATCATCTTTTTTGCTATATTTGTAACGGTTTATATCAGATATATCCGCACAATATCAGATTTATCAGTCAATTAATTATAATTTGAACTTAGCATTTTATAAAATGAAGAAGATTTCATTCTTTTCGATGGCATTCCTTGCTGTGACCGCCATCAGCTGCAACAAGCCAGCAGTTACTCCTACTCCAGGACCAGATCCAGACGACAACGGCGGTGAGGTAATATTACCTCCAGATACGCCTTCCTATGACGGCACCTTCTCCAAGGTCGTAATTTCTCCTTCTAGCGAGAGTGTCGCAATGATGGCACTCGTCGGAACTCCTGACGGTAAGTATGCTGCCGGTTCGAACTTCATGAGCGGCAATCCTGCAGTCTGGGATATCGAGAACAATGACGTTGTAGATATCGCTAACATCCTCGGCGATTCTTTCGGAATCAGCGCAAAGGGTACAGCAGTAGGCCAGGGTCGTGACGTGAACGCTGGAGATGATTCATTCAACAACTATGCGTTCAAGGGTAAGGGTACCACCGGTAGCTTCCTTTACTACAACCCAGATGTAACAGAGATCTATGATGAGTTCTGGGGTGAGACCTATACCGTTAACGTGGAGGATGGTTCTGCAGCATACACCATCAACGATGAGGAGAATCTCATCGCCGGTTTCTACTACAATGGTTACAACCCACTTCCTTGTATCTGGAAGACTCCTTTCACTGCCGCTACCGACAGAATCACCCTTCCTGTGCCTTCTGCTGAGGAGCTCGGATTCCCTGTGGACGGCGCCGAGGTAAGGTGGATGTCAGCTGACGCGAGCGTACTCTGTGGATTCGTTATCGATGATACTGCAAGCTGGCCTCTCGTCATCTGGAACAGACAGGCTGACGGCAGCTATGCTGTCGATCCTATCTGCGCGGCTTTCTTCCATCCATTCGAGTGGGAGCCTGCTGAGCCTGTGACTGCACCGTACATGATGTTCCATCCATGCAGCATCAGCGCAAACGGTGAGTGGGTTGCCCTCACTATTCAGCAGTACTCAGACGAGTTCGATGTTCCTATCGTTGCAGCTCGCTTCAACCTCAAGACCAAGGAGCTCGTGATCTGCGAGAATGGTGATTTCGAGCCTGGCTGCATCTCAAACGACGGTACCCTCGTCGGCTCAACCATGCAGAGTATGTGGGATCCTAAGCCTGTACATTCTTATGTTTGGAAGGCTGGTGAGAAGAGCGCTGTCGACGTTGCAGAAATGATCGGTTCAGAGGCTTTCGACGTATTCGTAGAGACCAAGATGTGCTACATCGCACCAGACAATTCTTACGCTCTCGGTTACGGTATCGACGATGCTTTCAACACTACCAGCTTCGTCCTCAAATAATCTAAGTTAATAGATGAAGAAATTCATGATGGCCATGGCTGCACTCTTGTTTGCAGTCATGGCTTATGCACAAAAAGTGGTGACCACCGTTGATGTGGTCAATGCCAAGGGAGAGACTGTTTCGGTAGCGAGCCTGCTTCCGAAGGGTAAGCCTGTGGTACTCTCGTTCTGGGACACTTCCTGCAAGCCTTGTCTCCAGGAGATGGGAGCGATCAGCGATTGCTATTTCGACTGGCAGGACGAGTTCGATTTCGAGGTAGTTGCAGTTTCGACCGATGATTCGAGGAACAGCAGCAAGGCCGTGCCGCTTGCGAAGGGTCGCGGTTGGCCGTTCGTGATCGCCCTTGACAAGAATGGTGATTTCAAGAGAGCGATGAACGTCCAGAGCAATCCGACGATGTTCATACTCGACAAGACAGGAAAGATCGTGTACACCCATATCGGTTACACTCCCGGCGATGAGCAGGCTGTCTATGAAACACTGAAGAAGTTGTAAGAAACCATGAATGAAGAGAAGCTTACTTATATGCGCGTTGCTTGCGGGAGGGGTTTCCGTTTCGGCGCAGAGTATATGGAGCCAGGGCTATGTGACTGGCGGACTCGAGTCCAATTCGATCTACTATGTGAATGATCCTGCCGGAGGTAGCGTACGTCCGGAGGGCAGCTTCGGTTCGAACAATTACCTTAAGGTTGATTTCGGTGTTGGTCTGATCGAGGGTGGTCTCCAGATGGAGGGTTATTTTCCGCAGCTGCTGGGATATCCTGAGCAGCTCAAGGGTTTCTCGCTTTCAAACAAGTATATAAGGTTCCGCGACAAGGGTTTCACAGCAACCGTGGGTGATTTCTACGAGCAGTACGGAAGCGGCCTTCTCTTCAGGGCCTATGAGGAGAGGTCTCTCGGTCTGAACACCGCCCTGGAAGGAGTGAATCTCGGATACAGCTGGGACGGAAAAATCTCGCTCAAGGCGATGGTCGCGTTCCCGAAGGCTTTCAAGGAGTATAACTTCAACTCAAGGATCATCGGTGCCGACCTCAGCGTGAACATCATGGAGCTTGCCGGCCGTGGCGATCTCTTCAACCTTTCCCTCGAGGGCAGCTTCCTGAACAAGCATCAGGCGCTCGAGAGTGAGTGGATGGAGGGTCTGATCAATCCGGATGTCAACGGTGCTTCCGGACGCCTCGTTTTCGACTGGAACGGACTCACGCTGAAGGGGGAGTATGTCGCAAGGAATTCGGACGTGAGCGTGTATAACAATTACGATACTCAGAAGTCCCGCGCCATCCTCGCGGAGGGCAGCTATACCCGTGGCGGACTCGGAGTGAACCTCACCTTCAGGCAGATTCTCAATGCCGGCTTCCAGTCCGATTACAACCAGGGCACGATGTTCACGGCATTGAACTACATCCCGGCGCTCACCCAGCAGCATACCTATTCTCTCGCGGCTCTGAATCCATACCAGAGCCAGATGAACGGTGAGATCGGTGGTCAGGCGGACGTATATTATTTCTTCGCCCGCGGCACCAAGATCGGCGGTAACCGAGGTATGAGGGTACATGCGAACTTCTCGACCTTCTATGGTCCGTCACCTGCGCCGGAAATCAAGGCGAACGAGCTCTACTTCAGGGACCTCACGGTCGACGGAGAGAGATGGTGGGGAAAGCATGTGAAGACTGTCGTGCTCTACACATGGCAGACCTACAACAATAGGGTCGGTGCACATCCGTCGTATGAGTTCCGCCGCAGCCATACCATCGTCGGAGACGTGACCTACAAGATCAACAACAAGCATGCAGTGCGCGCAGAGTACCAGCATCTGTGGAGCGGCCAGGGCGATGGCAACTGGTGCGCCGGTACGGTCGAGTATACGATCTCTCCGGGTTGGAGCTTCTCTGTCAGCGACATGTGGAACTACGGTTACACGCGTACCCATTATTTCAACGGCGGTCTCAGCTATTCACGCTCGAGGATACGTGCAGCTCTCAACTTCGGAAGGTTCCGTGAGGGTTACCAGTGTGCCGGTGGCGTGTGCAGACTCATTCCTGCCTATACCGGTGCAAACTTTACGCTTACCACCTCATTCTAGTCAATCATGAGAATTCGAAATATGATTTCCGGGCTTGCGTCCATGATCCTCGTATGCGTGGGTCTTGCCGCTTGCCAGCCAAATATCCATCCGGATGAGTCATCTGCTTCGGTGACGACGGTCGGGTCGGACAAGACTTCGATCGAGTATACTTTCACTGCGACCAGCAGGTGGAGTGTGGTGAACGAGAACAAGTGGATGTATGTCACTCCTTCAGCAGGTCTTCCTGGCGAGAACAAGATCACCGTCCGTTTCGACGAGAACTCGACCATGAAGCAGCGTTACGGAGCGTTCTATATCCTGGACGGTGAGAACACCTTGATGTACAGTTTCGTCCAGCCGAGCATCGAGCTCATCAGTACGGACAATGAGGTGTACTATGTGCCGGAGGAGGGAAGCTTCGTCGTGCGCGTGAAGTCGAACATTGATTTCACCGTGGGCACGGACGTGGAGTGGATAGTGCTTCCTTCTCCGACGTCGTTCAGCGGAAGCGGTGCTGAGGAGGAGATTGAGTTCGGGCTCGTTGCCAATAAGAAATCAAGCGCCAGGAAAGGTAACATCACTTTCACGACTGCTGACGGCAAGATGCTTCAGGTGGGTGTTAACCAGGCAGCTCATATCGATGTGGACTGGACCCGTGAGTTCTACAGGGGCGTGCTGGGATATCGATTCACAGGTGACTGGTGCGGTTACTGTCCAAATCTGGCGTATGATGTCGCCAGGTTCAATTCCGAGGAGCCAGGCAGGCTGAACTGCATCTGCTTCTACGATGCGAATTCCGTATCGAAGCTTCGTTTCAGCGAGTCCTCGCGCTACGAGAAGCGCTTTGCCGTGACCGGAAAGCCGACCCTCACTCTTGACGAGAGGGGATTGGCATACAATATCGCGTCTCCGACCTTCTACAATATCATCAAGGCGTTCTGCAACGAGGAGAAGGCTTCTTTCAAGGCACAGACCGCCATCAGTGCGCAGGTCGGTTTTTCAGGCGGAAAGGTGGAGGTGCATCCAACCGTGTTCGTGAAGAAGGCCGGTACATACCATGTCCATGTCGCTCTCCTGGAAAGCGGAGTGGTGGCTGCGCAGACCGACTACACGAATCTGTACAGCGCTGCCGAGCTGGCTCAGTTCGGACATGACAATGTGGTGCGTGCGTACGCGACCACGATGCTGACCGGTGACGAGTTCGTCGCTACGGACCGCAGCATCAATGCATTCAACTATACGATGGAGCTTCCGGCAAACATTCTCGACAGGAAAAATCTTTCCGTCGTGATCTACGTGACCAGAGCAAACTTATCCGGTCCTCAGGCTGTAGAGAAGTTCACATATTATCATGACCATACGGAATTCGTCGATAACAGCATCATCGTCCCTGTAGGTCAGAGCTCAACCCTCAAATACGAAGCGAAGTAATGGAGTCACCAGTAACATGGTCAGCATCTGCTGCACATATCAACGGAAATATTTGGCGCATCACGGTCAGCGGGTCCATCGAGGACGGCTACCATATCTATGATTGTGATGACTATCCTTACGGTGCCACTTCGACTGAGATTACCATCTACGGAGAGGGCGTCAGCATCGCTGGGGATGTTCAGGTCGTGAGCGAGGTCGTGAAGGAGTACGATGACGTGCTCGAACTGTCTATCGGAACTATCTCTGGTTCGGCGGTCTTCACACAGGACATCGAGCTTTCGGTCGAGAAGAGTGATGTCGATGTCAACATCTATTGGATGGCTTGCACCGAGGATTCGTGTACACCGCCCTCTGAGGTGACGCTCACCGTCGCTGTAGGTGGTGGTGCCGGTTCAGCTGGCATGATCATCGGCGGAATCATCGCAGTCGCGATTGCATTCCTTGGTTTATTCTTGATGAGAAGGAGGAAATAGGATGAAGATTCGTGTTCTTTCAATAATCGCTCTAGTCGCATGTCTTTTCGTATCTGCATGCGAGGAGCCTATCGAGATTCCGCAGGAGATGTTCCTCAGGGCTTCGGTTTCCGAGTGCGGACTGACGTCAGTCGACATCAAGGTCGAGGTTCCGGAAGCTACTCCGTTCTATATCGCAAAGTATGAGACCGAGACATATAAGAAGCAGGGAGTCACTCCCGAGTCTATAGTTCAGGGGCTCCAGAAGAGGGTTGACCTCGGTGCCACATGGGGATCCATCCTCAAGGTCGGAAGCCAGACCGTGAATTTCGCAGGTCTGATGACCGATACCGACTATACCATCATCGTCTTCGGACTCAATGGTGCCGGCGAGCTGACTACCGATCCAACCGTGATCGATGTCCACACTGACGACGTGAGCTTCGAGATCAACATGACCGAAAGCAGGCCTTTCGACTTCGTCGCAGAGATCACTCCGAGCCGTGATGATGTAGGTTGGTATGCGTTCACCTTCATCGGAACTCAGGAGAGGTTCTCGCAGATGGATGACGAGCTCGTGACTACTTACATGAGCTATTACATGAGTAATGAGGTGTCGCTCGGTTCGACCTTCTCCGAGATCGCGTCAATGGGAACCGATCTGATTTCAAATGAGAATTACCCTGATCTTGACGTGATGATCACTGTTGCTGCAGTGGACGAGAAGCTCCGCATCGTGTCGAAAGTAACCAGAATGATATTCTCTCCTTCACTGAAGGGTTTCGTCAAAATCGATGAGAAGAGCACCAAGAATCTCCATACTCTCATCTATGCGTATGACAACCGTGAGCTCGGTGTGCTCCTCCACGTAACTGGATATGACAAGACCGGTACACAGGGTGTCGTTTCGAATGCGATGAGCTTCAATGGTGATTCCATGAATTATTTCGGTATCGATTTCTATACCGCGACCGACTCTCAGATCGGCGAGGTGATGGCTGCACTTTCGCAGTACCAGTTCGATGCAGCGAGGAAAGATCCTCAGTACATTCCATATTTCGAGCAGTGTACTTCGGCGCAGCAGATGATGGAGCTTATCTGGTACACACCTCAGAATCTCTACGACAACGGTAGGGTATGGGACCGCAATGACGCAGCATCCATAGTCGAAATCTGCGGAGGAGAGGATCCTGACCAGGTTGTATTCGTGCTCGGCATCAACAAGATTACGTCGGCATACAAGATCTATCCGGCAGAGTACTGCATCAGCCGCTGCTCTTTCAAGGAACTTGGATATAAATTCGACACTGTTGAGACCAAAGTTGTCACTTCAGGCCACAGACTTCTTGACGTTACCGCAGCAGAATTCTAAATTTGCTGCATGAAACGACCATTCCGCAGACTCTTCAGGCTCATCCTGCTCTCGCCGTTGATCTTCATCGCGGTGACCGTGCTGTGGGTGGTGGCCCTCAAGTACGTCAATGTGCCGTTCACGCCGTTGATGGTGCGCCGTGCGATCGAGTTCCGTGCGGAGGAGGGGTTCAAGACCCATTACCATTGGGTGCCGCTCGAGCAGATCAATCCGACGATGGTCAAGGCGGTGATGAGCAGTGAGGATAATCTATTCCCGAAGCATGACGGTTTCGACCGGAAGGCGATCCAGCAGGCGATAGAGGAGCACAAGGCCGGCAAACGGCAGAGGGGCGGCAGCACGATCTCGCAGCAGACTGCCAAGAACGTGTTCACCCGCTGCAAGAGCACATGGGTGCGCAAGGGCTTCGAGGCATATTTCACCGTCCTGATCGAGAAGATCTGGGGCAAGGAGAGGATAATGGAGGTCTACCTGAACGTGATCGAGATGGGTAAGGGCATATACGGAATCGGTGCCGCTTCGGAGATCTATTTCCACAAGGAGCCGTCGAAGCTCACGTTGGCCGAGTCATGTCTGGTCGCGGTCTGCCTGCCGAACCCTCTCAAGATGCATCCGGACAAGCCATCCAACTACGTCCGCCAGCGTCAGCAGTCCATAATGTCACTCACGCGCAAACTCTCATACCCCGACTGGGTTACTGCAAGGCAGTGATTGTCCGCGGGCTATGCACTCTGCTTTATTTATGACTGACTTATCTGGACTTTTCACTAGAGCATAGCCATTTTGTTTTGCTGCCGTGGCAACTAACAGTTTAATACACAATACATTAACAAAAATCGGGTAGTCAATTTCTGACTACCCGTTTTTAGATATAGCTCTGATTTTCAATGAGTTGACTGTCACACCCAACTATCGATTCAACGTCAGTAAACCTATTTCAGGAATTAACAACGGGCATAATCAGCTGGTCGCCAGCTAAAGTCCAGTAACCTCGGCAAGCTTATCGATGAGCTTGTCAATCTGGACGGTGGCGAGGAGCACATTGCCGTCCTGGCTGATGAGGTACATGGTCGGGATCCACTTGATTCCGAAAAGGGGAGCGACGGTCGAGTCTGCCCACTTCTTTCCCTCGCTGACCTGAATGTACTTGAGGTCGAACTCCTTCACTGCAGCCTCCCACGCGGCACGGTCGTCATCGAGCGAGATGCCGACGAACTCGACACCAGTGCTGCCGAATCTCTCGAACGCCTCCTTCATCTTCGGAAGGTCGGCACGGCAGTCCTTGCACCATGATGCCCAGAAATCAAGCACCACATACATGCCCTTGAGGTCGGCAAGGCTGAGCTCACCTCCGTCAAGACGCGGGATCGTGAACTCCGGAGCGGCAGAACCATATCTGAGGCACTCCTTCGCATGCTCGGCATCGAGATCAACCACCGCCTCGGCTACCTCGGCTCCTGCAGCTTCGTCCTGCGCACCACCATTATTCCTGTTTCCGCAGCAGCAAAGACAAAGTGCCGCCGCTGTAATCATAATTATCTTCTTCATTTCATGAGTATTTTATATTGCAAATATAACTATATTTGTCCTGTCTATTTCACAACACAACATCAGAAAACTGAAAGATCATGAACATTCTCCTCACTGGCGGTGCCGGATACATCGGCTCGCACACCATCATTGAACTCGACAAGGCCGGTCACAGCGTCGTCGTGGTCGACAATCTCTATAACTCGAATCCCGAGTCGCTCCGCAGGGTTGCGGCAATCATCGACAAGGACGTTCCATTCATCAAGGCCGATGTGCGCGACCGTGCCGCCATGGACAAGGTGTTCGACGAGAACCACATCGATGCGGTCATCCATTTCGCCGGTCTCAAGGCCGTGGGCGAGTCTGTCGCAAAGCCGCTCGAATACTATGAGAACAACATGAACGCGACCTTCGTGCTCATGGACGTGATGCGCAACCATGGATGCAAGAACATCATCTTCAGCTCCAGCGCGACCGTATATGGCGATCCGGCGATGATTCCGATCACCGAGGAGTGTCCGAAGGACCATTGCACCAATCCTTATGGTCAGACCAAGTCCATGCTCGAGGAGGTGCTGATGGACGTGCAGAAGGCCGACCCTGAGTGGAACGTCGTCCTCCTTCGCTATTTCAACCCTATCGGTGCGCATCCATCCGGAACCATGGGCGAGAATCCGAACGGCATTCCGAACAACCTCATGCCATACATCACCCAGACCGCGGTGGGCATCCGCAAGGAGCTCGGCGTCTTCGGCAACGACTATGACACACCTGACGGCACCGGCGTCCGCGACTACATCCATGTATGCGACCTTGCAAGCGGTCATGTCGCTGCTCTCCGGGCCATCGAGAAGAACTGCGGTCTCGCAATCTACAACCTCGGTACTGGCCACGGTTACAGCGTTCTCGACGTCGTCAATGCCTTCATGAAGGTCAATGGAGTGAACGTTCCATACTCGATCAAGCCACGCCGCCCGGGCGATATCGCAACCTGCTACTGCAATCCTGCCAAGGCGAAGGCAGAGCTCGGCTGGGAGGCAAAGTACGGTATCGAGGAGATGTGCCGCGACTCGTGGAACTGGCAGAAGAACAACCCTAACGGCTACGAGGCATAGCCTGTCCTTTGGTAGACTTTTTCAGGATGCAACAAGGACGCCACATCTGTCGTGGCAGCTAAATAGCTGATACATAATCAGATAAATAAAATCGGGTAGTCGAAAATTGACTACCCGATTCTGTTTAACTATCTGATTCATAGCGCTTTATCCGCCACGGCAAGAAACTCCGCCCACGGCGGCAAAAAGGCGCTATCCAAATCTTAGAGCTTCACAGTGATCATCGAGAATGAGTAAGGCTCGACCTCGAAGCTCATCTTAGGAGCCACGGTGATGTCGCTGACAACGGGAGCGATCGGCTGACTGTTGATGTCATTGCGATCGGTAGGCTGGCCCTTGAGGGTCTTCACTGAAGCCTTCATGCCCTTCTTCACACCGCTGAAGATGCTGAGGTTGATGTCGGCTGTCTTGGCCTGGTCGCTGGCGTTGCAGACCTTGATGTAGAGCTCGCGCTTCTCAGGGTTGAGAACGACTGACTGCTCCTGGAGGTTGTCGGCACCGGCGATCTTCACGCAGTTTCCGTAGAACTTGGTACCAGCCGACTCACCGAACATCTGCTGAACATAGTAGTTAGCGGTGAGAGCCACATGGTCGTTGTTGAAGAGAATGAGCACAGGAAGCCAGTTAGAATGGTTCATGTTGCTCATGAGAGGTGCATAGCTGCTCATCACGACAACGTCTCCGTTGCGCTCGACATGGCAGAGGTAGAGTGCCTCGGCAAGGGCGTCGAGGACGGTGTTGTCCTTTGCTGCATACTCACCGAGGTAGACCTTGGTCTTGCGGTCGCGTGGGTATGAGTCGTACTGACGGGTGGTAAGGAAGTACTCCTTCTGCTCGTAGTAGTGCTCGTCGAGGATTGGAACGCCGATCTTCTCTGCGAAGGCCCATCCGTTGACATAGTCCTCGTGGTTCGAAGGATGTGAGTTCACACCTGCGGTTCCGACGATGGTGATCTCAGGATGAGCTGCGGTAACCCTGTCGTAGATGTATTTGAAGCGCTCCTCGAATTCAGGGGTGATGTACTCCTCGTTTCCGATTCCGACCATCTCGAGTCCGAATGGCTCTGGGTGGCCCTGGGCAGCGCGCTTTGCACCCCAGACGGTGTTGACGTCACCATTTGCCCACTCGATGAGGTCGAGAACTTCGTCAACCCACTCGTCCATCTCGTCCATTGGGACAGGCATCTGTGCGAAGCCTGGGAGACCCCATGATCCGCCTGCGCCCTGGCAGCTGGTACCTGAAGGGAGGATAGGGAGAGGCTTTGCGTTGATGTCCTCGCAGAACTGGAAGTACTCGTAGTAACCTACCTCACGGCTCTGGTGGTAGCCCCATGAGTTCTTGAGCTGCACGCGCTCCTCCTTCGGACCGATAGAGGTCTTCCAGCGGTATGTAGCCCACATTCCGTCTCCACCGCCATGAACGACGCATCCGCCAGGGAAGCGCACGAACTTAGGGTGCATGTCTGCGATTGCCTGTGCGAGGTCCTTGCGGAGGCCATGGCCCATGAAGGTGTCCTCAGGGATGAGGGAAACAGCGTCGAGGTCGAAGCATCCGGTGTCCTGGGTAGCGACCATGAGGGAGGCATTCGCTGCATCTGCGCTCGGAGTGAGGATGACCTTATACTTGGTCCAGTCCTTCGCATTTGCCTTGATGGTCTGCTCTGCGAGCACGGTGCGGCCTGCGGTGAGCCAAACCTTGATGGTCTTCGCCTTTCCGTCCGGCATCCTCATGAATGCTGAGAAATCGTAGTTCTCACCGGCCTTCACGACCATTCCGTCGAAGCCGGAGTTGATGATACCCACACCGACGCGGGTGTCGCGCATGAAGCCGGCGGCAGCGATCGAACCGTCCTGGTTGCGTGCCTGCTGTCCATGGTCATGATCATGGCGCTCCTGCCCATCGAGGTAGCGACCAACGCGCTCTGCAGTGATGCGCATGTAGTTCGCATTGTTCTCATTGAGAGGGTTGTCGTTGCGCTGGCTCACATATCCGGTGCTGTGGCCGAGTGCGGAGAAGCGCCATGCTGTTCCTGCGCCCCATCCCGGCTGCTCGGTGAGGTTGTACTCGAACGATCCGTTCTGCACGAGCTGTGCGTTGAGACCGCCGTCAGCCGCATAGCTGAGGTCCTCGAAGAATGTTCCGAGGATCTGGTCGCTGATGGTCTTGCCACCCTTAGGAGCCTTGTATGCAGGCTTCTTTGCGGTCTGTGCCGCTGCGTCGACCTGCACGAAGCTGAGTGCCGCACCAGCGACAGCAGCCATGCAGGCCATTCTGATCAGGTTCTTTTTCATTTCTTGGTTATTTTGGTTATTTATCTTTCTTGTCAAAAATATCGTATCCGAAGAATTGCTGTTCAAGGTCATAGCGGACGAAGTTGCCGTCGAACGGCATGCCGAAGAGGTGCTCCTGGTATGCCCTGACCGGGTCCTGGTAAATGCCGTCGAAGAGCCCTGGAGTCTTGTTGTCGTCTTCCATTTCGCTATGGTTTCCGGTTGTTTCCGCCCAAGGTCCGGGCATTATAGATACTGATAGAAGAGCGCGATCGATTCCATTCCGGCGAAGAGCTGCTTGAGGAGGTAGCTTTCGTTAGGGGAGTGGATGGTGTCCCTCTCTAGGCCGAAACCCATCAGGAGCGGGTCGATTCCGAGTATCCTCTGCATGTCCGCGAGCACAGGGATGGATCCACCTCCACGGCTCGGCACGGGCTCGATTCCATACACCTCGGTCATTGCGCGTGATGCGGCTTTGAATGCCGGTGACGAGAGCGGGATGAGGAAGCCGTTTCCTCCGTGGCATGGGCGCACGTCCACCTTCACGGTCGCAGGCGCTATGTTGCGCAGATGCTTGCAGATGAGTTCGGTGATCTCGGCGCTGTCCTGGTTCGGCACAAGGCGCATCGATATCTTCGCATGGGCGCTCGATGGGAGCACGGTCTTCGCTCCGGTGCCGGTGTAGCCGCCCCAGATGCCGTTCACGTCGAGGCACGGACGTATGCCGACCCTCTCCAGGGTGGTGTAGCCGTCCTCTCCGCAGACTTCGTCGATGTCGAGGAAGTCCTTGTATTCCTTCATGTCGAACGGTGCACGCGCGAGCATGTCCCTGTCCTCCCTCGAAAGTTCGACGACCTTGTCGTAGAAGCCGGGGATGGTGATCTTCCCATTCTCATCATGGAGCGATGCCACCATCTCGCAGAGCACGTTGATTGGGTTCGCGATCGCACCGCCGTAATGGCCCGAATGGAGGTCCTTGTTCGGTCCGGTCACATCGATCTCGATGTACGAGAGTCCGCGCATGCCGACGTTGATCGACGGCACTTCTTCCGAGATCATGGTGGTGTCTGAGACGAGGATGACGTCCGCTGCGAGAAGGTCCTTATGGTCGGAAACCCATTCTGCGAGCGAGCCGCTGCCGATTTCCTCCTCGCCTTCGAAGATGAACTTCACATTGTGGCGAAGCTTGCCGCTGCGGAGCATGTACTCGAAGGCCTTGAGGTGCATGAAAAGCTGGCCCTTGTCATCGTTCGCACCGCGTCCATAGATGGCTCCGTCGCGGATTTCGGGCTCGAAGGGGTCGGATTTCCAGAGTTCGATTGGGTCCACCGGCTGCACGTCATAGTGTCCATACACGAGCACGGTTCCTTCTGCCCCAGGCACATCCTTGCGTCCGAAGACCACCGGGTGGCCCTTGGTAGGGTAGACGGCGGCCGAGTCTGCACCCGCCTCGAGGAGCAGTTCCACGAGCCTTTCGGCACATGTCTGCATGTCGTCCTTGTGGTCTGGCTGCGAGCTCACCGACGGTATCCTCAGGAGCGAGAAGAGTTCCTCGAAGAATCTTTCCCTGTTCTGTGCTATGTATTCTTTCATATGCTGGTTATTGTCGATAATGTCATCATACAAATATAAGCATTTTCTTCAGTGCCGTCCAACTCCGCCAGGAGTCAGGATCCCAGCACCTCAATATCACACCGCAAACTTTCAAAAACAAAGTATATTTGCATATGATATTCGAAGCCGGCAATAGGCTATGGTCTTTCAGGATTATGGACAAAGATTTCGAAAAGATTAACAGCATGTACCTGTCGCAGCATTTCACAGACGACGGTAACGATGAAAAGCTCATAGCAGAGTGCAGGTCACTTGTAAGGACCTATGCTCTCACGGAGAATGCAATTGTCTCAATGGGCGACAACAAACTGAACTGCAGCTATTGCTATTTCGGAGGGCTCGCTGATGAATTGGGACTGACAGCAGAGGAACGCCTTGACATCATTCCATCGCTATACGAGAGTTTCATCTTCGACAGAGCTGATGCGGACGACCTGGCGAAACGCCATGCTGACGAGGTTGCATTCATACATATGCTGAGGCCACTCGATATCACACACCGCCGTGATTTCTATCTGAGCGACTTCCTGAGAATCCGCGACAAGGAGGGAAAGAACAGGGTTGTAGAGCACAGGATGTTTCCGATGGCGGCTTCGTCGAATGGCAGCCTGCGGCTCATGGCATGTGTCTATACATTGTCAAGAGATGAGCAGCATCAAGCAAAAATAATAAACACACGTACCGGAGTGACACGTGTGCTTTCAAACAAAGATTTCGAGAATGTCCTTTCAATGCGTGAGCGTGAGGTGCTGCGACTCATCGATCAATGCATGCTTTCAAAGGAGATAGCTGATGAGCTGTCGATCAGTATCAATACGGTGAACCGCCATCGCCAGAATATACTCGCCAAGCTGAATGTCGACCATGCAATCGAAGCCTGCAAGGTTGCACGCATCATGGGCATTCTGTAAGGCGATTCTCAGACTGCGCCATTCTCCAATCCCAGACGCCGTTATTTCTTCAGCCAGTGCTCCTTAAGCCAGTTGCGGACAGGTATGTCATAGAGCTTGAGACATGCCCATGCGACGCCTACGACCATGATGAAGGTGCAGATTCCTACGAACACATGCGTGCCGACCGGTGCGTCCATGTGTTTCTCCGCCCAGCTCATGTGCATGTACAGAATCGGATAGTGCGTGATGTACAGCGGGAATGACAGCTGGCCGACGAAGGTACATATCCTGGTTGCGCGCTCGCCATGGAGCTTGCTGCCAGCACCGATGGAGAGGATGACAGGGAAGAGGAGAAGGATGCAGCAGAGCTCGTATATGCCTTCATACAACTGACCCATGTCGGTGAGCATAGGGGTGGCTACCATCGCAATTATCAACAATGAGGCAATGAGGAACCCCCTCTTCACTGAAATGAAATGTCCGATGCGTGAGAGAAGAAGGCCCATGGTGAATGGGAACATCAGACGGACCATCGCGCGGTAGATATGTTCAGGGTCGCAGATGAATCCGCCGTTTATCGTATACTGGAAGTCCGGGTCGACGAGGTTGCCCCAGAGATTGAGCTGCAGGCAGAGGTCCGCGGACATGAGTGCGCAGAAAGCCACGATTATACCAAGAACGAGCTTTCCAGTCCTACGCAGGAACAAGGCATAGAATATATTCGCCACGTATTCGTAGATGAGCGTCCAGATAGGTCCATTGATACTTGTAAGTTCGCCCCACCCACGGATGTCCATCGACTTTGGCAGCGGTATCATGAAAATAAGGAGCAATGCCTCGAGAAGCAACTTGTACCAAGGAGCCGAATCAACGGCATTGAAGGTAGGGCCACCTGTATAGTAGAAGAAGCATATGCCAATGATCACGCCCATTATGGCCATAGGCTGAAGTCGGGTGAGGCGGCGCTTGAAGAAGTCCCATGTGCTCATCCTGTCCCAGCGGTCATCGTACGCATATCCGAGCACCAGTCCGCTCAGTGCGAAAAAGAAATCTACGGACATGAAGCCATGTGGCATCACCCAACGGGATATTTCGGAGGGATAGCACTCCATCATATGGAACATAACGACTCCCAGGGCCGCTACTCCCCTGAGGCCGTCAAGAATCTCGTAGCGTGGCTTGGATTCGAGATAAGAACTTGCTTTCATAATCTTTCGTTGGAGGGATATGTGATTTAAGTTTGCAATTGTACGGCGAATAACCATCATACGCAATAGTCATTTATGACCAAAACAAAAGGACTTTGGCAAGAGCGACAATAGGGATGGAGCATGAGCGTTGCTTTGGTCTGGCGCGAAGTACAAAAAAATGCTGAAAAGTTGAGTTCGCGGCACGAAAAAGGCCCAAAACAGCGAAAAAGGCGTCACGAACTACAAAAATCAAGCGATTTTTTGAGTTCGCGGCACACGTACATAGTGCCGCTGTGCCGGATCTCGTCCTCACTCTCACAGGCAGCCGTCGATGTCGACACCGTAATCCTTCCTTCTGCCGTGAGGATGCCGGCACGGGAGCGATAGCGGATGCTATAACCACGCCAGCAACAAAGCCGACACCGCCCATCTTACTTCTGCGGCAAGGATGCCGGCACGGGAGCGGCAAAATGAAGATCGGCTGCGCTCCGCTCGCCGGCCCTAGTCCGGGCAAATGCATTTTGCCTGCTTTCCGTGCCGCAGATGTGTGTTCTATCTAGGGATGTTTTTCGCGAAAATGCCATGAGATAGGAGGGAAACAAGGCAAAAACGCAGAAATGCATCCTATCTAGGGATGTTTTCAGCGAAAAGGCCACGAGATAGGAGATTCTATATCCAGCGGATGCCGGAGGTGTCGAGCATCTTGCCGGCGCCGGACGGGCTGGAGGCGTAGATGAAGACATAGTCGCGGAGCTGGCGGTCGGCGATCTTCCAATGGCTGAAGTCCGGGTATCCGAAGTCACCCGACGACCCGTACAAGGTGATCGTGCGTGTTTCATCATTACGGGACCACCAGCCGCCGCCCCAGATCTTCTCGTATCCGATGCGTAGGTCTTTGTGGTTTATGACCATGCCCATCCTGAGGCAGCCTTCGCCGGTCCTCGCGTCTCCTGCTATTATGAATTTAGGGTACATGTTCCAAAGATACACATTTTCGCCTGTCTCCGCCAGACATACTCCTGACGAAGAACAGAGCTGCAGGAAAGGCTGGGGGCTGGAGAGAAATAAAGATGGCCCCGAAAGTCACGAGGACTTTACGAGGCCATCCCTGTCTAAAGATTCACGCTTAGACAATTAAATATTCTTTGCAAGGATGTCTGCGCTGCGAGATATGAAGTCAGCGAGCTCCTTGCCCTTGAGCATGCCGTTTGCGAGGAGTGCGAGGTCTGCCACCTGCTTGAGGAGACCCTTGCTCTCGTCGGAGGTCTTGTCGGCCATGATCCTGGCAACGACTGGATTCTCCATGTTCACGGTGATGACGTATGCGTTCGGCATTTCGCCGTAGAAGTTCATTCCACCGCCGAGTGCGCTCATCTCACGGTAGCGGCGCATGAACTCGCTCTGGGTGATGAGAAGCGGTGCAGCATCTGCGCCGAGGTTGTCAGCCTGCACGAGATACTCGTTGCCTGCAGGGAGCACAGCCTTTACTGACTCTTCGAGAGCCTTCTGATCCTCCTCGGAGAGCTGAGGCTTCACCTTGTCCTCCTTAGGGATGAGGTTGTCGACAGAGTCCGAATCCACACGTGCGAACCTGCTGTTCTCGATCTTCATCTCGAGAAGGTTCACGAAGTGCGAATCGAGCTGACAGTCCATCAGGAGCACGTCGTATCCCTTGTTCTTCGCAGCCTCAATGAACGAGTACTGGGCATCCTTGTCGGTCGCATAGAGGAACACGGTCTTGCCGTCCTTGTCGGTCTGGCTGCCGGTGATGGCGGTCTTGTAATCCTCGATCGCATAGTACTTGTCCTCGGTGTTCTTGAGGAGGCAGAACTTCATGGCGCGGTCGCAGAACTTCTCGTCGCTGAGCATTCCGTACTCGATGAAGAGCTTGAGGTTGTCCCACTTCTCCTCGAGGGCTGCGCGCTCGTTGCGGAAGATCTCCTCGAGACGGTCGGCAACCTTCTTGGTGATGTAGCCGGAGATTTTCTTGACGTTTGAGTCGCTCTGCAGGTAGCTGCGGGACACGTTGAGAGGGATGTCCGGAGAATCGATCACACCGTGGAGGAGGGTGAGGAAGTCAGGAACGATGTTGTCGACGCTGTCGGTCACGAACATCTGGTTGCAGTAAAGCTGGATCTTGTTCTTCTGCACCTCGACCTGGTTCTTGATCTTCGGGAAGTAGAGGATTCCGGTGAGGTTGAACGGATAGTCAACGTTGAGGTGGATGTGGAAGAGAGGATCATCAGCCATAGGGTAGAGGGCCTTGTAAAACTTGTCATAGTCCTCGTCCTTGAGATCGGACGGTGTCTTTGCCCAGAGCGGCTCGACCTTGTTGATCACATTGTCCTTGTCGGTGTCGACGTACTTGCCGTCCTTCCACTCCTGCTCCTTGCCGAACACGACAGGAACTGGCATGAACTTGCAGTACTTGTCGAGAAGGCCCTGGATGCGGCTCTTGGTCGCATACTCTGCCTCGTCGTCAGCGATGTGGAGGGTGATGCAGGTACCGCGGTCGGTCTTGTCTGACTCCTCCATGGTGTATTCAGGGCTGCCGTCGCAGGTCCAGCGGACCGCCTTTGCTCCGTCCTTCCATGAGAGGGTATCGATGGTCACCTGCTTTGCGACCATGAACGCCGAGTAGAAGCCGAGTCCGAAGTGTCCGATTATGCTGCCGAGCTGGTCCTTGTACTTCTCGAGGAACTCACCGGCGCTTGAGAACGCGATCTGGTTGATGTACTTGTCGACCTCCTCCTCGGTCATACCGATACCGTTGTCGATGATCTTGAGGGTTCTTGCCGCCTCGTCGAGCTCGATGCGCACCTTCACGTCTCCGAGCTCATGGGTGAAGTCGCCGCTGAGTGCGAGCGCCTTCATCTTCTGGTCTGCGTCAACCGCATTTGCCACGAGCTCCCTGAGGAATATCTCATGGTCTGAATAGAGGAACTGTTTGATCACCGGGAATATGTTCTCGGTGGTTACTCCGATTTTGCCTGTGTTTGCCATATCTTTTTTCCTTTTATATTTACGTTTTCATCTGTCCGCCGAAGTCCGCGACCCGCCGTCCGTCTGGCAGGGGAGCCGCACTCCCGGACGCAGAACCATGAATCAATTAGCGTTCCAATCCGCACGGACTGACAAATTGTCACTACTTTCACAGCCTGACTGCAGGGTATGGTTCAAAGAAACAGACGAAATGGCTATGGATGTATTTGAATCGTCATTTTTCGTATATTTGTAAAACTAAAGGATATTGGAATGAGCAGCAGAAAGAAGCCGATCGTAGCTTTGGTATACGATTTCGACGGGACATTGTCTCCCGGCAACATGCAGGAGTTCGGATTCATCCAGGCCATAGGACAGAGCCCGGCTGAGTTCTGGAGGGGTAGTGACGAGATCGCGATCCAGCAGGACGCAAGCAACGTGCTGAGCTACATGAAGCTCATGTTCGACGAGGCAAAGCGCAAGGGTATCATCCTTCGTCGCGAGGATTTCCGCCGCTTCGGCGAGAAGGTGGAGCTCTTCGAGGGCGTGAAGGAGTGGTTCGGGCTCATAAACGAGTACGGACGCAGGCACGGTGTCATTGTCGAGCACTACATCAACTCCTCCGGCCTCACCGAGATGATCGAGGGCACCAGCATCGCAGACGAGTTCAAGAGGATATTCGCATGTTCGTTCCTCTATGACAAGGACGGTGTCGCAGAGTGGCCGGGCGTCGCTGTCGATTACACAGCAAAGACCCAGTTCCTCTTTAAGATCAACAAGGGCATCCTTTCCGTCAGGGACAACATACTCGTGAACGAGAGCCAGGCAGAGGACCGCAAGAGGATCCCGTTCCCGCACATGATCTATTTCGGCGACGGAGACACCGATGTGCCATGCATGAAGATAGTGAAGATGTTCGGAGGCCACACGATCGCCGTCTACAACCCGGAGAACAAGCGCAAGGTCGCAACCGCACGCAAGCTTCTCGCGCAGGGCAGGGCGAGCTTCATGACCCCGGCCAACTACACAAAGGACGGCCGCACCTACCACCTCGTCTGCTCCATCATCGACAAGATCGCGGCCGACTATGAGCTCGCACGTCTGGCCAAGCTGAAATAGCAGCCTCCCGACGCATCAACGCAACCATCTGACTTTCAGCCACAAAGCACACGGACGGTTCCCCCGCAAGGGAGAGCCGTCCGTATAATATATTGCTGAGGTTCAAACATTTACCTTTATCTGGTATCATACACAAAAAGAGAGCGGACCTCGCGGCCCGCTCTCATGCACATAATATCTTTTATATCCTGATATTGACTTAAAGATTACCAACCAGGATTCTGCTTGATGTTTTCGTTCATCTGGAGCTCACCGAATGGATAAGGCATAAGCTCATTCTTGCCAGCCTTGAAACCACAGTTGCTGCCATTGTAATGTGCATCAGCCTCATTGAGGACAGCATGATGTGGCTTGGTCTCGTTAGAGAGCCAGAACTCATCCTGGAAGTTAGGAACATATGAACCGTTTGCGCCAAGTTCCTGAACAGCGTCACCCCAACGGACAAGGTCCTCGTAGCGGACACCCTCCTGGTACATCTCGAACATCTTCTCCTTCTTCACGTTCTCCATGGTAAGTGAAGTGCGAGGTGCACCTGCACGGTCCTGGATAGCGTTGAGATACTGGAGACCATCGTTGTCATTGGTCATAGCACAAGCCTCAGCATAGAGGAGGAGAACCTCAGCGTAACGCATAACGACATGGTTGTTGTCGGTAGCTGCGTCATTGTTGACGATCTTGTCCTCCATGAAAGGAGCGCGCTTGAGAGTGAACCAACCGCAGTTTGCGTAGTAACCACCGGCAGCGTTGACATCCTTCATGATACCGCGACGGTTATCCATGAGCTTGAACTCATCGGTAGTTTCGTCGGTGTCACCGAGTGAAGAATACTTGAGGCAGAGGAGCTCCTCATAAGAGATGATCCAAGCCTTGCGACGATAAGAGTCACCTTCATTTGCGACGAGAGCGTCAACGAACTTCTTTGAAGGGTTTCCGCCACCGCCCCAACCCATGAGCTGGATGGTGAGGTCAGGAAGGTTCATGAGGTCACGCCAGAAGTTTGCCTGGTTGTTCTGCACATGCATATGACCACCGAATCCCTTGATAGCATCAGTATTGTCGGTGTAGTTGAACTCAAAGATCTTCTCGCAAGAACCGTCACCTCTCTTGTGGAAGAGGTACATCATCTCCTCACTTGGAACGAGGTCGTAGTTGCCAGAGGTGATGACCTGCTTGAGAGTGGTCTTTGCTGCTGCATAGTCACCGGTGAGAACCTGTGCCTTGCCGAGGAATGAAAGAGCTGCTTCCTTGGTGAGACGTACTGCGCCGTCCTTGTCGCCCTTGCCATTTCTTGAAGGGAGGTACTTCGCTGCAGTTTCGAGGTCATCCATGACGTGCTTCATAACCTCGTCATGAGGAGTGTTTGCAGGACGGTCGGTACCAACGAGCACATGGTCTACGTATGGAGGGTTGCCCCAGTATGTAGCAAGGTGCATGTAAACCCATGCACGGATTGTCATAGCCTCAGCAACGTACCTGTCGACTCTTGAGCTCTGACCGAACTGATAGTGGTCGAGAAGGAGGTTACAAGCGTAGATACACTGGTAAGCACCTCTATAGTTGTTTGCTACAACGTCAGAGTTGTCACCGAATGATGGACGATACTCGTTGATCTCGATACCGAAGACATGGTCACCCTTGTTACCTGAACCCCAGTAGATATCGTCTGCAGGAGCATTCTTAAGGATGAAGTAAGACGGAGCGATAGTCCAGTTTGCACCGAAACCAGGTCCGATGTTGATGTACTTGATGGCTGCAGCGTAGACAGTATTTACTGCAGACTCTGCGTCATCCTCAGTCTGATAGAAATTTTCGATTGAAATCACACCCTTCTTAGGAATCTCAAGCAGGCTCTGGCTGCATGACTCAGCAAACATCATTGATGCTGCAAGTGCGATTCCGGCATATATAATCTTTTTCATATTCTACAGTATTTTAGAATGAGAGGTTTACACCGAAGATGATCTTCCTTGAGTTAGGGTAAGAACCCTTATCCATACCGATACCGTTGTGAGCACCTGTTGAAGCGGTCTCAGGATCGAAACCAGGGTACTTGGTGATGGTGAAGAAGTCGTCAAGAGAAGCATAGATTCTGAGAGAATCGATGAATGCCTTCTGACTCCAAGCCTTAGGAAGGGTATAACCGAGCTGAATCTGCTTGATTCTGAAGTAATCACCCTTGAAGAGGTTTGCAGATGATGACCAGAAGTTGGTGTCAGTTGACATGCTGGCAACTGAAGGCATAGAAGCGTTCTTGTTCTGTGGAGTCCACCTGTTCTCGTAGAAGTAGGTCATAGAGTTGATACGAGGATGCTCTGTACGGTAAACGCAAGGCATGAGCTGGTTTCCACCGGCACCTGTACCGAAGAGGAGGAAGTCAATGCCCTTCCAGTCGAGACGGAGAGTGATACCGTAAGTATAGGTAGGGATACCTGAACCGACATACTTGAAGTCGTCGTTGCCGACGATCTCGGTGATCTTGCCGTCCTTGTCATAGTACTGAGGGACACCGGTCTCCTTGTTGACACCAGCATATTCGAAGCCACGGAAGTACCAGATAGGGTATCCAACCTCGAAGTAGTTGGTCATCTTGATATTAGAGAAGTAAGCACCATCGAGGTGACCTACGGTAGGCTCAAGATAAGTAACCTTGTTGGAGAGAGTAGAGAAGTTACCGTTGATTGAGTAGTGGAAATCACCGATCTGATCCTGCCAGCCGAGTTCGAACTCAAGACCATGGTTGTTGATTGAACCTGCATTGACAGTAGAGTTGTTGATACCAACCTCAAATACGTTTGACTTGTTTACGAGAAGGTCCTCGGTATTCTTGTTGTACCAGTCAGCTGCGAAAGTCAACCTGTTGTTGAGGAAACGTGCGTCGAGACCTACGTCAACCTGATGAGAAGTCTCCCAGGTAAGGTCAGGATTTGCAAGACCTGAAGGGATGGAACCAGTGCTGATGACATTGTTGTCCACATGCCACTGATAGATCATGCTGTTGTAGCTGATGTCAGCTGAGTATGGATAACCGTTGAGGACAGAGATGTTACCGTTGATACCCCATGAAGCACGTACCTTGAGGAATGAGAGAGCGTTCTTGCTGACGTTCTTCATGAAAGGCTCGTTGCTGATGGTCCAACCTGCAGAAACTGAAGGGAAGAAGCCCCAGCGGTTCTTGGCAGAGAGCTTTGATGAGTCGAATGCATCAGCACGGAAGTTTGCCTGGACGCTGTACCTGTTATCATAAGAGTAGGTAAGACGGCCATAGTAAGAGATATTTACAGACTGGTTAGGTTCTCCACCACCGAGGGTCTTGGTACCGGTACCGTTGTCCTGAGTGAGGTAGTGGAAGTTGTCGTCATATCCCTTGAGAGGGTCAGTACCCTGGAGACCGCCGTTTACACCACGGTTATCAGAGAATACATAAGACATACCTGCCATGACACCGAGATTATGCTTCTTCGCAATAGTAGTGTTGTAGTTTGCGAAGTTCTCCCACTGATAGTAGTAGTTCTGGGTAGAAGCTGCAGTGATGTTATAGGTGGTAGAATTAACCTTCTGGTTTACATAGTAAGGATCCTCATAGTTTGAAGAGTAAGCCTGGCCGATGCGGAAACCGAAACGTGAGGTTACGGTGAGGCCCTTGAGAGGGGTGAAGTTGGCAAATACGGTACCACGTACGTTGAAGCCCTCGTTCTTGCCCTGCTGACGATCCCTCATGATGAGAGGGTTGACACCGTCACCTTCCTGGAGCTTTGAGGTTGCGTATACGTAGCCGTCCTCATTTCTGTAGACCTTCTGCTTGCCACCTGCGATAGCCTGCTGCATACCTACAGGGATGTCGGCTTCGTTGGTGTAATATACAGGAGTGAGAGGGTCGATGACGAGAGTACCTACGATTGAAGAACCCTGGAAGTACTCTGAATGCTCGCTGACTGCCTGCCTGTTGTAACGCTCGAGTGAGAGGTTGGTACCAACCTGGAGCCACTTCTTGATCTTGTAATCAGCGTTGATCTGTGCAGAAAGTCTCTTGTAGTAGTCCTTCTTGCCACGGAGGATACCATCCTGGTCAGTGTAGGTGATGGCGGTATAGTATGAACCACGGTCGTTACCACCCTGAACACCGAAGGTATGACGGTGTGAGTATGAAGGAGCGTATGCGACACTTGCCCAATCGGTATCGGTCTTGCCGTCCCAGATCTTGGAATCGAGAAGGCCCTGACGGGTAACGTTACCGGCCTCTTCCTGCCAGGTGATGTACTGCTCAGCGTTCATGACCTGAGGATGGGTACCGAGAGAGTTGCGGGTCATCTGATACTGGTAGAATACGTTACCGTCCTTTGACTTGCCACCGTTCTTGGTGGTGATGAGAACGACACCGTTACCTGCCTGTGCACCATAGATGGCGGCAGAAGCTGCATCCTTGAGGACCTCCATGGACTCGATCATTGAAGGGTCGAGGTACTGGATGTTGTCAACCTTGAGACCGTCGACGATGAGGAGAGGACCAAGGCCGGCATCACCGTTAGATGAATAACCGCGGACACGGATCTCTGCACCTGAACCAGGAGCTCCTGATGAGTTGATGACCTGGATACCTGCAGCCTTACCCTGGAGAGCGGCAGCAGCATCAGTGGTTGAGCGGTCAGTAAGGTCGGTAGAACGTACTGAAGCCACAGAACCGGTGAGGTCGGATTTCTTCTGGACACCGTAACCGATGACTACGGTTTCCTCGAGGAACTCAGAATCCTCAGAAAGGGTGAAATTGACTACAGTGCCATTCACTGGAAGAGTCTGGCTGGTGTAGCCGATACATGAAGCTGTAAGGCTTGAATTTGCTGGTACCGAAAGCTTGTAGGCACCATCCAAATCCGACACTGTACCGACGTTGGTTGTTCCTTCTACCATGATAGAAGCACCAACAATCGGCTGACCATTCTGGTCGACAACCTTACCACTGACACTGTTCTGTGCAAAAGCCGAGAGGCTGATTGCACACAACGACAGGATAGTTGCCGTCAGTTTTACAATTGTTTTTTTCATGTGGTTTGAATAATTTAACATGGTTAACAATAGTGGGTCAAATATACGTTATTTACAATAAAAATGACTGTCCGCATGGGAGACAATCCAAAATTTGCTATGGAATGTTCATTTTTTACTTATGATTCCCCAAAATTTTCACTGTCAATAACAGGAAAAATATCGTCACATTTACATCGTAAAGCATCGCGTATACCTATTTAATTATTACTTTTTATATCCGGATCGTTGCCGATAATCAGTTATTACCTACATTTGCATGTCAATTTCATACAGATAATGAAAAAAGTAACACTGGACCTCCATACCCATACCGTGGCTTCGGGCCATGCGTACAGCACCTTGCAGGAAATGGCGAAAGCCGCAGCGGAGAAGGGACTCGGGATTCTCGGCATCACCGAGCACGGTCCTTCGCTTCCAGGCGCGTGCCACCCTCTGTATTTCAGGAATGTGCATGTCATCCCGCGCGAGATGTACGGTGTCCGCCTGCTGATGGGCGTGGAGCTGAACATCATCGACAATGAGGGGAACGTCGACTTCGACGAGTTCTTCATGGAGAAGACCGACCTTCGCAGCGCCGGCCTGCATTCCCTCTGCTACACGCCCGGAACAAGGGAGGAGAACACCGCATCCGTGATAAAGGTCATGGAGAACCCATGGATACAGATCATCACCCATCCGGGTGACGGAACGGCAGAGCTCGATTTCGAGCAGCTCGTCCTCGCATCGAAGAGGACAGGGACGATACTGGAGATAAACAATTCCTCTCTCATACCATGCAGGGGCAAGGCCGCGTCGAGGGGCAACAACCTCGAGATACTCCGTCTCTGCGCACAGCACCAGGTTCCGGTGATACTCGGAAGCGATGCGCACATCTCCTTCTCCATCGCGGACTACACCTATCTGTATCCGCTGCTCAAGGAAGTCGGATTCCCTGACGGACTCGTGCTGAACTACGACTCCGACCTGCTTCTGAGCACCCTGAAGAAGAACCCTTCGGGCCGTTAGCGGCGGAACCGCACACCCATTGTTGAAAACTTTTTCAAAAAGATAGTTACGGCTGCGAGATTAGCCGTAATTTTCCGTATTTTTGCATATTCAAAAAATTTGATTCCTATGTCATTTATCGAAGAAAGAGTAGCATTGGACGGTCTTACGTTCGACGATGTATTGCTCATACCAGCCTATTCTGAAGTTCTGCCGAGGGAAGTGAGCCTCCGCAGCAAGTTCTCCAGGAACATCACTCTCAACATTCCGATAGTGTCCGCAGCCATGGACACCGTTACCGAGGCACCTATGGCCATCGCCCTCGCAAGGGAAGGTGGAATCGGCGTCATCCACAAGAACATGTCCATCGCTGAGCAGGCAGCCAACGTGCGCCGCGTGAAGAGGGCGGAGAACGGAATGATCATGGATCCTATCACCATCACCAAGGACGCTACCGTCGGCGATGCGCTCAGGATCATGCATGACAACCATATCGGTGGTATTCCTGTCGTGGACGAGGACAATAAGCTCGTGGGTATCGTCACCAACCGTGACGTCCGTTTCCAGAACGACATGAACGCAAAGATCGAGGACACCATGACCAGCACCGGACTCGTGACCATCAGGGACAACGAGACCGATCGCGAGCATGTCAGGATCGTACTCCAGGAAAACAAGGTTGAGAAGCTCCCTGTAGTCGACGCAGACTACCATATCGTGGGACTCATCACATATAAGGACCTCACAAAGGAAAAGATCTATCCTGAGGCATGTAAGGACAGCAAGGGTCGTCTCCGCTGCGCTGCCGGCATCGGTATCACAGCTGACGCGATCGACCGTGTGGACGCACTCGTTGCCGAGGGTGTCGATGCAGTCGTTCTCGACAGTGCCCATGGACACAGCAAGGGCGTACTCGACAAGCTCCGCGAGATTAAGGCAAAGTACCCTAACCTCGACGTAGTCGTAGGAAACGTTGCAACCTACGAGGCAGGAAAGATGCTCGTTGAGGCTGGCGCAGACGGTATCAAGGTCGGTATCGGACCTGGTTCGATCTGTACTACCCGTATCGTTGCAGGTGTCGGCGTTCCTCAGCTCACCGCAATCTACAACGTGGCTCAGGCAGTCAAGGGAACAGGCGTTCCTATCATCGCAGACGGTGGTCTCCGCTATAGCGGCGACGTCGTGAAGGCTCTCGCAGCCGGCGGCGACTGCGTGATGTGCGGTTCTATGTTCGCAGGTACCGAGGAGTCTCCAGGAGAGGCTATCATCTACAATGGACGTAAGTTCAAGTCATATCGTGGAATGGGTTCAGTGGACGCCATGAAGGCTGGTTCGAAGGACCGTTACTTCCAGAGCGGCGAGGTTGACACCAAGAAGCTCGTACCGGAAGGAATCGTGGGACGAGTTCCTTACAAGGGCACTCTCGCAGAGACAGTATACCAGCTCCTCGGCGGTCTCCGCTCAGGTATGGGTTACTGCGGTGCCAAGGATATCGCAACCCTCCAGACCGCTAAGTTCACCAAGGTGACCGCAAGCGGTATGGCAGAGAGTCATCCACACGACGTGACCATCACCAAGGAAACACCTAACTACTCACGTAGCGAATAATAATGGAGAAAATTCTTATCATCGACTTCGGTTCCCAGCTTACCCAGCTCATCGGCCGCAGGCTCAGGGAATTGAACGTATATTGCGAAATCCACCCTTTCAACAAGTTCCCGCAGATAGACGAGGACGTGAAGGGTGTCATCCTTTCCGGCAGTCCATGCTCAGTGAGGGAAGCCAATGCGCCTGAGGTAAATCTCGACGGCATCAAGGGCAAGTATCCTCTCCTCGGCATCTGCTACGGAGCACAGTACCTCGCACACCACTTCGGCGGTTCAGTGAACGCATCTATCGCCAGGGAGTACGGACGTGCAATCCTCAATGTCACCAAGGCAGACTCACCGCTGCTCATCGGAATGAGCAAGAGCTCACAGGTGTGGATGTCTCACGGCGACACCATCGCGAAGCTTCCTGAAGGTGCAGAGCCTATCGCTTCCACCTCGGACGTAGAGTACGCAGCATATCAGATCAACGGCGAGCCTACCTACGCAGTGCAGTTCCACCCTGAGGTGTTCCACACCGTCGAGGGAACCAAGATACTCTCGAACTTCGCTCTCGGCATCTGCGGATGTTCAGGCGACTGGACTCCGGACTCATTCATCGAGACCGCAGTCAAGGAGATCCGCGAGAAGGTGGGTGACGACAAGGTCATCCTCGGTCTCAGCGGCGGTGTCGATTCAACCGTGGCAGGTGTGCTCCTCAACAAGGCTATCGGTCACAACCTCACCTGTATCTTCGTGAACAACGGACTCCTCCGCAAGAACGAGTTCGAGGATGTGCTCGAGTCCTACAAGGACATGGGCCTCAACGTGATCGGCGCAGACGCATCAAAGGAGTTCATCGCAGCTCTCGCGGGCGTTACCGAGCCAGAGGGAAAGAGAAAGATCATCGGAAGGCTCTTCGTTGAGACCTTCGACAAATACGCAAAGCAGATCGAGAACGCGCGCTGGCTCGCTCAGGGTACCATCTATCCTGACGTCATCGAGTCCGCCGGCATCAACGGTACCGCCGCGAAGATAAAGTCACACCACAATGTGGGTGGTCTTCCAGAGGAGATGCACCTCGGCATCGTCGAGCCGCTCAGGTCTCTCTTCAAGGATGAGGTTCGCCGCGTAGGACGTGCCCTCGGAATCAAGGACGAGCTCATCGGCCGTCATCCTTTCCCAGGCCCATCACTCGGCATCCGTATCCTTGGTGACATCACTGAGGAAAAGCTCACCGTCCTCAGGAACGCTGACGACATCTTCATCAAGGGTCTCCGCAAGTACTCTCTCGACGGAAACAAGGCTGCCATCGAGGCTCTCGCCGGCGTTGGTGCTACCGAAGTGAGAAGCGCTAGCGATCCTACCCAGATTGCCCACAACCTCTACGATGCCATCTGGCAGGCTGGCGTAATGCTCCTCCCTGTACAGAGCGTAGGTGTCATGGGCGACGAGAGAACCTACGAGCGCTGCGTCGCTCTCAGGGCCGTGATCTCTACCGACGGTATGACTGCCGACTGGGTACATCTCCCTTACGACTTCCTCGCTGACGTATCCAACGAGATCATCAACAAGGTCCGCGGCGTCAATCGCGTAGTCTATGACGTATCCTCAAAACCACCTGCAACAATTGAGTGGGAATAATAGCCTAAGAAAGTACCTTGCATTTACAAGGTACTTTTTTTAATTTTGTTACAGTCAATCAAAACATAAAATGAATATGAGAAAGCTATTTTTTACGGCAATGCTCGTGTTAGGTATGGGGTTGCTTAGCGTTTCATGCGAGAAAGATGGTGGTTCTGGCGCAGGGTCGAAGCGACTTGTGGGTATATGGCAAATTGAGAACAGTTCCGACAGGATAGAATTCACGTCTAATATGATGTACAGCAACTATCCCGATACAGATAGTTACGGAGACTTCGTCATGACGGATATTCCGTATACCTACGACAAAGGCAGACTTTATCTCATGGGAGGGCTAGCTTCCATTGGGATAGACAAACTCACAAGCACGACAATGGTCGTTTCCGATGACGTAGAGAGCCCTTGGGGTGAGGCAGAGATGGAAGGTGGTAACGTGACACTCCATAAGCTGACAGGACTTGACGGGTATGAAAAGAAGGTTCTAGGAACATGGAAAGTCAAAAAGTCTACTTACTACGAAAAGGGAGAGAAGCCTGAAGACGACACCGAAGATTACGAAGGGCTTACGGTTACAATCACAAATTCCAGCCTAAGGGCACATTGGGATGGTGAAGACGAGTCTGAAGACGAGATTTCAAAAATCAGAATTAAGGCTGGAGCGATAATTAGCGTGTATGATGAAGTAATGAACATAGAGGAGATAAGTTCAAACTCCATGACGATCAAAATGATTGAATATGATGATTACTTAGAGGAATTTGACGAGGACGAATATGAAATCATCGAGTTCCAAAAGATCAGATAATCCCTTCATTTGTCACAAAAAAAAGAGGCAAACCGTATGGTCTGCCTCTTTTTTTTGCTAACTTTGAGAAGAATGATGTTTTAAGGACATGGCAGCATACCGCAAATACGGAACATGTTTCTTCGAAAGATACGCCATCACCTCCCTCAGGACTCTCCTGGGGCACAAGTTCGACGACCTCATAAACGAAGACAGGCCCGACCTGCAGAGCGCCGACCGCAAGCGTCTCGGCATTGAGGTCACACGTGCTATGGACCCCGGCAAGGCGGCGGCGAACCAGATGCTCAAGGGCCTGGCAGGCTTCCCGCGCCAGGACGGTGTTCCCGGCTATGACGAGGTCATCGAGAAGGGCTACGGATACGGAATCCATGAAGGGAAGTACATAGGAGGCCTTGAGCTACGATACTGGCAGGGAGCCAAGCCGCTGCGCGACATCATCGCGAACAAGGTCGGCAAGGTCAGCTCCGGTTTCTACGGCAACTTCGACGAGTTCGGACTCTTCGTGTTCTGCAAGGACCCTCTCGACGAGGAACTCGTCCACAAGACTGTCCGCTACATCATGAACCTTCAGAAGGACAACGAGGTCAGGTACAGACGCCTTTTCCTCTCCGAGGCCGGCGGCCTCTACGCATGCAACCTCGACGACGACATAAGCTTCGAATTCAGGATAACATACTGCCCGGTCAGCAGCGAGCTCAGACGCGAGTTCTACCTCGAGGCCCTGGAGTACTGAGCCGGAATGATGCGCTGCGGCCATCATGACGGAAATAACGGGAACAACAAGTAACAACTAATCATAAACATCATGGCAAATCAACAGAACCAGCCCATCTGGGATGCACGCTCGCTCGGTATTCCAAAGATGACAGTGCTCGGCGTCCAGCACCTCTTCGCGATGTTCGGCGCCACAGTGCTCGTACCTATGCTAACCGGACTTTCGATGTCCGCGACCCTCCTCTTTGCCGGACTCGGAACCCTTCTCTTCCATGCCCTGACCAAGTTCAAGGTGCCTGCCTTCCTCGGCTCGTCCTTCGCATTCATCGGAGGATACGCAGCCGTCGTTGCCATCGCCGACTCTGACTACGGCCTGACCATGGCCCAGTCGCTCCCTTACGCCTGCATCGGTGTGTTCTGCGCAGGCCTGATGTACTTCATCCTCGCCGGCCTCATCAAGGTCTTCGGAACAAGCAAGGTCATGAGCTTCTTCCCACCTGTCGTAACCGGCCCTATCATCATCGCCATCGGCCTCACCCTCTCCGGCTCGGCTGTGACAAACTGCAGCGCGAATTGGTGGATCGCTCTCTCAGCCATCGCAATCATCATCGTCACCAACATCTGGGGTAAGGGCATGATCAAGATCATTCCTATCCTCCTCGGTGCCGTAGGCTCATATATCGTCGCATGCTGCTTCGGCGCTGTCGACTTTGCTCCGGTGAAGGAAGCTGCATGGATAGGTTTCCCATTCCAGATGCAGAACACCGCAATCAGCGTATTCAAGGCACCTAACTGGGGTCTCGTCGTGACCGCGATCATCACCATCCTTCCGATCTCTCTCGCCACCATGGTGGAGCACATCGGCGACATGTGCGCAATCTCTTCTACCACCGGCAAGGACTACCTCACCGACCCTGGTCTCCACAGGACACTCATGGGCGACGGTATCGCAACCGCACTCGCGTCTATGTTCGGTGCTCCTGCGAACACCACCTACGGAGAGAACACCGGCGTGCTCAACATCACCCAGGTATTCGACCCAAAGGTAATCCGCATGGCAGCCGTATTCGCCATCATCCTTTCATTCTGTCCTAAGTTCGCGACCGCAGTCAGCACCATGCCATCGGCTACCGTCGGCGGCGTGTCTCTCGTGCTCTACGGAATGATCTCGGCAGTCGGTGTCAGGAACATGGTCGAGAACAAGGTCGACTTCACCGCATCGCGCAACGTGATCATCGCGGCCCTCATCCTCGTGCTCGCGATCGGTATCCAGTACGGTCCAGGCTCGGTCGGCGCAGGCGCCATCAAGCTCTCCGGCCTCGCAGTTGCCGCCCTCGCCGGCATCATCCTCAACGCTGTCCTTCCTGGCAAGGACTACGTCTTCGGAGAAACTAAATAGCTGATTCTCAGCGACATAACGAACGGACGGCTCCTCTTTCCGGGGGAGCCGTCCGCTTAGTATGTCATTGATATTCAACTCTTTACAAAACTCTGAAGCAGTCTACCACTGGAGCCTCCTCAGTGTCATTACCCATGCGGACTACATTGAATCCGGCCTTGAGGGTAACTGGGAGTGCATATTCCTTGAAATCTGCGCTTGCAGGGAGGAGTACAGTCTCCTTCGAACCGTTGACCTCCACCTCTAGAGTTCTGACCTCGTCACTCTGGTAACGGATACTGAGTTCGTGCTTGCCGCCACGGGTCGAATAGACGTTATTCCAGATAAGGCAATTGTCCTGGGAACCGCCAAGATATGGGACAGCGACCTGACCGGAAGCGCCGTCGAGAGGCATAGGCCTAGTGCTACGTGTGATTGCGCTGTATGAAGGAATGAATGCCCACTCAGCCTCGTATACGCTAGGATCGATCCTCTTCTTTCCGGTGATCTTGAGTATTCTTGCACCGTGTGCAGGCACAGAGAGACGTATGCAATCCATGGTACCGAGCTCCTCATGACGGTTCAGGTCGCGTACTGATACAGAACCGGCGAACTCAAGAGTCTCGAGAGGAACCTCGAAGCTTATCTCTTCCTCTGAAGGGTTATAGAGAGCGACAGCCCTGGTCTTACCACGGAGCAACTCGATATCCTTTGCGAATACATAACCCTCGCCATCATGCTGGACGACGTAAGCCTGAAGTCCGAGCGGGTCCTGGTCGAGTGCGATGAGTTCATCATTAGTGATTATCTTCATGGTCTCCTCAGGAATGTAGCCGAGGTCACAGCCAAGAAGAAGAGGGGAGCTCATGATGCACCACATTCCGAAATGCGTCTCTTCCTCGTTGAAAGGCACGCCGTAGCAGTCCTCGAGAAGTGGAGACGGCTTGTTCGCATATCCTACGATGAGCATGTCCATATCGTTGTAGCGACCGCCTCCGGCATATGCAGAAAGGTACATATTCCGCTCGATGGTGCTCTTGATACTACCCCAGAAAGGACGTACGTCGCCGCTGATTCTCCAAGAGTCTCCGGCTTCGCCCACCCAAGTGCCAGGGAAGGCCCAGCGGCAGATATTGACCTCGATAGGATGGTTGGCGACGCTGTCGATGGCGTGTCGTATCCTGAGGTACTGATCATGCTCGTTCAGACCGAGACCGCTGCCGCCGCAGTAGTCGATCTTGATGAAATCGAAGTTCCAGTCATTGAAATAGCGCTCAGCATCGCGCACCTCATGCTGCCAGAGTCCTGCACCGACACCGTTCACATCGCCGTTCCATCTTGATCCACAGGTATTGTTTCCGGCGTCGGAATAGATTCCTGCCTTGAGACCGAGGCTGTGAATGTGGTCTGCGACGCCTCTGAGGCCATTAGGAAACCTCTCCTCATGCGCAGTCATATAGCCAAGGGAGTCGCGGTGTCCGAAGAAACCGTCATCGATGTTGATGTGGTCATAGCCATGCTCTGAGAGTCCCGTGGAGACGAGAAGGTCTGCATGGCGGTTGATAATGTCCTCGGAGATGTTCACGAGGAAGCAGTTCCATGAGCTCCAGCCCATGGTTGGCGGATTGACGGGCTCGGTCTTGATTCCGGGCTCAGAGCAGCTGCATACAAGGGCCGCAGCTGCTAGCATTGACGAAAGAATGCGTTTCATGCTGATGTATGGTTTAAGTGTATCTGATTTCCTAAAGACTTGGGATCACTGGCTTGATCGTGCCGTCCTCGTTGAATTCGAGACGGTCGATGCAGATCTCGCGGTTATATCCGCCGGAAAGACCGAGCTTAACGCCTCCCGGACGGTTGAAACGGTGGTAGACGATGTACCATTCATCGGTGCCGGGCTTGCAGATCACCGAATGGTGGCCGGTGCCGAAGATCTGCTTCGAAGGGTCCTGCTGGATCACGATTGTATCCTCGACCTTAGCCGGACGGCCGTTCCTGACGAACTCGGTGGGAGAGTCCGAGATGAGGTAGCGGACGCGGTAGTATGACGAGCGGGTGATGTTCTCCGACCACATGAAGTAGTAGAGGCCCTTGCGCTCGAAGACGTAGGTGCCCTCGAGATAGTGATACTCGCCGATCTTCGAGCGCGGGATGAGCTCATGCATGGTACCGGGAACAAGGGAAATCATGTCCGGTGCGAGCTCTGCCATCCAGAGGTAGGAATTACCCCAATAGAGATAGTACTTCCCGGTCGCACGGTCGCGGAATACGTCCGGATCGATGATCTGGTTCGGCGCATGGATCTCCTCCTGGGTGAGTAGGGCCTTTCCGAGCACATCCTTGAACGGGCCTTCCGGCTGGTCAGCGACGGCTACGCCGATGGTGCCGTGATGCACGAAGTAGAAGTAGTACTTGAATCCGCCGAAGACTGGTTTCTCGATGATGCACGGAGCCCATGCGTACTCCCTGTCGCCCCATTCAAGGTCGCGGAGGTCGAGTATCACGCCCTCGTCCTTCCAGTTCACGAGATCCTCGGAAGAGAAGCAGTGGAAGTCATAGCTGTGCCATGCATATGCGCCGTCGGTGGTAGGGTAGATGTAGTATTTGCCCGTCTGGATGCTGTAGAGCACCTCCGGATCGGCATGAAGGCCCGGGAACACGGGATTCTTCACGTTCGGTGCGAGGTGCTTCGCTTCCTCCGCGTCCGCCCATGCCTGTATCCTCTGATATTCTTCCTCGTTCAGCGCCAGGAAGGAGCCGGCGTCCGGTCCGTAGATGCCCTCGATGTTCTTCGGCGCGAAGAAACGGTCCATCGCATCGTCCGACTGGCAGAGCCTGTATCCGCCCTTGGTCGTATTCACATATCCGAATGACCATCCCTTCTGGTCCGCGACCTTGAATGCGCTGATCTCGCGGCAATAGTCGTCATCCTCGATCACGAAGCTCTCCGAAGGCTTGGTCCATGGTCCTCTGAGGTTGCTGGTGGAAGCGCGCAGGAAGCCGGCACTACGGTCATCGACCTTGGCAAGGAGGACGACGCTCCCGTCCTCGATACACTCCAGTTCGGCATCGAGAATCTCCACGTCCCAGTCCGCAAGTATCTCCGAATCACTCAGTGATACTACAGGTACCGGGTCAAGCGACGAACTCATGATCGAAAGTCTGTTTCCGAGAAGCCTTCCACGCTCCTTTTCCGCGTAATAGAGAAGATAAGAGCCGGATGCCTGATCCCAGACCATCCTCGCGCTGCGAACGCCCCTGAGGGCAAGTTCCTGCACCTCTGTCCACGAGATGAGGTCGGAGCTGAGCTGGACGCAGACGCTTCCGTCGGCATTGGTGGTGAGGAGTATGTATCCGTCGCCCTCATGGGTGCGGCAGATATAGACATAGCTCACATTCCCGTACTCTCCCTTGTCGTCCGTGGAAAATATGGAGTCTCCGCAGAGCATGTCGTGGAAATGCACTCCGTCGGGAGAGGTCGCGAACGCAGGCCAGCCGCCGTGGGCGGAGCGGTGTGCGAACAGATATCCGTGTATCTCAGCTTCAGGCAGGACTGTGTTGCCTTGTGCATGCGCAGGATGTGAAAACAGGCTTGACGCTGCGATCAGAGCCGTCGCAGTCAGCCATGAAAGGAGAGTGTGTCTCATAAGTGTGGTCAGTTATCAGCTATGTACAAATCTAACAAAAAAACGCCACCTTTCAGTGACGTTCATAAGAGAATTCGGTTCGGATGTGCCTCTACCTGCCTCGGGTGAGGGTGAATCGGAGTCCGAGGTTCATGCTGAAGTTCAGCGGCCGCTCCTTGTAGATCGTGTCGAGCGAGCTCCTGTCGTCGAAATACCAGCTCATTCCCGGCTCCACATAGATGCTGATGAGCGGTGAGATGAGGTATGCCGCACCCATGGCGAGGTTGGCGGACAGCTGGAAAGGACGCTCGTCGTACTTCTCGGTACCGAGGCTTCCGCTCTCAGTGCCGCCAGCCGTCGAGAAGCGGTAGCTTGCGCTCCTGCTCGCCGCCACGCACTTGTCCATGTTCATACCGGCAGAGGCATAGAGTCCGAATCTCGGAGTGCCGAAAGCCTTGAACTTGAGGTTCAGAGGTATGCCGATATAGTCGAGCTTCTGGGTGGCGCCGGTGTAGTTCTCGTCGTCGCCATGACGTATGCTGGAGTTGAGCCTGGTATAGGTGAGGCCGCTCTCGATGAACCACCTCTCGGCCAGCTGCCAGTCGAGAGTCACTCCGACTCTAACCGGCATGCGGTGGGTGTATTTCGCCTCGCCGACTCTGGCATCGAAGAGGGTCATTCCGAGCATCGGGCCGTCATCCCACACGGCGTCGTTCGAAGGTCCTGCAACCGCCATGGCCGGACCGGCGAATGCAAGCGTGCTTGCGCTCTGGGTGCCATACGAGTTGATGATCCCTATCGAAACCGCACCGCGGCTGCGTCCCATTCCGTCGCGGACACGCTTTGCGGCACCGTTCCTTCTTTCACGTCCGCTGCCGAGGTCAACACTGCCGTCTCCCGCTGTCTGAGCATCGTCAAGACCGTCCTCCTGGCGTGAGCGGACTTCGCTGCCGGCATCTACCGTGCGGCCCTCAGCGATGGTCTTGTCATTGATCAGCTTTGAATCGACCGCCCCGGCATCATGGCCGTCATCGTCAATCGGAGCTGTGAATCCTTCGTCTGCAGGCGTCGTTACCAGACGCGGCGTGCGGGATTCTGTCCTGTCCATGATGACTTCTTCAGAATCCGTTAGAACTTCATCAGCGGCTGACGGGACATCATCGGACGGAATGTCACGGATGACGTTCTCCTGCTGCGATGATGGTCCCTGTGCGTCAGCAATCATTTCAGGCTGCCCGGTTGAATGATAGTTGCGGAACAGAAGCACGCCTGCAAAAACGGCAGCGGCCGCAGCGCCTGCAGCGGCGATGCGCCTGCCCCAGAAATACAGCGGTGTCACCTTGTCGGCTTGATCGTCATGTACTGATGATCCAGCCTTTCCTGCAGAAGCTGGCTGACCGGCCGCGATCTTTGCCCAGAGGCCCTCGGGAGCCTTCGTCTCGAAGTCCCCGAGTTTGTCGTGTATGTCGTTGAGCCAGTCTTTCATCGTTTTCCGTTCTGGTAATCCTTGATCATTGCGGCCAGCATGGCCTTCGCTCTGTGGAGCTGGGATGCGGAGGTGCTCTCCGTGATCCCGAGCAGCTTCGCGATCTCGCGGTGGCTGCGTTCCTCTATGACATAGAGGTTGAAGATTGTTCGGTAGCCGTCCGGCAGCCGCCGGATGAGGGCATGTATCACCCCGGGCGGGATAGACTCGGTGTCCGGCTCCTCCGGCAGGTCGATGTCGCCGATGTCTGTGAATACGATGCGCCGTGAGTCCCGCAGGTGCTTGAGCGCACGGTTGACCACAATCCTGGCCATCCATGACTTCAGCGAGCCCCTGCCTCTGTATTCGAAGTCGGGGACGGCTTCGAAGATGGCCATGAAGCTTTCCTGGAGCACGTCCTCGACATCCGCGTCATTGTCCAGATATCTCGAGCAGACTGCAGTCAGATAGCCCGCATACGCATCGTAGAGTGCGCGTGAAGCAGCAGGATCCCCGTCTCTGAAGAGTTCGAGGATCCGCGTTTCTTCATTTCTGTATCTGCTGAATATTCCTGACATCTGAAGCCATCCGGGCTGCCTATTTCTTCCTGAAGGTGAGTCTGACGTTCGCGCTCTTGTCCTCCACGAAGCCGCGCCACTTGAGATGGAGTGTCACAGGTGACCTGTCCTCCGGTGCGAGTTCATTGAGGTCGAACGCCATGATGCCGTCAGCCTGGACGCTTGGAAGATCGCCGCATGCGTCGTGACGGAGCTCGAAGGTGTACTCCTTGTCACCGTCCTTCTCGTTCTCGATGCGCACGAGGTTCACATAGTGCACCTTGTTCGCGTCATACCTCCATGTACGGATCCTGAGTGTGAGATAGCCGTCCTCTCCGATGCTGACCCAGTCGTTGACGATCTCGATCTTGTCGTTTCCATACTCCTTGTCATTGAGCTCGCCGAGATCCGGAACCGACTTCTTGGTGCGGATGGTGTCGATGGTGAAGATCTTCGCCTCGAACTCAGGTCTGTCAAGGACATTGACGTCGTCCACGGAGAAGTTCACGAGAGCCCTCACCGACCTGCCCTTATAGAGGTTGGCCTTGATGTTGGTTGGCTTGATGACGGTGGAGTCATTGAGCTGGAAAGTGGTGCCAGCCTCGTTCGAGTCGATGGTCACGAGTGCCGGGATTATACGGTCGCTGCCATTGTCCTTGAGACATGACTGGAGCGAAACCATTGCCGCTGCGCAGATGAGCGCAAATGAAATAAGTCTTCCTGTCTTCATATCTTATATGTTTTAACGTTTGTCCTGCATATAAAGACCGCGATCAGCGGAAATCTTGCATGGACAGTCAGAAAAAATGCAAAAAAGTTAGAAATTCAGCGCTATGCCGCCCGGAGTCGCCCTGAGAACGGTTTTCCTTCCTTTCACATACATGACCGATCCGGTCACATAGAGGATGAGAGATGCGCTTATTCCGGTGATTCCGGCGACAGAGAGCGTGGTCGGAAGCACTCCTCCTTCTCCCATCGCATACCAGGCACAAGCGTACATGCCGGCAGAAGCGGCAGTGAGTGCGCCGGCCGCGATGAGCATCACCTTTCCTGCATGCAGCTGATTGCGTGCCTTCAGGAGTTCAGGCGTAACAGAGAACGCCTCGTCGATGGGGTAGTCCAGCTGCTGCATGATCTGGCTTGGACTGGTCATCACTGCAGATGGCACTGATATGGTTGGCATCGTGCTCTCGACGGACGTCGGATCTTCTGCCGACATTGCTCCATCGACTGAAAAAACTGCTGACGGATAGACTTGCGCCATTAGCGGAGTAGCCGCAAGCAAAAGCAGCGACGCTGCGATATATGAGAACAACTTTGCCATAATTTCAATTCTAATACCTTTAATACTTTCCAAAAGTACGAAATAGTCCCCACAAAGCAAACAGAAAAGGGCAGCGACCCGATGTCACTGCCCTTTTAGCAATATTTAGCCTAGAAGATTACTCTGCGCTGAGGCCATAACCCTCCTGCTGAGGGAAGAGATACTTCTCAGGCTCCCACTTAGCCCAGTTTGCATGTGCCTGGACAGCTGCAGGGATGACACCCTGCATCTTGTTGCCCTGGAGACGGAGCTGCTTTGCGCCTGCAGGAAGCTCGCTGAATGACTCAGGGATGTTGCCGGTGAAGTTGCAGCCATACATCTGGAGGCTGACAGTGGCAGCGGATGACTTGAGGCGGCCGAGAGACTCAGGAAGATTGCCGGTAAGGCCCTCGCACTGGTAGAGCTGGATGGTCCTGAGATCAGGGAACTTGTCCCAGATGTCAGGGAGCTCGCCTGAAAGCTTGGTCTTGAAGCACATGAAGAACTGAAGCTTCTGGCACTTTGCAAGCTCTGCAGGGATAGCGCCTGATACAGAGGTACCGTTGAGGTTGAGGAGACGGAGGTCAGCGCACTCGCCGATCTCTGCAGGGATGGCACCGCCGAAGTCAACATTGTTGAGGAGGCTGAACTCATCAAGCTTGGTCCAGTTTGCCATCTTGGCTGAGAAAGAACCTGAGATGGTGTTGGTAGGGAGGTTGAGCTTGACGATGTTCTTGAGCTCATAGAGGCACTCAGGGAACTCGCCGGTAACCATGTTAGAACCGAGAACGAGCTCGGTGAGCTCGGTGAGTGTACCGATTTCTGCAGGGATCTCCCATGCTGCCTCAGTGATGGTCTTGGTACCGAGGTTGATCTTGGTCACACGGCCGTCCTCATTTACAGTAACCTTAGGCCACTCGTTGATTGGCTTGGTGAGGTCCCAGTTGTCCTTTGCCCACTTGGCACCGTTAGATGCGTTGTACATGGCAACGAGTGCAAGAGAATCGGTGAAGTGTGAAGGAGCAGAAGCCTCCTGAGCTACGGTGATGGTCTTAGAATTGCCACCCTGCTTCTCGGTAACGGTGATAACGACTGACCTAGCCTCGAGATAGAAGTTCTCGTTTACGTCGATCCACATGTTGGCGTTGTAGCCCTCGATATCCCTGTCGAGAGTGATAGCGATCCAGTCGCATGCCTCCTCGTCGAAAGCATACTCCCACTGAGCGTTAGATGTAACCTCTACCTTATAGCTGCCGCAACCTGCATCGACCGCTACGGTCTCAGGATTGACTGCGATAGCTGGTGCCATACCGAGCTGAGTTACCTTTACGGTCTCGGTGAGTTCGTTAGCCTTTACGGTAACGGTTGCATTACGAGCGTCGAAAGAAGTATTTGCACTCGCGTTAAGAGTGAGCGTGCCGTTTGATGCAACAGCCTCGAGCCAGGTTGCATCGCTGGTAGCAGTCCAATTGACGTTGCTTTTTACAGTGATGTTCTTTAATGAAGCCGCTGCGTCGAAATTTGCGACGCTGTCCGAAAGCTTGAGCTCTGTAACCTCATTCTTGTTACATGAGAAGCTTACAAGGCACACAGCAATCATGGCTGCTGCCTTGATGGTCTTTGAGATGTTGAACATATTACTTTGTTATTTGTTGGTGAATTTTTTCTTTCTGTACTTGAGGACCTTCTGGTAAGCCTTGAGAGCCTTCGGTCCGTTGTTGTCGGTGATTCTCTTCGGAATGAACTTGCCGTTGAGCTCATTGAGAATCTGTTTCTCAGCATCCTTATCGTAAATTGCCTGAGGGCAATCCTCTAGACCACGGAAGATGAAGTTCAGGGTCTGTATCTGCTTAACGAGATTGACCGGTACTCCGTGTACCGTACCGCCGAGGTTTGAGAGGGCAAGGTGGATGTACTTGTAATACTGCTTCTGGATAAGATCCACGCGTTCCTTCGTGAGACCGTCGCTAAGAAGAAGCTGCAGACAGTTGTAGAGTCCCTTGTCGGACGACTTGATGACATCGTTGCCGAGGGTCTCAGCCTGCGATGACGGATCCGGAGAGATGGCAGCAGAGATGAAAGGGGAGAAGAAGCAATACTCTCCCGGAGCAGCATCCTCCTTCGAATAGCCCGCCGCGATCGCGTACATGTCGTACGGACCGAGCCTTGGCGGAAGCATGTTCACTCCAGCCTCGACGTCAGCTGGAGTCGCGATATGGTTGTAGCGAGCATAGTCCATGATCGAAGCCGTAGTGCCATACACTGCAGTGAACTCAGGGCTCTTGAGCTGCTCAGGAGTATATGCCCAAGAACCTCCCATATTGTGACTGAGTCCGAGCACATGACCCATCTCATGACTCATGGCATGCCTGATCATAGGACCGATCATCTCGAGCGGATATTCGAGCTGCCTTGCAGCAGGATCGGCAGCACCTGTCTGGAGATAGCGCCAGTCGCACATGAGTTTGAGCGCACCCTTCCACCAGAGTATGTCTGCCTGGAGGACCTCACCGCTTCGAGGATCGACGAAGCACTGGCCCTTTGCATTGGCCTCGCTGCTGTCCACGAACCTCACCATGTTAACGAGCGGAGAATTCCTGTCTACGGCGTCAGTCTCCTGGAGGACGACGATAGGTGAGTGGATTCCAATAGCCTCGAAAGCCTTGTTCCAGTCCTCGAGACCCTCTTTGATGTAAGGGAACCACTCCTTAGGGAAGGCGCGGTCCACATAGAAAACGATCTGGCGACCAGCAGAGAGGTCCCAGCGATATGGCTTGTAGCTGCGCTCACCCTTCGAGTTCCTGTACTCAAGGCTCTCGTAGCCGACCTTCTCACCGTCAACTCCATTGAACGAAAGCGCGTTCGGACGAAGCTTCATGAAGAAATAGTTGACACGGGCATGGAGTGCGTCCGGATAAGCATAGTCCAGAAGCATGGTGATGTAGCCGTCTCCCTTAGAGCTGTTTCTGATCTCGTAGTTCGCAGCATTTCCCTTGAGGTCCTTCGGAGTGATGACCGAAACGAGAAGGGGGTAGCTCGAGAGGTACTCGGTCATGTCGACCGTATAGCTGCCGTCGTTGATACTGATGATGCGGAAGCGCTCGGTAGCGAAGGTATCGTTCCTGGTCTTCCAGCTTGTACCCTCAGAATCGGTATGTCCGATCTGGGTCATGGTGATGTACTCGTTACCCTCGTTCCTGAGGCGCACGAGCACTGGCTGCTCCTTCATCTGGCCGTCAGAATAGGCCTTGCTTGATGGCTTGCTGACCCTCACCAGCCTTGATCCGAAAAGGCAGTCCGTATCCAGCATGTCAGCCGGAATGTCCATCCTGATTCTTTCCGCACCGAAAGCAAGTGCGGTCGTGATGAGCAGTATGGCGGATATGATAAATCTTTTCATTCTACGATAACCACAAAAGATTCCGCAATTTATAAATAATTTTATAAAAATTTTAATTTTTATCGCGGCCAGAACTTATAATCCACTCTCCAGCATTCGCCATCCTTTTCAGCTGCGATGGTCTCGAAGTCCACGTCGTGCATGAAATGCGGGCTGTCACTGCTGTACCACACGGAGAAGACCATGGTGTCGGCAGCATCGGTGAAGTCGAATCTTCCCTCTATCTTCTCGATGAAGACGCTGACCTTTCCCTTGATCAACGGCGAGGTGCTCGCATCGATGTCGCCCTTGGTCGCCTTTGAATCCTGCTGCCATGCCTTGTATGGATTCTCACCCTCCTCCCATGCTGCTCGCTCCGCGATGTAGCAGTAGAGTTCACGCCTTTCTCCGAGCATGATCGCACCCTGTTTGGTAGAGCCATAGTCGAGTACGAAGCGGAAGAGAGAATCGCAGGCAGAGAAGTTCCTCGCGGTACTGTTCGCCGCATAATCGGCGATGCAGAGTTCCTTCGGATATGCGAAATCCGGGAATAGTTCGGTGAGTCGCAACGCGTTCGAGCCCGGAGAAACGATCTTGCAAAGCCACTGCGAATCCATCAGGTTCCTGTTCGAGCTGAGGTAGTTTGAGCCGGTCTGCGGCACGTAGAAGTCAGCCGCGGTGTTACCGTTCCATGTGCCGTCCGCAGACCTGACCGCCTGCCTGATCTGATGTCCGATGCCATTGTTCAGCGCCGCAGTCTTCTGGATTGGGCTGAAGTCCACGACAGGATCGTAGAGTCGTATCATGCACGGAGTTCCTTCAGCCGCGACATATACCCCAGCCTTGGTCTGTACGCCAAGCTCGAGATTCATGTCAATTCCCGACTCGTCCCTGCGGACGATGGTGACCTCGAACTCGGCTCTGGTCTGACCCGCAGCCAAAGCGACGCTTGCGTCCTCAGAACCGTCGAGAAGGAAGTCCCTGCCGGCGACGAGGTCTCCGAACACGACGTCCACGCTTATGTCCTCACGAGGAGCTATCTTGGTCTCAATCGCGAAACGAAGAGTCTCTGCGAAGAAAGGATTGGTCACTGTCCTCTCCTCGAGGCAGACGACAGAAATCACAGGAAGGGTCTGGGCCTTGGTTACCTTGACAGTCGTCATGCACTTGCCGTTAGGATCCACGGTATAACGCAATCCAGGAAGAAGGGTCACACGTATGTCAGACTCTTCGTTCCAGATCTCGTCCTGGGCGAACGAGAGGTGGGTCTTGATGCTTTCCTGTCCCTTGGAGACAGGTATCTCATGCGATTCGACAAAGAACTGCCTGCCTTCCACAAGATCACCGGAGAGGCTTATGCCGACGGTGAAATCGAGCTGCGCAGGATGCGAGAGCCTGAGCGTAAGGTCGACGCCCGGTCCCTCAGCCGCGGCAACATACTCTGTACCCTCGAACTCCACCATCGGAGAGAACACCCTGGTGTCCTCCTGCTGACGGCAGGACGCGAAGAGCAGCGACGCTGCGGCTATGATTATGCTTATGGTCTTTTTCATGTCTAGAATGTGAACAGGCCCAGTGTAAGGGCGATTTCGTAAAGATTACCGGCATTCTTCGAAGCAAGATACTCTCCTTCGAGGCGTACATATCCGTTAGCCCTGCCAGCCTTGCCAAGACGCATAGGGAAGTGGTAGATGAGGCTTCCGCGTCCGCATATCGTCTGAGACCCGTAGTAGACCTGGTCCGGAGCGAGAACCTCCTCGACAAAGACATTGCTCTTCGCGCACTCAAGTTCCGAACGGAGAGGAGCGATGGTATTCGCCGCAAGTTCGAGGTCAAGCCTGTGAGAGTTCCTCTCCACCAGCCTGTACGAGCCTCTGAGCTCAGCGTAGAGCGCATCGACCATGAACGACGAGTATGGGAGGAAGCACTCCTTGCGGAAGCCATTGTAGCTCACCTGGGCACCGATGCTGTACTTGTAGCCGGACTCGCTGCGCAGAGCGTAGATGTCCATGTCGAGTCCAGCATCATATTTCTTGAGCATGTACCTGTTCTCGTAGGTGTAGAGGGTCTCCCAGGTCTCGGTCGTCGCACCGGTCACAGGGTCCTTGACGCTGGTGAGCTCCTGGAGATTCTCGTCTGCACCGCCGTCAACCATGCTGCCCTTGAGGGCGAGCTTGAACGCGAACTGGTCGGTCTTCAGTATCATCTCCGCAAGGCCGTCGTAGGTGAGGCTATTGTATGTTCCCGGACACTGCTTCTTATCGCCATAGGCATTCGAGACTTCACCTGCGACTCCGCCGTTGAGGACGAAGTCGATCTTGTCCGAAGAGTAGGAGTAGCTGAGGTCAGAGACGAAGCCGTTCGCGATGAACTGGCGCTTGAATCCTGAGTACGCAGAGATGGCACCGTCGATACGGTCCAGACCTGACATCTTGTAGTACCAGAGATTAGGGTAGGACTGTATGGTCGTGAGGTTCTGGAGCTTCTCCTTGCTGTGGGTGAATCCGGCATCGAGGCCAATTTGGTGCTTGCCGAAGCTCAGGAGCACCGATGGGATGATCTCATACCTGAGATATCCTGTCCTAGGACGCGGGTCACGGTTTCCGTAGATATCCTTCACCTGGTACTCTCCCTTAAGGCCGACAGAGACGATATCCCTGAGAGGGGCAGTGTAGAGGTCGAAGTCGAGCTCGCAGTCATGCTTGCCATAGTCCTTTGCGACCTGACAACCGTAGATGAATGGATTAGAGAAGTATGGGTCGATCACGTCGGACCATGCCCGTCCTTTCTCCTTGTCGAGGGTGTAGCTGAATGATCCCTTCATGAAGAGCTTGTCGCTGAAAGAGTCATAGCGCATCGAAGAGAACTCGAAGCCCATGTCCGAGCTGCCTTCCTGGGCAAGGTGGTAATCCCCGGACTGGGTGAACACGCCGAGAGTGGTGAAGCTTCCGCTGGAAGGCTGTGAGAGTCCCATTCCGGCAGCGTTCCTGGTCCTGGAGTACTGCTGGTACAGCTCCTCGAGCTCCATCTTCCTGTATTCGGAAGGTTCTCCGGCTTTCTTTTCCGGCTTCTGCGCGAAAGCAGTGAAAGCTCCGAAGGCCATGCTGCAGAAGGCTGCGAGCAAAAGAGTCATAGTCTTTCTCATAGCAGGCCCTCCTTGTCATATTTGCGCGGGGTCGGATCTGTGCATACGACAAAATCCGCCGAGCTGTTGTTCGTGTCTTCGAGATAGTATCTTCCGTTCTCCTGACGAGAAACCTTCCTCTCGACAGACTCGTGGGTGTATCCGTTGACTGAAGAAATCACGATATATCCCGCGTCGATGTCCGACTGCAGACGCTTCGTGTTCACGTCCGGAGCTGTCTGAGCCGGTTTCTTGAGGCACTCGACGCCATCGATGACCACAGACTTGTGTATTCTCATGAAGAGCTCTCCGGAAGTCTTTCCACGCTGGTAGACCAGAGGCCATCCCATCACGTCCTCCTCTGTCTGGAAAAGGAAGACCGCGTTCATTCCTCCGTTGATGAGGTTCAGGTACTGGATGTTGGTCGAATTGTGCACCAGAGGAAGCATAGGGACATCCGGGTTGCCGGAGCCTTCGATGAGTTTCACCTCAAAGTCAGCATCGGAGAGATCCACTGTAATTGGAGCGCTCTCGAGGTGGTTCCTCGCGCTGCGAGCCGCGATCACGATGCTGGAGCCCGGAGCCACAGGATGGTCATGTCCGCTGCCAGGGAAGCGGCACACCTGACGTGCATAGATCGAGTCCGGATTGTCCTTTGCAGGATAGGCAGCAGGGGACACGGACTCCGCAAGAGCCAGGTACATGCCGTCGAGGTATGCAACCTCGTCAGAGTTGTTGAAGATCTCGACGTAAGAGTCCGTAGTGTAAGTACGGTCCATGTTGTCACGGGTACCGGAGTAATAGACCTTGGAGATCATCAGGCTCCTGAGCACGGAAGCGCTGAGCTGGATCTCGAGATCCTCGGCCGTGAAGATCTTCTGGTTCATCAGCGAGACGCCTACCAGTACGCGGGCATTGTCCTCGATAGGAGCATCCTCCTTGAGGAGGGCCTTATACTGTGCTCCGGAGATCTCCATCTTGGTCACGATGTCATAGATGCCCGGAATCACGGACTCGACCTTCACCATTCCGCAGATGTCGGTCTCGAACTCATATTCGGCGGCACCGCTCATGCGGACCGTCTGGTTCGAATAGAATGCGTTGCCGTTGCACTCCTCGGGCATGAGGAAGGTCAGCATGAAGCTGTCGGTCTCCCTCGGAGCCTCGCGCGTGCAGCCTGCCAGAATGGACAGGGACACAAGCAGCGCCGTATATATTGCTAGTTTCTTCATCATATCTTAACGTACAGTTCAACTCCGAAGGAGAAAGTTCCGGAGTTCCTCTCCGTGAGCGTGCCCGAATATGAGCTTGACTGGTATGGCATGAAATAGAGGGCATTGTTCGCAAAGAACGAGAAACCGAAGTTTCGTGAAACGTCCTTCGTGAGCCTGAGGTTCATGAGCCAGATCGGTGGCTGGGTCACAGCCTTGCTGTCCGCCGGATTCCTTCTCTGCGAAGAGAGCAGGATGCCCTTGATCCTGTAATCCGGATTGTCCAGCATCTCCTGGGTGATTGGATGCCAGCTCAGATCCGTGTCGAGCCAACCGATAGGGTCGCTCTTCTGGTTAGTGTTGTGCTGGTACTGGTAGAAGATGAACTGGTTCGATGCAGAGATTACCATCTTCATCCTCGGGATGTTGCACACGGGGCGAAGGTTGGTGCTGAACGTCCTGTGGATGTCCCGCTGAAGGCCGCTTGGGTACTGGAGCTTGAACGGAGGAGTGTTCGATCCGCCCTGCGCATACACCGAGCTCGCCGGTATTCCGGATGGGTTCGAGAAGTTCGGTCCCGTGGTCCATGTCTGGCTCTCCATATACGCTCCGGAAAGTATCACGGAGGTGTTGATAGCCTTGATATGACCCAGGTTGAAGTCAAACTCGACTCCACGGTCGAGGCTCGCCTGGGTGTTTCCGATGCGGCCGCTGGTGGTGTAGACAGTGTCGACCCTCGCCGGATTGACCCAGTCCACGGAAGGAACGCCGTCCTTGTCGATGATGATACCCTTCTCAGCAGTGTAATAGTTCGAGTAGTAGGTGCTGTACTCGGTGAGGTTGCCGAATCCGTTCTTCATGTAGTCCTGATATGCCACGACAGAGAAGCTCATGCCGTTCTTCAGGCTGATGTCGAAGCCGAACTCGGTCTTGCTGTTGGTCGCGTTCTTCAGGGAGTTGTTGCGCTCCACCTCGGTGATATGGGTGTTGTAGACCACCAGCCTCTTGGTCACGTCAGAAGGGAGATAGATCGCCGCCTCACGGTCCATGTACTTTGGCTCAGGATAGAGGTGAGAGAGTCCTGGGGTCTTGTTGTTCATACCCCAACCTCCGCGGAAGGTAAGCCAGTCGGTGACCTTGAACGATCCGTTGAAGCGAGGGGAGACTGAGCTCACCTGCTCGGTGCGTCCCGGCTGAAGCATGTCGAAGCGCACGCCGGCCTGGAGCCTTAATTCCATGTGCTTGCTGATCTCCACCTTTACGTTGTCCTCGAAATATGCGGAAATCTGGTTCAGGGCAGGTATATCGAAGTATGGACGCGGACGGCCGTTGCTGTTCGGACGCAGCGGCATGAAATCATCCTCGTTGTAATATCCCCTGGCCTTGTTGGATTCCCATTTGTACTCAGCACCCATGTTGAAGCGCTGGCTCACGTGCCTGGTGTTCGCCGTGAACACGTTTCCTATCTTCGAGTAGAAGTTCATAGGACGAGACTCGGTGCCGCCCTTAGCCCTGTAGGATTCGGTGATATAAGGAACCTGGTAGTAACCGTTCACCAAGGAACTGATGACTGGCATACCACCGTCGGTCGCCACGATGCTCGAGGTCCATGAATCCGACTCGCTCATCGAGAATCCGAGAGAGTAGTTCAGCGACCTTGAAAGCTTCCTGTTCGGAGAAAGCCTTCCATTGTGCGAGAAACGGAGGGTATATTGTTTCTGACCGGTCTCGGTACCCTCTACAGCAAGGTCCGGATCAGCCTTCCTGAGGTCCACGATGCTGCTGAAGTTGAACTTCGTCGTGGTGGACCAGTTGCGTCCAATGGTGTTGCTGTATGTGATGCCACCGCTGGTTCGGTCGAATGAGCGGCTCTTGTTACGTGGATCGCCGGAAGCCCTCGCATAGTCAGCGTTGACATTGAGGCTACCTGCCTTCTTGGAGAATTTCCATCCCTTGCCGAGTGAGGTGTTGAAAGTCGTCGGATTGACCTTCGCCCTAACCTCGTACGGAGTATAGCCTGCCTTCGTGTTCACGATCACGGCTCCTGATGTAAGGTCGCCATACTCGGCCGAAGGAATTCCTCGGATGACCTCCACGGACTCGATGTTGTCCGCGCTGATCTGCCTGAGGTCAACACCAGCACCTCCGGAAGCACCACTGACCTTGTCGGAAATGGATGTATTGTCCGAAATCGGAACTCCATCGACCATGATCGAGGTTCCGAACGCGTTGTTCGCGCTTGAGTTGGAAAGGGTACGGATGGTCACCTTCTCCTCCGAGGTCATGTCGTTGTTGGTCATCAGCTGGCCTGGGAGAAGCTGCATGATATCCTTGAGGCTGGTCGCCTGAAGATGGTCGATGGCCATACGACCGATGTTGGAACTGGTCGACGAACCTGCAGCGCTCGAGGTCGCGGTCACGACGACCTGCTCGAGAGCAAGTGACGAGACGAGGAGTTTGACGTTGAGCGTCCTGTCCGCAGTGAGTTCGATTTCCTGCTTGTGGTCCTCGAATCCGAGAAGCTGGATCAGGAGTTCGGTCTTGCCAACGGGAACCTTGCTGATCACAGCCACTCCCTTATCGTCCGTGAGTCCGAAAAGTCCATACTCCGGAAGGGTGCATGCCGCTCCGAAGACCGGCTCACCGTCCTCGTCGGAAATGACCTTCAAGCTCAGCGTCACAGACGAGGTCTTGGACTTGGATGAGGAATTCTGCGCAGACAAAGGCAAGACGGCCAAAGTCAGCGCAATTATGACATAAAATAACTTTTTAAGCATCTATGCTATAGAATGTTAAATAACGGTCGCAAATATATGCGAAAATCCCGGTATTCCTAGAATCATACAAACACTTTCTCACATAGTGAGACCGCCGCTGATTCGCTCGAGAGAAGCAGCATCGCGAAGGGCGGAGAGAAAGACCTCGGAAGAGTGCTTGCGATAGCCTTCCTTGAGACGGTGTACGCAGCCGGTCATCACGAACTTTCCGCCCTCCAGAGGGATGGTCCTGAGCTTTGGGCGGTAGCATGCCGCGATAGGCGAGACTATGGTCGCGAGGCCTGTGCTCTGGACCATGTCCATGATGGCCTCAGGGTCATTGAACTCGGCCCTGACGTCCAAGGCGCTCGTATCGATGCCGACGAAGCGATCAACGGCGCGACGCGACTGTAGTCCCTTTCCGGGGAGTATGAGCCCATGGCCGGCAAGGTCGGAAAGACGCAGCGAATCGTGAGCAGCCAGCGGATGATCACCCCTCACCACCACGCAGAGACTGGTCTTGAAGAGCACCTCGGACTCGATGTCCTCGAACTTCTCGATGGACCTGAACGCCAGGGCCATGTCAATCTCCCTGTCGCGAAGCTTCTCCAGAAGGTCAGCCGCGGTGTCGACGCTGACGTTGAGCTTGACGTCGCGGTGCTCCTTCATGAAGCTCTTCACCGCTTCTCCCACGACCGTTATGAAGGATTGGGTGGTGCCGATGTTCAGCGTACCTGTGAGAGAGCCGCGGAGTTCCTTCATCCTTTCCAGACATGCGTCCGAAGCCTCCAGGGTAGCTATCGCAAGGGGCAGGAGTTCCTCTCCGGCCTCGGTGAGCGCGACGCTGTGGGAGGTGCGTTCGAAAAGTCTCGAGCCGGCCTCGTCCTCGAGCTGTCGTATCTGCTGGGAAAGGGTTCCCTGGGTAATGAAGAGACGGCGCGATGCCTCAGAAAAATTGAGGGTGCGCGCTACCGTCACGAAGTATCTTAGCTGCCTTAGTTCCATGCCGCAAATGTATTGAAATTACCAATAGCTGCAATAGAAAAATACTAATAATTTAATTAAATCCGTCAATAGTCGTCTTCTACCTTTGCAGCACCAAAACATTTAAGACTCAAGCTTATGGCAACAAGATTCTACTTATGCACGATGTGCGGAAACCTCATCGCGAAAATTCTGGACAGCGGAGTTGATCCGGACTGTTGCGGAAGAGAAATGAAAGAGCTCGCTCCCGAGGCCTCAGACAGTCTCATCGAGCACCATCTCCCATGTATCGAGCATGTGAACAAATGCACCTACAGAGTCAAGATCGGAGCCACTCCGCACCCTATGACCAAGGAGCATCGTATCATGTTCATCTACCTGGAAACCGAGCATGGAGGGCAGTTGCGCTATCTCAGTGCCGACGGCCCGGCGGAGGCCGACTTCAGCGTATGCGAGGACAAGCCCGTCGCAGCATACGCCTACTGCAACAAGCACGGGCTCTGGAGGATTGAACTTTAACCACAAAATTTCTACGCCATGATCTCAAAGAATATGAACCATGCTCTCAACGAGCAGATCAACGCCGAGCTTTGGTCGGCGTACCTATACCTCGCAATGTCGCTCGACGCCAGCCACAAGGCGCTGGAGGGCATCGCAAACTGGTTCTTCGTACAGTGGATGGAGGAGCAGGACCATGCGAGGATACTCGAGTCATACATGCAGCAATGCGGAGCGAAGGTGACGCTCAAACCCATCTCCGATGTGCCATCGGAATGGAGCAACCCGCAGGAGATGTTCGAAGATACGCTTGCACACGAGAGAAGGGTCACCGAAATGGTGACGGACCTGGTGACTCTCGCTATGCAGGAGGGGGACTACGCGACCCTGAGCCGGCTCCAGTGGTTTATCGACGAACAGGTGGAGGAAGAATGCGACGCAGCCCAGAAACTCATGGAGTTCGAAAGGGCAGGTAAGGATGCGCTCGCGATCCATGAACTGGACGAAGAGATGGGTGAGCGTCAATATTGCACCGCAGAGCCGCTGCGCAGGCACAACTGACACACAGCTTTCAAAGCCAAAGGCTTATACAATTTCTTATTCAGAGGACATTCGTCTGATTGAAAGGACATTCGTCCAAGCAGCAAAGGGGAAAAGGGCCGGGACCGCCGTGAGGTGCTCCCGGCTTTTATTTGCGGACGGGAAAATAATTATTGTTATCTTCGCTCCACAAAAGTGAAACGGCACATGAAAAAGTCCATATTCGCAATACTCGCGTTCGCCATCATGACAGCATGCACTCATAAGGGAGCAGGTTCCCAGAGTGAAGCAAACCCGTCATACGAGATCAGCTACGATCTGTCGTTCGACATTCCGGAGAAATATATCGACGTCGACATGACATATATCCCGACAGGGAAGCGTCAGGAGACGGTAGAGTTCAAACTTCCTGTATGGGCTCCGGGATATTACATTATCATTGACTATCCGAAGGATCTCACCGGCTTCGAAGCCATCGACCAGAACGGCAATACTCTCAACTGGGAGAAGAAAGGCAAGAACTCATGGGTGGTGGAGACCGCCGACACAGTCCATGTCAGGTACAGGATCTTCTCCGATTTCCGCACCGTCGCCGAGTGCAGGGTGGAGGAGAACGCGGCTTTCGTTCCGGGCAATGGAGTGTTCATGCATGTCGCCGGGGACATAGACCATCCGGTCAGCGTCGGATTCGAACTCCCCGAAAAATGGAGCAGGATCTCCACCTCTCTTGAGAATGTTGATGGAAGATATGAAGCACCTGACTTCGATGTACTCTACGACTCTCCATTCCTTCTCGGAAACCAATATGTGAAGCAGGTCGAGCACGGAGGACATCTCTATGAATTCGCCCTCGAGACTCCTCAGGGCTTCGAGGAGAGTCCGATGGCGGAAGACTTCCTCAAGGCTGTCGACCAGGCTGTGGAAATCTTCGGAGAGACACCTTACGAATCCTACCACCTCATCCTTCTTGGCGAAGGAAGGGGAGGCCTCGAGCACCAGTCGTCGCAGGCTGACTACACCGCCGGCCACTGGGACTTCGCAACCCGCGCAGAATACCTTGACGAGCTCATGTTCCTCACACATGAGTACTTCCACAACTACAACGTGAAGGCGATCAGACCGCTCGAGCTAGGTCCTTTCGACTATGACAGGGAGAACTTCACCACCGGTCTGTGGTTCAGCGAGGGCATCACCTGCTACTACGAAAGCTACCTTCTCATGAAGGCAGGCATAATCTCCGACCAGGAGCATCTCGATTTCATTTCCGACTACATCCGAAGCACCCAGAAGACCGAGGGAAGGCTCCACATGAGCATGCGTGAGAGCAGCTACGACATCTGGCTGAATTTCTTCAACAACAACGCAAACCACTCAGCCACAACCATCTCCTACTACGTCAAGGGTCCGGTGATCGGATTCCTTTTCGACGCCTGCATCCGTACCATGACCTCAGGCACGAGAAGTCTTGACGATCTGATGAAGCTTCTCTACGACAGGTTCTACAAGGAGCTCAGGAGAGGATTCACCGAAGAGGAATTATGGTCTGCGGCCGAGGAAATTGCTGGCGGTAAACTGGATATGATAAGGCATTATGTCGACACTGCTGACGAGATTGACTACGAATCGATACTGACGCCTGCCGGAATCAGTATCGATCGTGAGACTTGGAAAATGGTCAGGAACTGACGCCTTTCCTATTTGTATCTGTTGTACAGTTCAGGTACAAAGTCCTCGAGATAGTAGGTGAGGTTCTTGTACTTGAAACTCTTCCAGTCGTCGGAGAAGGTCATCAGCTGGCCCTTGTCGTCGCGTGCGGTGTGGTCATCCATCTCGTATTCCGCATAGAGCTTTTCGCCGGTGTACTCGTTCTTTATCGAGAAGCGGTCCTCTCTGAGGCTGAAAGTGACCTCTGACTGATAGGTCTTGTTCGGATGTTCAGAATCAAGAACATTGAGTTTCGCCCTGTAGATGCAACCGTGAGGATAGTCGATCACGACGTCCTTCTGACATGAGACTGCGGCGAGAATCACGAATGCCGCCATCAATATGAATCTTTTCATTCCGCTGCTTTTTGATCTGTTCGACAAAGTTAATTGAAAAGTTCGCTTTCCTGCTCATAAAGTCTGCCGGCGTCAGCTGCAGTGATGCCGACGCTCCCGCGTCCGAGGTCAGGCACATTGAATGACTTCATGCTGTTCTCGTAGAAGCGCGAAGACTTCTGCGGAAGCATGAAGGGCTTGGTCGGAGTGCCGTCTTCGTCCAGTCGGCAGAAATATGCACGGCTGAACTGGGAATCGCCCCTCTTGCTCGCGAACACGAACCAGCGGCCGTCGGAAGACCAGCTGTGGAATGTGTCCGACGCATCGTCGTGGATGGAGTCGAGAGCGCAGACCTCTCCCGTCCTGAGGTCCACGATGTTCAGCGTACTCTCGCTGTGATTGATCGGGAAGGTGCCGTAATCCGCGACGGTGAACATCAGCCAGCGGCCGTCAGGAGAAGCCTTCGGATGGCATGCAGAGGCATTGTGGACGTTTGCGTTCCATATCGTATCCACCTGCTCACCCATTTCTCCTGTTTCCGCATCGAAAGCGACGCGCACGAGGTGGTAGCGGAGATTCTCGATGTCCTTAGGGATTGCCACGGTGTCGGCGACGCAGTAGTAGACCCACTCTCCGTCCGCCGAGAAGCATGGGAAGGTCTCGAACCTGTCAGCACGTGAGACATGGGCCTGGTTGATCATTCTGTTGTTGTCGAAATCTGCGACGGTGAGGTCGGATGCGGTATCATACACCTCGGTCCTCTTTCCGGCCATCGCGTGGAGCCCGGGGATGATGATGTTGGTCGAGAAAACGCCGAATCTGCCGGAAGGGTGGAGTTCGCCATAGACAGTGCCGGAGAGCATTCCTTCGGCCTTGAGATTGAGCTTCCGGAGCTTTCCTCCGCGGTTGAGGATCGCACCGCCCTTGGGCCCGCGGACGTAGAACATGGAAAGGTCTCCGCGCTGCTGGCCGTGTATATGGCAGTTCACGCAGGCGTTGTCCACCTGCCTGTAGTCACATATCGCGACCTCACCGAAGT